>CAVJMM010000005.1:0-56207 GCA_963650865.1 Eubacterium sp. AM49-13BH | reverse complement strand
AAGAGTAAATTCAATTTTGCACACTTGAAAGTGGAATTTAACTTTTCAGTTCAGCAGCTTTTTTTGTGCATGAAAAAAACTCTAAAATATGCTAAAATATAGGCAGAAATGAGGTGAGACACATGTATAAGATCAATGATGTAGTAGTATATAAAAGAGATGTTTGTAGAGTTGTTGGCAAAGAAAAAAGTGGTTTTACAGGCGAAAAATGTTATGTATTAGTTCCATATAATAGTACGGATGGTTCTACAAGAATGCAAGTACCTGTGTCGAACAAGGCAGGTCATTTAAGAGATTTGATTACAAAAGAAGAGATTGAAGATTTGATTCAAGCAACACCAAATATTGGCATGTTAGAAAATAAATCTGCAAATATGAAAAGCCAATATGCAAATTTATTAAAGACAGATCAAATTTCAGATCTTGTATCAATTATTAAAACATCCTGTGAACGAAATCGTATTCGCATGGAACAACACAAAAAAGCTGCTTCTGTAGATGATGAATATTTACGAATTGCAGAAAAATATCTCTATGAAGAATTAGCTGTATCTTTAGGAATGAGTTTTGAAGATGCGAAATCCTATTTCTTAGGTGGAGTGAATAAAATTAGCATTGACTAACCAATGCGTGTCATAGTTTAATATTTTGGCACGTGAGGGAGTAGCTAGCTCCTAGAGTAACAAGTCAACATACTGGTATTATTTACCTGGCTTGTTTTAAAAAGCGAGACTCATGTATGACTTTTTAGTTATGCATGATCTGTTAAGTATGAATTTAACCGGACATTGCATGGCCGGTATTTTTTTTGGAGGTAGAAAGATGTGGGATATTTTGTTTTTTGTGAATAGTGCAGCATTAGGTGTTGGACTAGCGATGGATGCTTTTTCTGTTTCAATGGCAAATGGATTGAATGAAGTAAACATGAAAAAAAATAGAATGTTTTTAATTGCAGGAACATTTGCGTTTTTTCAGTTTGCGATGCCAATGATTGGCTGGATTTGCGTTCATACGATTGTTGAATATTTTAATTCTTTTCAAGCTTTTATTCCTTGGATTGCATTGATTCTTTTACTCTTTATTGGTGGAAGCATGTTGAAGGAAGGCTTTGATCAAGATGCAGAAGAGGAAGAAAAGAAAGTTGGAAAAGGCGCTTTACTTGTACAAGGTATCGCAACTTCTATTGATGCATTATCAGTTGGATTTACTATTGCGGAATATGATTTAACAATGGCACTTGTTGCATCTTTAATTATCGCAGTCGTAACGTTTGTTATTTGTTGGTGTGGTTTAGAAATTGGTAAGAAATTTGGTACAAAGTTATCCAATAAAGCATCTATCTTAGGTGGTGTTATTTTAATCTTGATTGGTTTAGAAATATTTATTAAGGGTGTATTCTAATTTGGAATATTGTTTCATGAATTGTTTTGTATAATTCTTTTGGAGGATAACGTAATGTATAAAATAATAGTTTGTGATTTAGATGAGACTTTGATTAGTCGTGATCGTACGATTTCAAAAGAAAATATTGAAGCAATCAAAAAGGCAACAGAATTGGGTGTGAAGTTTGTTCCATGTACTGGTAGAGGATATAATTCAGTCCATGATACAACAAAACAATTAGGTCTTTATGATCAAGAAAACCAATATGTGATTTCTTATAATGGTGGTGCAATCACTGAAAATAAAGATGAAAAAGTTTTATATTTTCAAGGAATCACTTTTGAAGAAGCAGAAGCTTTATATAAAAAAGGATTGGAATATGATCATCTCTGTTTGCATGTATATACACCTGATCAAGTTTGGGTAAGGAACTTTTATCCTGAAGAAGTAGAATATCTAGCGAATCGTCAACCATGTACAGAAATTTTTTCAGATGATATTGATTTCTTAAAAGGTAAAGAAATCGTTAAAGCAATCTATATGAATACTGATTATGATTATTTAAAACGTATTGAATCTGAAATAACAGATTTAACGGGTAATATGGATGTTTCTTTCTCTTCTAATCGTTACATGGAATTTAATCGTAAAGGTGTATCCAAAGGGAATGGATTAAAGCGTTTGTGTGAGATATTAGATGTAGATATCAAAGATACCATCGCAATAGGTGATAATTATAATGATCTTTCTATGATTCAAGAAGCAGGATTAGGGATTGGTGTAGCTAATACTGTAGAAGCAATGAAGAAAGATTGTGATTATATTACTGAAAATGATTGTGATCATAACGCAATCGCTGAAGTAATCAATCAATTCATTTTGAAACAATAATACAGTACACACATGAAGTGCTAGATACTGCATAAATATGCATGATTTAGCACTTTTACTGTAAAAAAAACAATAAAAAAATAGAATTCTATTTTCATGATGGTTATATTATGGTAAACTTCAATTAAACTTAAAAAGTAGATATTGGAGGTTGACAAGAATGATTGAGAGCAAGCATAATTGCATAACACAACACAACACAACACAACACAACACAACACAACACAACACAACACAACACTAATACTATAATTGTGTCATTTTTACGTTGCATACAATTAGAATGATAAAACCCTATTAATTTACGGTTGATAATATCCACTCCGTAATATTAGTAGGATTTTTTATTGTATATAAGGAGAAAGTTTATGAGGATGATGAAAAGAATTGTATCACTATTTATCGCAATGATTATTGCATTAAGTGTTGTACCAACAACGCTTGATATTCAAGCACAACAAATATTTATCAGTGTACGTGGAAAGCATGTAACACTAGAAGTTGAACCGACAGATAAAATTGAAGACATTAAATTAAAAATACAAGATAAAGAAGGAATCAGTCCAGAAAATCAGATTTTGACTTATGCTGGAAAAGTATTAGAAGATGGAAATACTTTACAAGATTATTCAATCCAGAAGGATTCTACGATTCATTTAGAAATCAAAAATTTGTATACAATGAACTTAGGTACTACACCTTTATATTCAATATCTAGTGGTTGGAATTCTGATTATGGTGTAAAAGTGTATTATGGAAATACATATGATGGTACTACAGGACTATATCGTGTTCTTGCTAGTAGTTCATCTACACAATCCACATCAAGTGAAGGTATTTTATTGAGTGGAGAGAGACGTGTAGAAACACATCAAAGTTTTGGATCTAATAATAATTGGGCGGATAGTGCTATTAGAAGTTGGTTGGCAAACACTTATTATTTAAATGCTTTTTCTGATGTTGAGAAAGGCGCTATATTGGATACAACTTTAAAGGAAATGACAGAAGGATATACAATTAATGGAGGTTCTTATAAAGATGTAAATACAACAGATAAAATATTTGTACTTTCTGCTTTAGAAGCAAATAATTTGTATGCTAATGATACTTCTAGAAGTTGGGGAGACCATTCCTGGTTGAGATCATATGATGCAACGAATTCTGCAAATGTTGCTAGTGTATATGGTGGTGGACAAATAGCATCATATGAATTTAATAATTCATTTATTCGAGTTAGCCCTGCATTTAATCTTGATAAGTCAAAAGTTTTATTAACAACTACAAGCGATGCTGATAAAACACAAACAATTACAAAAGATAGTGAAAATATAAGCTCTACAACTTATACAGGAGCCAAAGTTTGGAAACTTACATTATTAGATTATTCAAAATCTATCAAAATTCGTCAAGGAAGCGAATATTCTGTAACACAAACATTTGATGGATTGATTACAATTCCATTTGACTATACTACAGATACAACAAATGAAGTGAATCAGGTTTCTGTTATGCTGACAGATAAAACATATGATTCTTCAGATGCGAAAATACTTTTTTATGGTGCATTAAATGATTTGAAAAATAAATCTGAAGATAGTTATGTAAGTGGCAAAGAAGTATTTGGAAGTGGAACATTTGTTCTTCCAGAAGAATTAAGTGATAAAACATTAGGAACTGATTATCACATGTATATTATTTCTGAAAGAGTGAATGATAGTACAAGTACAGATTATGCAAGTGAGCCTAGAGAAATTACAGAAGTGGATAAAGAAAAAGACACTTTAGTAAGTATTACTTCTCCAGAAGCAATGACAGTAGAAAAGGGCACTTCTTATGATTCAATGAATTTACCAAAAGAAGTTTCTATTAAAACAAATCATGATACAGAAAATAAAGCTTCTGTAACTTGGAATACGGATACACCAGCTTCAGGAAGTTATGATCCTTCTGTATTAACAGAACAAACAGTAACATTAAATGGTACTGTTCAGTTACCAGAAACAGTTGATGCGAATGGTGTTGTTCTTAATGTAACAATAACAATTCATATCAATGCAGCAGATGTAGTAAGTGCTCCAACTGTAGATATTTTGGAAGGAACATATACAGAAAATCAAACAATAACTCTTTCTTCTAGTACAGAAGATGCAAGCATTTATTACACAGTAGATGGAACTAATCCAAGTATAACAAATGGAACACTCTATACTTCTCCAATATCTATAACAGGTATTGCAGGAAAAAGTATTCAGACAACATTGAAGACAATTGCGGTAAAAAGTGGATTACAAGATAGTGAAATCAAGACATTTCATTATGTGATTCAACTTCCACAAACTTTATATACAATTAAAGCTTCTGCAGGTGAAAATGGAACAATAACACCAAATGGAGAAGTGAAAGTTGTAGAGGGAAAAAACCAAAACTTCACAATTACTCCAAATGAAGGATATGAAATTGATTCATTAAAAGTAGATGGTAAAGAAATATCTGCATCAGCTAATTATGTATTTACGAAAGTTACAGAAGGACATACGATTTCTGTTACATTCAAAGAAAAGTCAAAAACACCTGTTCACGTAGAATATAAAATTCTTGAAGGTGCTAATGGAAGTTGGATACGAAACACTAAAGGAAGTTTATCTGTGAAAGGTAGTGGAGCGTATTCTAAGTTAGAAAATATCAAAGTAGACGGAACAATTGTTGATAAAAACAAGTATTCAGTTAAAGATGGTTCAACAATTGTTACATTGAACGATACATATCTAAATACTATTTCTATTGGAACACATACATTAGAATTAGTATGGAAAGATGGATCAGCAAGTACAAAATTTACAGTTAGTGAAAAAGCAAGTGAGAAACCAACTAAGAAGGAAGAGAGTAAAACTGATAAAAAGGAAAAAAATAAAACTGATAAAAAGGAAGAAAGCAAGACAGCAAAAACAATGGATACTTCTAATATAATGGGACTATCTTTAGTATTTGGAATATCTTGTGTTGGAATTGCTATCTTCACATTTTTAAGAAAAAACCATAATCAAACAAACTAAATCTTTGTTGAATAAAAAATCGTAACTAGGCATGTTTTGTATGACATGCCTTTTTTAACATTGAATTTACAGAATATTTCAAAGATATTCACGCTTGTTCATTAGAATTGTTGGGACAGGAGGGAGTGTTATGAAAAGAAAGAGTGTTGAAATCGCTACGATACTGTTTGGTATTGCTTTTTTAGCTGCTATTTCTTTGTTTGATTGGAACCAGATTAATCAATACACAATGTATAATACACAATCTATTCACTATGTAAAAGGAAGAGTTGTTCAAATTACAAGTGAAGTTTTAGAACAAGATTCTGTTGATTCTTCTCTTTATTTGGGTGAACAGAAAATCGTTGTGGAATTATTAGAAGGTGATCAAAAAGGACAAGAAATAGAAATCGATAATAGTCTTTCAAAAGTTCATAACATTCGTGTTACAAATAATCAAAGAGTGATTGTTTGTGCAGATACTCCTGAAAATGCAGAACCTTATTACACAGTATTCAATTATGATAGATCGATACCAATCGTAATCCTGATCGTTACTTTTGGAATCGCTGTAATCGTGATTGGAGGAAGGAAAGGAGTGAGGGCACTATTAGGGGTTGCGTTTTCTTTGTTAACAGTCATTCTATTTCTCGCACAAGCAATTTATCATGGATTTGATCCAATTGTAATATGCTTTTTAACACTTTTGATAACGACTGGAGTTTCTTTACTTCTATTAAATGGATTTAGTAGAAGAACTGCAGTTGGCTTATTATCAACGTTATTAGGCGTGCTTGTTACTGGAATCATCTTTGCGATATTTGCGATGCTTTTACATTTAACAGGTTATAACAGTGATGAAATCGAAAACTTATTTTTAGTGAGTTATTCCACAGGTTTATCCATTCGTCCACTTTTATTGGTTGGTGTTTTAATATCTGCATTGGGAGCAGTGATGGATGTTGCGGTTTCTTTAGCTGCTGCTTTAGAAGAATTGGTTATTGTGAATCCTTCTTTCAGTAGAAATGCTTTGATTAAATCAGGTCTCAATATTGGAAAAGATATGATAGGTACAATGAGTAATACATTGATACTTGCTTTTGCTGGAACAGCCTTAACAACCATGATAAGTTTGATAGCTTATGGTTATCAATTTCAACAATTATTATCTTCAGATTATATGGCAATAGAATTGACACAAGGATTATGTGCAACGATTGGTGTTGTATTAACAGTACCAATAGCTACTTTTATATCTGCATTGTTATTTATTCATTCATCAAAAGATGGGAAAGGTAAAAAGTGATGATGAAAAAGAAATTTACGAAAGCAGTTTCTTTGATACTTGCAATGATGACAAGTATCACAACAGTTTCTACTGTATTTACAAGTATTACGCCGATTGTTGCGGAAGAAAATACAGTGATCAATGAAAATACGACATGGAACTATTTAGATAGTGGAAGTGATCCTTCTTCTGATGCATCAGATCGTACAAGTTGGACAACATCTAATTTAACAGATTGGAACACTGGTACAGGTTCATTTGGTTCATTAAAAGGAGAAACACCAACAGAAGGTACAATTCCGAATGTGTTATTGAACCAATATACAGATGAAACTAAAGAAAAGGATATTGCGCCTTATTTCTTTCGTACAAATGTTAATGTAACAGATAAAAGTTCTGTAAAATCCATTACAGGTGAAGTTGTATATAGTGAATCTTCAGCTGTAACAGTATATTTGAATGGTCATAAGATTGCAGGGTTCAATGATAGTAGTATTACAAGCAATACACAATATGTGAATGAAGCTTGTAGAGGTGCAGGGCCTGGACCAATGCCAAAAGGACCAAATGAAGAAAGCAATAAAGCATCAACAATTACTACTACAACTTCTAGTATTTCTGTATGGGAAAATGTAGAACAATATTTAAATGATGGAGAAAATATTGTTGCGGTTGAAGTGCATCAAAGTTGTCCAACAAATGATGCAATTTATTTCGCAATGCCTTCTTTGAACTTCTCAACAGAATCAAAGTCTCAAACAATTGATAACATTTCTTTATCTATCGGTAGTGATGAAACACAACGTAATTTCACTTGGTATAGTAATTATAATGATGGTGGTAAGCTACTAATCGCAAAACAAAGTGATTTAGTTGATGAAAATATGCCAACAACTGCAACTTCATATGAACCAAAGGTTACAAGTGCTACAAATAAAACAGGTTACTATAGTTGTCAAACAACCGCAACGAATCTAGAAAGTAATACGACATATGCATATCAAATCGTAAGTGGAGATACAAAGACTGAAATCAAAACATTTAAAACAGGAACTGGTAGTGCATTCTCCTTTGCATTTGCAGGTGACCCACAAATTGGTGCGAGTCGTAATGCAGAAAGCGATGGAAAAGGATGGGAAGCTACATTGAATTTGATTGCGAATAATGAACAATTATCAGATGTAGAATTCATGTTATCTGCAGGGGATCAAGTTGAACAAGCAACAAGTGAAGAACAATATGGTTATTACTTGAATCACAATACACTATATGATTTACCTGTAGCTACGAATGTTGGTAACCATGATACAAGTTCTGTGGCGTATGATGAACATTTCAATGTTCCAAATGAAAGTGCATATGGAAAAACTGCCGCAAGTGGAGATTATTACTTTGTTTATAACCATGTATTATTCATGGCGTTGAATAGTAACAATACTTCTACTGCAGAACATAAAGCATTTATGGAACAAGCGATTGAAGCTACAAAGGATCAAAATATTACTTGGAAAATCGTTACATTCCATCATTCAATCTATTCTGTAGCTAATCATGCTTCTGATAAAGATATCATTCAAAGACGTACACAATTATCTCCTGTATTCAAAGAATTAGATATTGATGTTGTACTTATGGGCCATGATCACGTATATTGTCGTACATATATGATGGATGGAGAAACACCAATGACAGATGCATCAATTTATGATGATGAAAATTATTCTTCGATTACAAATCCAGAAGGTATTTTATATGTAACTGCTAACTCAGCATCTGGTTCAAAATTCTATAATATTCAAAAAGATACAAGTTTTGAATATGCGAAAGTTTTGAATCAAGAACAAGTACCAAATATCTCACGTGTTAGTATTTCGGATAATCAATTTACAGTAACAACTTATCGTACAACGGATATGAGTGTTGTTGATACATTTACAATCAATCATAAGAAATCTTACAGTATAACGGTAGAAGCAGTTGAAAATGGTAGTGCGAGTGCAGATGTGACAAGTTCTATTTCTGGTAATCAGATTACTTTAACAGCTACCGCAAATGAAGGATATCAATTCAAAGGTTGGGAAGTTGTAACAGGAAATATAACAATTGAAAATCAATCATTTGTAATGCCTGAAGAAGATGTTGAAGTAAAACCTATTTTTGAGAAAATAGAAGATTCTAAGAAAGAAGAAAAGAAAGATGATTCTTCTACAGACAAAAAAGAACAAAAGAAAGATGATTCTTCTACAAAGAAACAAGAAGAAACTTCTCAGAAACAATCTAAACAAGTAAATACAAGTGATACTTCGAATGTATTAGGATTATCGTTAATGTTTGGAATATCTTGTGTTGGAATCGCAATCTTTACAATTCTAAGAAAGAAGAAGGCATAGAAAAAAGTAGCGTAATGCTACTTTTTATATAAGCTGATATTGTTTCCATTTTTGACTTTTGATACGAAGGATAAAGAGTACTGCACGTGTACACCAATCCATACACATTGCTAGAGCGATACCAATCACACCAAGATGAAATAAATACGCAAGGATATAAGAGAAAACAAGTCTTACACAAATCGTTGCGAATATAGAAACATACATTGTATATTTCACATCACCAGTCGCTCTAAGTCCACTACCAATACAGTTAAATGGAGAAACAAAAGCACAGAATAAGTTGTGAATCAAAACCAATGTGAAAGTTAATGCTTTTGCTTCTTGAGAAATGCCTGTGAAGTTTAAAAGAAGAGGAGTAGCGGCAAGTGTGATAGCACACCAAATCGTTGAAATACCCATCGTGATTTTTGTGAGATGCGAAAAGTAATATTCTGCTTCATCAATCTTTTTCGCTCCCATGGTTTGTCCAATGACTGTAATATAGACAGGATTCATAGCTTGTCCAGCTAATGCGGCGAGTGACCAAATGGACTGTGCTACTCCATTGGCTGCGATTTGATAAGTTCCAAACAAGGCCACGATTGATGACAAGGCAACTTTTACAATTTGGAATACTGCACCTTCTAAGGAATTAGGAATAGCGATATGCATGATACTTTGAATGAGTTTTCCATCTAATGTGAAAATATCTTTAAGATGATAATGTACTTCATTTCCTTTTTTAGAACATAACCAAGTAATGATGCATGCAGAAAATACATAAGATAAAAATGTAGGCCATGCTACACCCGCAACACCGATCTTTAAAATGAATACTCCAATATAATTTCCAACGATATTGATCAAGTTAGAGATAAGAGAGACATACATTGTAACTTTTGTTTTTCCAATAGAACGAAAAGCTGATGCACCAGCATTATAGATTGCTAGAGCAGGATAAGAAAATGCAGTAATCGTTAAATAAGTTAAACAAGCATCCATGACATTTGCATCTACTTTTCCAAATATGAGAGAAAGCATTTGTTTCTTAAATAATATTACAAACAAAAGAATTCCAATGGAAACAAGTGTTGAAAACGTTAAGAGTTGTGAAGCGGCTTTGTTTGCGCTATTCTGTTCTTCTTTTCCTAAGTATTGTGAAATAATAACAGCTCCACCTGAAGCAAGTGCAGTGAAAATGTAAATGAAAATAGTATTGAAGTTATTGACTAAAGAAACACCTGATACGGCATCTTCTCCAGCGTGCGATACCATAAAGGTATCTGCCATTCCTACAACAAGAATCAACAATTGTTCAAATAGTAGTGGAACAATCATTTTTCTTAAGTCTGTTTTAGAAAACATACGATTCATAAGTAACCTCCTAAATATTTCTATTTATTAGTTTAATGAATCGTATGTTTCAAACAATTTAAATTGTTAATGATATCGATTTGTTTTTCTAATCAAACATGAATTTGAGAAAATACATTTTTAAATACAACATGAATAACGAGATCTGCAGAATCATCATATGGTGTTTGATCACGATTGATCAACACAAGATTCTTTCCATAAAAATAACGTAGTAATCCAGCAGCTGGATAAACAACAAGGCTTGTACCTAAAACAATCATTGTATCTGCAGATTGAATCGCCGCAATTGCGCCAGATAAAACAGATTCACTTAATCCTTCCTCATATAGCACAACATCTGGTTTAATAATACCGCCACAACTACATCTTGGAACACCTTGACTCTTTTGAACATATTCCACTGGATAATAATGATTACATTTCTCACAATAGTTTCTTAATACAGAACCATGGATTTCATATACTTTTTTACTACCTGCAGCTTGATGTAATCCATCAATGTTTTGTGTAACAACACCTAAGCTTTTTCCTTTTTTCTCACATTCCGCAATGAATTGATGAACACTATTTGGTTTGGCTTCAAGATGCAGCATTTTATCTTTGTAGAAACGGAAGAACTCTTCAGGATTTTCTTCAAAATAATGATGAGAAATGATTTCTTCTGGTGGTAATGCATACTTTTGATGATAGAGACCATCTTGGCTTCTAAAGTCTGGAATTCCACTATCTGTAGATACACCAGCACCTGTAAAAAATACAATGTGCTTGGATGAATCAATGATTTTTTGTAGTTGTTGGATCTTATTTGCTTGTTCCATATTCTTCTCCATATATTTCTTTGAAATAGTTTGCGATAGTAACGAGTTCATCAATTAAACTTTGTGGTCCTATCACTTTTATTTGTTTATAGTATAATACTAACCAACTTTTTAATGTTGGTGTAATTGTTGTTTTGATACTAATGATTTTTTTGTTTTCATCGGATCCTTTTAAAAGAATGAGATTGTTTTCTCCAAATTCTTCGAATACTTTATTTTCAATAGAAGAATCGATTTGTAAAGTAATTGTTGAAGCATTTCCATGGTACATATTCATATTTGTTCGCATATAATCATCAATTGAAAATGGTACAGGATGATCTTTTTCTTCTGTAATATGAACTTGATCCATTTTATCTAAGCGATAGTTTGTAAAGGATTGATGATTGTGATCATAAAATACACAATAATATTTTGCGTTATTACTAACAATTGCATAAGGTGTTAAATGATAGATTCTTTTGTTTTTACGATACTTTCTTTTTTTACCAAATGTTAAATCATAATATTGAAATTCTACAAATAAACAAGATGATATTGCTGGTAATAATATTTCTATGTTTTTTAGAAAATCATCGTTATCTGTTTTTGATGATGATATATAACAATCAGGTAATAAATTTCTTTGATGAATACTTAAAGTAGATTTAATTTTTTCAATCAAGTAATGACTTTCATTTTTAGAAAAAGCAGGGGAAGAAGATATGTGCTCTATGAGTACTAAAGCTTCACTATTAGATAAAGAATGTTCTAAATAATAGGCATGTCCTTTACCAGTGCGTGTGTGGTGGATATTTAAACCAATTTCTTTTAAAACATCCATACATCTATAGATCAGTCTACGTTTTACAACCATACCTTGTGCTTCTAGTTCTGCGATGATATCTGAAATTGATATAGGATGACTTTCATCGGATTGTTCTGTAAATAATGTATATATCGTTACAAGTGTTTTGTTGTGTTTTCCATTTTCCATATTTTTTTCTCTTTTTTTGTTTATTGTACATTTTTAGGTACAGTAAAACTAGTGCCAAAATATAAAATACATGTACTGGAGGAAATTATATGAAAAAAAGTGATGCATTTTTATTGAATCATACATTTGTGATTGCAGGATTTGTTTGTAGTTTAAATGAAATGGAGAAGTTAGGAATGGTACTAGGAATGATGGCGATTCTTTTCTCTCAATATTCTTTGAGTCAACATGTATTGAAAAAAGATTGGATCAAAATTGTAGTGTTATCTTTTGTGGAATTATTATTTGGAGAAATGAGTCGTTTAACATATTTTTATCCATCTATTTATTTCTTATCATTGGCTTCTTTGATTGTTGCGTTCACTTGGAATCACGCAGGATATAAAGCAAAAAGATATGGGATGAAATGGTTAAGTATTGTAGGTGGGGTATTCCTTATGACATCTTTGATTGCACCATATCAAAGATTTGGAATCTACAATACGTTATATATTGTGATAGCGATATTTTTACCAAGTAATATTTTGTATTTTTTTAATCAGTATTCTTATAATCATTTTGTTAAGAATAGAAAAGTACATGTGACTGTTGTAGAATAATACACATGACAGATTGGTTAGTACGTACATTTGTTCGTGATTATGAGAGTATTCATGATGAAAAAGTAAGATTCGCATATGGGTTGATGACAACAATTGTTGGAATATTTTGTAATGTATTCTTATGTGTAATCAAAGTTGTATCTGGAATGATGATTCACTCTGTGAGCATCATTTCAGATGGATTTAATAATTTATCAGATAGTTTAACTTGTTTGATTACTTTAGTAGGGTATAAAGTCGCAAATAAACCTGCGGATGAAGAACATCCTTATGGTCATGGAAGAATGGAGTACTTAGTTTCTTTTATTTCATGTATCATTATTTTTGTTGTGATATTTGAGCTATTTAAAGAAAGTGTACTAAAGATCATTCATCCTAACGTAATTGTATTTAACAATGTTTTATTTTTATTACTGTTATCTTCAATTTTAGTAAAGATTTGGATGGCTGCTTTTAATAAGAAACTTGGAGATCGATTAAATAATTTAGCGATGAAAACAGCATCACAAGATGCAAAAAATGATGTGTTTACTACATTATTATCCATTGTTGCGATGGTATTATCTTGTGCATATCCAAATATTCCTTTTGATGGAATTGCAGGTGTCTTATTATCTTTATTTTTATTCTATTCTGCTTATGGGATGGCAAAAGAAATTACAGGAGCGATCTTAGGAAATCCCATTGAGGCTAGTGTAGCTAAAGAAATAGAAGAAGAATTATTATCTCATCCAGATATAAAAGGTGTTCATGATTTAATGATTCATGATTATGGCCCAAATACGCATTTTGGAAGTGCACATTGTGAGATGGATTCTGATATGGATTTTATGAAAGCTCATGAAATTGTAGATGAAGCAGAAAGAAATATATTAGAAAAATATCATGTACAAATGTCATTACATATGGATCCATTAGAAAAAGATACGCCACGTTCATTAGAATGCAAAAAAATCATTTCTAGTACATTGAAAGAAATGGATCAAGATTGTAGTATGCATGATTTAAGAATCGTTCCTGGAAAAGAACATTTGAATTTGTTTTTTGATGTTGTTGTTCCATTTTCTTGTTCTTATACAAAAGAACAAATCACAGATGCATTGAACAAAGCTTTTGAAAAAGAAACATATCAAGCACATTTGCATATTACATTTGAACATGGTTTTATTGCCAAGGGGAGTGAAGAGAATGCGTAAAATGAAATCAAATCTCTTGTTAGCTTTGGCTGCATTTATATGGGGGATTGCCTTTGTTGCCCAAAGCGTTAGTATGGATCATATTGGTCCATGGACTTTTATATGTATTCGTAATTTTATCGCTGCAACGACTTTATATATTTTGATGCCAGTTTTAAAGAAATTCACTGGAAATGAAGAGAAAAGTTCAAACAAAAAAGAAATGTGGATTGGTGGAATCTGTTGTGGAATTGCTTTGGCAATTGCTTCCATGTTTCAACAAACAGGAATTATTTATACAACAGTAGGAAAAGCTGGATTTTTGACAGCACTTTATACAGTGATTGTTCCTCTTTTATCTTTGTTTCTTGGTAAGAAATCAAAATGGAACGTTTATGTTGCGGTAGGTATTTCTATTGTTGGGATGTATTTTCTTTGTATGAATGAAGATTTTTCGATTGCGTATGGAGATATCTTAGTATTGATTTGTGCATTGATGTTTGCGTTTCATATATTGATTGTAGATTATTTTGTTCAAAAAATAGATGGAATTCAATTAAGTTGTATTCAATTTTTAACTTCTGGATTATTTTGTTTGATTCCAATGCTTGTATTTGAACATCCAAATCTAACAGATATCTTTGCGGCAGCTGTTCCGATTTTATATGCAGGTATCTTATCTAGTGGAGCGGGGTATACGCTACAAATCGTAGGACAAAAAGATGCAGATCCTTCCATTGCGGGAATGATCTTATCTTTGGAATCTGTATTTGCGGCACTTGCGGGAACAATCTTATTACATGAAGTATTGAGTTTGAGAGAATTGTTTGGATGTATTCTTGTTTTCTCTGCAATCATTTTTTCACAAATGCAATTCCAAAAGAAATAATAAATCAAAACGAACCCCAACTGATTAACAGTTAGGGGTTCGTTTATTTCATCATTAAGTCTGTGATATTTTTTGCGTATTCTTTTGGGTTATCAATTGTTAAACCTTGTGCTAACAATGATTGATCAAATAGAACAGAAGTATACTTCTTGAGTGTATCTGGATCATCTTTTTCTAATTGTTGTAGTTTTTCAAAGAGTGGATGATCTGGATTGAGTTCTAAGATCTTTACTGCTTTCATGCCTTGTGCTTTTGCCATTGGATCGGAAGCAAGATATTTTTCCATTTCTAATGACATACCTTCATCTGCGACAACGCAAGCTGCTTCATCTGTTAATCTAGAAGATAGACGTACTTCTTTTACTTTTTCTCCAAGAGAATCTTTCATTGTTGTTAACAAATCTTTATTTTGTTCAGCTTTTTCTTCTCTTGCTTTCTTTTCATCTTCATTTTCTAAATCAAGATCACCTTTATTAACGGATTGGAAAGGCTTATCAGCATAGTTCATAATAGATGAAGCAACGAATTCATCTCTTTCATCTAAGAAGTATAATACTTCATAACCTTTTTCTTTTAATTTACCCATTGCTGGTAGATTTTGAATATCCTCAATCGTTTTACCTACAGCGTAATAGATTGCTTTTTGATCTTTATCCATACGATCTACATATTCTTTCAATGTAACGTATTTTCCTTCTTTAGAACTTCTGAAAATCATGAAGTCTTGTAATTTGTCTTTATTCATTCCATAGTCTGAGAAGATACCAGCTTTTAGATTTAATCCGAAATTCTCAAAGAACTTTTCATATCCTTCACGATCTTTTTCTAACATTTCTTTTAATGCGGATGAAATCTTTGTTTCAATAGATTTTGCCATCATCTTTACTTGACGGTCTTGTTGAAGGATTTCACGAGAAATGTTGAGGTTGAGATCATCACTATCTACAAGTCCCTTTACAAATCTGAAATAAGAAGGAATCAAATCTTTGACTTTATCCATGATAAATACATTCTTACAATAAAGTTCTAGACCTGGTTCATAATCTGTATAGTAGAAATTGAAAGGGGCTTTAGAAGGAATATACAACAATGCAGTATATGAGATATTTCCTTCTACTGAGTAATGAATGACTTTTTGTGGATCTTCCCAATCATTGAATTTTGATTTGTAGAATTCATTGTAGTCTTCTGGTGTAATCTTAGATTTTTGTTTTTTCCAAAGTGGAACCATAGAGTTCAATGTTTCTACTTCTTGTGTATCAATTGTTTTGTTTTCATCTGTTGGATCTGGAACATGTTTTGTACATTCCATTTCAATTGGATAACGTACATAGTTACTGTATTTTTTAATGAGTTCTTTAATCTTCCATTCTTCTAGATATTCAGAATAATTGATATCATCTGTATCATCTTTTAGATCTAATGTGATTCTTGTACCATATTCTGGTTTATCAATTTCTGAAATCACATAACCATCTTCACCAGATGAAGACCAACTATAAGCTTTATCAGAATTGATAGACTTTGTTTCTACAAGGATTCTCTTCGCTACCATGAATGCACTATAGAATCCTACACCAAATTGGCCAATGATATCTGTGTCTTTCTTTGCTTTTTCAAATTGCTCACGGAATTCAGCAGAACCACTTTTCGCAATCGTACCAAGATTCTTTTCAAGCTCTTCATTTGTCATACCAATACCAGTATCTTCAATAATGAGTTGACGTGTATCTTTGTTTCTTGTGATTGTAATCTTAAGATCTTTTTTAGAAACTTTATTTTCTTTATCTGTTAAAGAAATGTAATGTCTCTTATCTAATGCATCAGATGCATTGGAAATTAATTCTCTTAAAAATATTTCTTTATTTGTATAGATTGAATTAATCATCAATTCTAATAGACGCTTTGATTCAGCTTTGAATTGTTTCTTTGCCATTATAACTTCCTCCTTTAGCACTCTATAACGGTAACTGCTAAACATTGTAGTACGTTGATATTGGAAAATCAAGTTTCTGTATGAAAAATATAATTAACTGATAAAATGATGTATATGAAAGAAATAAATGTAAAAGAAATAACAAATGCGATTGCAGATATGGCTGGAGAAATCGCTTGCGTTTATGATGCAGACGTTTTGCAGGCAATCAAGCGAAGTGCTAAAAAAGAAGTAAACGAACGTTCTAAAGCGGTCATGGAAATGTTGATGGAAAACGCAAAGATTGCAGAAGAAGAGAGAATTCCGTTGTGCCAAGATACAGGGTTAATGATTGTTTGGTTGCATATTGGACAAGATGTACATCTTGTTGGTGGTAATTTAAATGAAGCAGTCAATGAAGGGGTAAGAAAAGGATACTTAGAACATTGTCTAAGACTTTCTTCAGTGGATGACCCTTTATTCGAGCGAACAAATACAAAAGATAATACACCAGCAATTCTCTATATTGATATCGTAGATGGGGAATCAGTGGAAATTGAAGTAATGGCAAAGGGATTTGGTTCAGAAAACAAATCAGCATTAAAAATGTTAACGCCAGCAGATGGTGTAGAAGGTGTGAAAAAATTTGTTTTAGAGACTGTACAAAATGCTGGCCCCAATGCTTGTCCACCATTTGTGGTTGGTGTTGGAATTGGCGGAACATTTGATTCTTGTGCGAAAATGAGTAAAGAAGCTTTGTTAAGACCAATCTCAAAATCAAATGCAGATGAAAGATATAAAGCTTTAGAGGATGAATTATTAGAACAAATCAATGCATTACAGATTGGACCAATGGGATTTCATGGAAAAACAACAGCGCTAAAAGTACAAATTGAATATGCACCAACGCATATTGCGGGATTACCTGTTGCGGTCAATATTTGTTGTCATGTTTGTAGACATGCAAAGAAGGTGATTTCATGAAACATATTACGTTGCCACTCAAAGAATCTGATATTTTAAATCTACATGCAGGTGAGGCAGTACTTTTATCTGGAACAATTTATACCGCAAGAGATGCAGCACATAAAAGACTTGTAGAAATGATTGATCAGAATCAACCTTTACCTTTTGATTTGAAGGACGCAGTCATCTATTATGTTGGTCCTACACCTGCTCGAGAGAATCAAGTGATTGGATCTGCTGGTCCAACGACTTCATCAAGAATGGATCCTTATGTTCCTTTATTAGCGAAACATGGTATGAAAGCAATGATTGGAAAAGGGAGAAGAAATCAAGCTGTAAAACAAGCAATTCAAGATGATCAAATGATCTATTTTGTTTGTGCAGGGGGCGTAGGAGCACTATTATCTCATTGCATTGTTTCTAGAGAAATGATTGCGTTTGAAGATCTATTAGCTGAAGCTATCACAAAGTTAGAAGTGAAAGATTTTCCTTGTTTTGTTGGAATAGATATTCATGGAAATGATATATACGATTTGGAGGATTGAAAAATGAATGTGTATGAAAAATCTTTAGCGTTACATGAAAAGTATCATGGTAAGTTAAAAGTGGAATCAAAAGTTCCATGTGAAAATGCAGAAGACTTGTCTTTGGATTATACGCCAGGTGTAGCGGAACCATGTCGTAAGATTCATGAAAATGTGGAATGTAGTTATCAATATACAAATCGTGGAAATACAGTCGCTGTCATTTCTGATGGAACTGCAGTATTAGGATTAGGTGATATTGGTGCTGAAGCTGCAATGCCAGTTATGGAAGGAAAAGCATTATTAATGAAAAGATTTGCGGATATTGATGCTTGGCCTTTAGTAATCGATACAAAAGATACAGAAGAAATTATCAAGTTTTGTAAAATGGTAGCTCCATCTTTTGGTGCAATCAATCTAGAAGATATTAGTGCACCAAGATGTGTAGAAATTGAAAGAAGATTGATTCAAGAATGTAGTATTCCGGTATTCCATGATGATCAACATGGTACCGCAATTGTTGTATTAGCTGCATTGATCAATTGTATGCGACTAAAGAAAGTCAAACCAGAAACACAAAAAGTCATCATTTCCGGTTGTGGTGCAGCAGGTTCTTCTATCATTCGCATGTTATATAACTATGGATTTCATAAAATCTATGCGTTTGATATTGATGGATGTGTAGATCCTGATCAGGCAGATTCTTATAATGATTTAAAAAAAGAATTATTACAATATGTAAATCTAGATCATCAACACTATACTTCTTTAGAAGAAGGTATGAAAGATGCAGATATCTTTATTGGTGTTTCTGCACCAAGACTTGTCACAAAAGAAATGGTGCAATCGATGCATGAAGGAAATATTGTTTTTGCGATGGCAAATCCAGAACCTGAAATTACGTATGAAGAAGTAAAAGAAGCAGGTGCTTATATTATTGGAACAGGACGTTCCGATTATCCAAACCAAGTCAATAATTTATTAGCCTTTCCAGGACTATTTAGAGGTGCATTAGACGCTAAGGCAACAAAGATTACAGAAGAAATGAAGATTGCGGCAGCTGTAGGACTAGCTTCTTTAGTATCTGATGAACAATTAAATCGAGAGTATGTCATTGTATCTCCATTTGATGAAAGAGTAGTTCCTACAGTAGCAAATGCTGTAAAAGAACAGGCAATCAAATCTGGATTTGTGAGGAAGTAGTATGGTTGCAGGAAATTACATTCCAAAATTTGTTGATGATTATTGTGTCATGGATACAGAAACAACGGGTCTAGATCCAAGATATTGTGAATTGATTGATATCTCTATCATGAAAGTTAGAAATGGAATGATTGTAGATGAATACAATCATCTTATGAAACCAAAGAAAAAGATCAATTCTTTTATTACAAATCTAACAGGAATCACAAATGAAATGGTAGAAGATCAACCACATTTCAATGAGATTTCAGAAGAAATATTTTCATTTTTAGATGGAGAATTTTTAATCGGGCAAAATTTATCATTTGATTTAAGATTCTTAAGTACTTTAGGAAAAAGAGATATTCATAATCAATATAGTGATACGATGATTTTAGGAAGAAGATTACTACCTAATCTTGCACATCATCGTTTACAAGATCTATGTGAATATTACCAAGTGACTCCAGGTACACATAGGGCGAAAGCAGATACATTTGCGACATATCAAGTCTATGAAGCAGAAAAGAAAACATTTCATAGTAGAAATGTCAGTGAAGAAGAACTGTTTGGAAGGTAGATTTTCGAATCTACTTTTTTACTATCAAATTTAATAGTTGATGGTTTATGCATGTCACTTGTAAATGAAAATCAACTTCTTCATAATATTTCGAAAAGGGGACAGAATATATGGAAGTGATTTATGTTGGTATCGTATTTTTGGTGATAATCATTGCGTTAGGATTAAAGAGACCTTTATATCAGGCGGTGCTTGCGGGAATTGTTATGATGATGTTGTTCTTTCATGTTTCCTTGAAAGATAGTTTCAATCAATTCTTAAATGTATTAACAAATTGGAGTTCTTTACAAATATTAATATCAATCTATCTCATTACGTTTCTACAAAGAATGTTAGAAAAACGCAATCAAATCAAACTGGCACAAATTGATTTAGAACATATTTTTCATAGTACACGTATTACTTGTGCTGGAGCGTGTTTATTTATTGGATTGTTACCATCTGCAGCCGCAATGGTTTTGTGTGGTCAAATGGTAGATGAACAAACACATGATTATCTAAAACCAAAAGAGCAAGCTTTCTTAGCGAGTTGGTTTCGTCATATACCAGAAAGTTCTTTACCAACTTATGCATCTGTTCTTTTGATGTGTAATATTTCTGGTGTGAATATTACATCATTCTTATTAGGAATGATTGTTCCAATCATTGTATTAGTTTCAATTGGATATTTTAGTGTTTTGAGAAAGATTCCAAAATCAAATCATGACAAACAAGAATTTCATATACAAGATGTATATAGTTTGTTAAAACATTTATCATCTTTACTGTTGATTTTAACATTGATATTAATCTTTAAAGTGAATGTTGTTGTCGCAATTTTATTATCAATTGTATTTAGTTTATTTGTTTATCACTTTCAATGGAAAGAAATCACACCATTCTTTGTATCATCATTTGAAAAGAAGATGATTGGAAATACGTTCTTGGTTTTAGTATTCAAAGAATTTATAGGTTTCAGTGGTGTATTAACATTACTTCCAAATGTTCTATCACAACTACCAATACCTACGTATATGATCTTTGTTTTGTTATTTTTTATTGGTGGAATTATATCTGGTGCGAGTGGAATCATAGCTTTAGGAACATCAATTGCTTTTGCGACATTACAAGGTGGTATGCCATTTATGGTATTGTTGATGTGTGTATGCCATGCAGCTAGTCAATTATCACCAACGCATATTTGTTTGTCTGTTGCGAGTGACTATTTTCATGTATCTTTATCTGATTTGATTAAAGAAACAATTCCAAAGTCTTTGAGTTTTATTGCATTCGCAATCATTTATTATCAAGTATTGAATATGATTTTAGTGTAAAGAAAAAACAGGTTAAACCTGTTTCTGATAGATACGAATTACAAATTCAGCAGTGATATTCATACCATCTAAAGCGTTGAGTTTTTCAATATCATCACTTTTTGTACGATGGTAATAAGGTGTCATCTTAAATAAAGAGAGTAGAGTATTTTGATTACAATGGAATTGATTGGAAATCATGTACTCTTTTTCTTTTACCATATTTGTTTCTAATGGTTTAATGACATTTTCATATGGTGTTTCATATAAAAAATCTTTTAGCTCTAATAAATGTTTTGGACCAGGTGAAACAAATACAAATCTACCACCATCTTTTAAAACTCTTTCAATTTCATCTTTCGCAAAAGGGGCAAAACAAGTATAAGCCATATCACAACAGTTATCTTCTAATGGAAGTCGAAAGATAGAACCAACAACATATTGTGTGGATGAATCATTTTTAGATGCATGTTTTAAAGCATCTTTACTCATATCAAATCCATACTTCTCATGTGCTTTTAGTTCTTTTGTATAATAGCCTTCACCACAACCAAGATCACATAACGTTTCAGGATTGTATTCTTTACTTAAACGAACAAGTTCATCTTTTAAGAATGCATAACCACCAGAATTTAAAAACTCTGTTCTAGCTTGTACCATTTCTTTGTTGTCACCATGATCAACCGATTGTTTGATCAATAGATTTAAATAACCTTGTTTTGCGTAATCAAATGAATGATTATTCTCACAGATTGCACTTTTATTTACTTTGTTTAATGTTTTGTTACAAATTGGACATATCAATTTCATGGAAGTATTGTATCATCATTTCTTTAAAATTACACTTGACTGACTTTCAGTCAGTGCTATACTGCAAGTAACAGGAGGCATATATGGCAGAATCTAAAGATAGTGAAGAAAGAAGAAATGAGTTTGTTGATGCTGCAGAAAAGCTATTTAAAGAAAATGGAATTGTAGATACAACGATCAATTCTATTGTCAAAGAAATGAATGTCGCAAAGGGATTGTTTTATTATTACTTTAAATCAAAAGATGATGTAATTGATGCAATAAGTGATAAATATAATGAAGTGTTTAATGAAATGATGCATGCATCGATGGATAAACCTACATATGAAGAAAGATTAGAACAGTTTATTGATAACTGTATTGTGTCTTTTAGAGAGTTATATGAAAAATTAGAAGGTGATGATGTTGATTTGATGCAATTATCTTCTAAATCCATTGAAGAAGCAAAGAACGCAACTATTGATGGTTTAGAAAAACTATTACATGAAGGTGTAGAAAATGGTGCATATCAATTTACGAATACAAGATTCTATGCAGATATCATTGTTGGTGGAATGATGACAATCTTAAAAGAGAAAGATGCTTGTAATGAAGATATAAAAAATATCACATTAGATTTGATTCATAAATCTGGAAAGGAATAAATAACATGGCAGAAAATAAAAATAATGAAAATGATTTGAATGAAAAGATTAATTCTTTTAAAGAAGAAGCAATGAAAGCAATGAAAGAAACAACAGAAACTGTTTGGAAGAAAATTCAAGTAGAAAAGAGAAAAGCAGAAATTCGTAGTGAGATTGGGCACCTTTCTAGAGAACTATCAAAGTCTTATGAAAAGCTTGGAAGACAATATTATCTTCTAAAAGAAAATCATACAGAAATTGGTGGAGAGAAAGAAACATTTGATTTAATTCGTTCAAAAGAAAAGTTAATTGAATTGTTGAATGAGAAGCTAGATCAATTGGATGCAGAATAAGAATTATAGATGAGGCCTATAGAGATATAAGCTTCATTTTTTTTGATTAAAAGTTATAAAATTGTTATAAAATCGAAGCAAGTTAGAGGGGCTATCTATGCATAATGAAAAAAGTTTTAGGAATGATAGAAATTATTATAAACAGAAGTTTGAAAATCTGTATAAATATGATCATATGTTAGAAGACTTTTTGCATTTGAAAGTTGATTTAGAAAAGGAAATACAAGGTGCAATAATTAATTACGTTTCAAATAAAGTCAAACATTCAAATATTGGATCTTTTGGAAACTATTATTTTTCTTTTAATGTACATAATTTTGATGAAAACATAGTTGAAAAGATATTTCGATATAGACATTTTCTAGAAATCTATAATCAAGCCTATTCTTTTTATAATCAATATCATTCAGTTATAAATGAGAGCAAAGAAAAAGTACAACCATTATTTTCTTCATCTGTTAGTTGGTTTTTTAAGAATTCAAAGGTGAAGAATGATTCGGTTGAAACAGCAAATATTTTGTGTGATTTAGAAGATTCAAATTACACCTTAAAGATAGAGAATTTTAAATTCCAATATAATAAAATTAGTTCGAAAGATGCTTATGATTCATTTTCAAATCATGTGGATGAGTACTGTGCATTTCTTTCTGATGCATTTGGTATTCATTTATATTCTGAGGAGGATCCTGAGGAACCATCCTTTACTAAATTCAATAATATTTTGGTGAATGCTAAAAATGAGAAAAAACAATTAAATGCAATTCAAGATAAGATTGATTTAATGGTGAAAAATATAGAAAAAAAAGCCATATTTTTAGCAGATGTAGAGTCAGAAAATCTTTTAGGTGAAATAAGTATAGATGAATTGAAAAATGATATTAAAGGTCTAAGAGTTAATTCACTAAAAGAAAATGGTTATTCTTCTATAAAAGATGTTTTAAAGTCAACGGTATGGACGATATCTGCTGTTTATGGGATTAGTGAAAATACGGCATATGACATTATTCGTTATGCTAAAAGTATAAAAGAAAGAACAAGACAATCAATTAGTTTGAAATTTGATGAAACTGTTAGATCAAAAGAATCTACAATGTTGTTGAATGAAGTTTATCAATATGATAAGTATCTAGATTTAATTAATATTTATCAATCGCTTCACGCTAAATATTCTAAGTTTTATAATGCTATTAATGAAAACAACGATAAAAAATTTACAATTGAAGATTGGTATAAATCTCCATATTCTTTGAAAATAAAAATATTTAAATATTATAAATTTCTCGAAAGTGATGAACATTTTGAATATTTAGAAAAAGTAGAGAATCTTTTTGTAAAATGGAATTCAGTAGAAATTTCGAAAATCACCAATGATGAATTGTGGAAATATTACAAAGAAAATTCAGCTAGAATTTATTCAATATTAGATCAACTATTACCAGGGCTATTTGGAAACAGTGATGTCTTTTATGGATTGCCAGAACAATTAGCGGAAGAAATAAAAGAAGAATGTTTTTTTCCTGATGGGTTATTAACTACATTGAGAGTATACCAAGAATGGGGTGTAAAATATATTCTTCATCAAAAAAATGTTTTACTTGGGGATGAAATGGGGTTAGGTAAAACTTTACAGGCAATAGCAACAATGGTTTCTTTAAGAAATATTGGCGCAACACATTTTATTGTTGTGTGCCCTGCAGCTGTATTGATCAATTGGTGCAGAGAAATTCAAAAACATAGTAAATTACGAGCAATTAAAGTTCATGGTTCTAGTCGAAATGCAGAATTTAAAAGATGGCAAAGATTTGGAGGCGTATGTGTAACAACGTATGAAACCGTAAAACACTTAAATCTTCCTGAAGATTATAAATTTGCGTTATTGGTTGTTGATGAAGCACATTATATTAAAAACAATGAAGCGCAAAGAACAAAGAATGTTATTGAATTAGGAAAGAAAGCGGAACGCCATCTTTATTTAACAGGTACAGCATTGGAAAATAAAGTGGATGAAATGATTGCATTAATTAACCAATTAAATCCTACATTAAGCAGAGTTGCTGAGAAATATAAATACATATCTTCAGCAAATACATATAGAGAAAAGATAGCACCGGTATATTACAGAAGAAAAGTTAAAGATGTTCAAAAGGAATTACCGGAATTAATTGAAAAAGAAGCATGGGTTGCATTAAATGCAGAAGAGAAAAGAATTTATGAAGAAAATGTATTTTTAAAAAGTTATGCTTCTATAAGAAGAGTTTCTTGGGATGTTGATGATTTAAATTATTCTTCTAAAGCAGCTAGATTGAAAACAATTATAGACGGAGCAAAGGAAGAAGGAAGAAGAGTTATTGTATTTTCATTTTTTTTAGATACGATTCGTAAAATACGTGAATATTTTAGTGATGTTTGTTTGCAACCTATTACAGGTGCAATTAATTCTCAAAAACGTCAGGAAATAATTGATGAATTTAGCGAAAGTGCACCAGGTACTGTTTTAGTTGCACAGATTCAAGCAGGTGGAACTGGCTTGAATATTCAAGCTGCAAGTGTTGTTGTAATTGCGGAACCGCAATTGAAACCTTCTATTGAAAACCAAGCAATAGCACGTGCTCATAGAATGGGACAAACATCCAATGTATTTGTATATCGACTTCTTTGTGAAAATACAATTGATGAAAAAATTGTTGATTTACTGAAGGAAAAACAACAAATCTTTGATGCATTTGCAGATGAATCTGTTGCGGCAAAAGCACAAAATCAAAATGAAATATCTGAAAAAACGATGGGACAACTTGTGCAAGAAGAAATTGATAGGATTAAATCTGAACAAAAAACAAATAGTATCAATTAAATTGTTAAAGAAATATGAATCATTTGAATTATAATGGTAGAAAGAAAAAACTAAAATTTAGCTTTTAGATGGAGTGTATGATGGAAAATTATAAAAATGTATTTGCTTTTGATATAGGCATTGGATCAACGGGATCTGCTGTAAGTGATGGGGCTCATATGTTGTATATGGGAACACATGTTTTTGACGGGGCGAAAGAAGCAAAGGAATCTAGATTAAATCGAAGTGCACGTAGAACTCTTTATAGAAAGAAATGGAGAAAGAAACAATTATTGCATGCATTTTCAGATTTTAATGTTCTTTCTAAGGAAGAAATAAAACAAGATGGTTATTTGTGTTATACGACAAATAATGGAGTGATTCTTAGACCAATTGATAAGACTATTTATCATTTGAGAAAAAGAGCTTTAAGTGAAAAGGTGTCAAAAAGAGAATTACTTCTATGCCTTTATAATATTTTGCATGCTAGAGGTCATTTTTTGATGGAAACAATTGATTTTGTTGAAACAGATAAAATCACATTCCAAGATTTTGAAGATAAATTTTATACATCAATTGATGGATATATTAACATTTTAGATGAATCAAAAAAGGCATTGAGCAATGATATTCTAAAACCAGTCTTTGCAGGAAATTTAACATCAAAAGATATCAAAAGTAAATGTAATAATGCTGAATTTGTTTTAGATGAAAAAGAAAAAGATAAGTTGATTGAATATTTGCTTTTGATTACTAATTATGTTTCTCATCCTAAAAAGATTGATGAATCGTTAGAAAAAGATAAATGCAGAATCAATGATTTAAAAGCAGATGAGTCAAATTTACCAGAATTTTTATCAAATGCAGTTGAACTTTATGATTTGATGAACGTTTCAAAAATCATGAAAGAGTTTGATTATTTATGTGAAGTTGCTGTAAATAAACTTGATGAATATGAACAACAAATGTCTAAAGATGTGAATTCTGAAGAATATAAAAAATATGAACAAGATTTAAAAGGAAAACAAGCTGGAAAAAATCATTTGAGAGCAGTTCGTAATTTGGAAAATGGTTTTCCAAATGGACTTTATGTAAAAGAAGCAAGAGCTATTTTACGAAAGCAACAAGAATATTATCCGGAAATCACAGGTGCATTTATTGAGGTTTGTGAAAGCATTATTTCTGCTCGTATTCCATATAACATGGGACCACAAGGAAAAAATGCCAAAAATAAATGGGCAATTAAAAATGGAAACTTTAAATATAGCTATGATTATTCAATGAAACACGGAGAGAAACCTGTTAATGAATATGAAACTATTAAGGCCTGGAAGGATAGAATGAGATCTCATTGTACGTATCTTCCAGATGAATTTGCTTTACCAAAAGGTTCATTAGTAGCAGAAACTTTTAGTATTTTAAATGAAATGAATATCTTAAAAGCTGTATCTGAAAATGAAGATACTTACTATTTAACTTATGAGGATAAAGTAAAAGTATTTGATCAATTATTTTTGACTGGGAAAGAAGTGAAATATTCAGAAGTTGCTGAATTATTACATCTGAAGAGTTTTGGTGCTAGAAATTCAGAAAATTCAAATGGAAAATTTAATAACAAATTCACTCTATATCCAACAATCGCAAAGAAAATTCCTCAACTAAAATTAGAATCAATTATTGATATTTTTGATATTTTTTCAGAGGATGAGAAAATAAAAAAAATTGAAGATATTATTCTCTCAATCAATTTGTACAATGAAGAAAAGTCTAAAATTGATTATTTTCATAATGAATGTCATTATTCAGAAGACGTTTCAAAAACTTTAGCGAAATTGAAATCTAATGGTTTTTACGCATTCTCCGAAAAGTTTATTTTGAAGTATCCTATGAATGAATATGGCGATTCTTTGTTGTCTTTATTGTTTGATGATAACACATCAGAATATACGAATGAACAAATGACATTAATTAGTCAAGCTACTGATGAATATGGAAATCCAGTTAATTTCTCTGCAAATAAATATGAAAAGATTCTGGAAAATAATGGCGGAAAATTAGGTATTGATTTATTAATGAATGAAGATAAACCTATTATTCCTATTTCTAGACCTGTTATTCGTGGATTGAATGAAGCAATGAAAGTATATCAAGCCTTAGTAGATGTCTATGGTATTCCTGAAAGAGTTATTATTGAAACAGCAAGGGATTTAAAAGATCATTCTATTGTTGGAGAACAACCAGCAAAACATTTTGATAAAATGAAGAGTCTTTACGATTATTTAGAAAATAAAGTAAAAGAAAATAAGAAATATAAAAAAGAAGTAGAAAACTGGGAAGATATTGCTCAATATGAAGCAAAAAATAAGACAAAAATTGAGCTATACATTAGACAAAATGGTATTGATTTACTAACAGGTGAAAAAATTAAAATCAATCATTTAGAAGATTATGAAATTGACCATATTTTACCAAGAGGATATGGTGATGACTCTATGGACGATAAAATGTTGATTTCTAAGTTAGCTAATGCAAAGAAAGGAAATAAACTTCCTCTCGAATTTATTGAGAGTAATGAAAAAATTGGAGACAAAGTCATTTTTAGTGGAAGCTATGTAAAACGAGTGGAAGAACTTTATGAAATGAAGCTGATTTCGGAAAAGAAAAAACAAAGACTTTTATTGGAATCACAGGATTTAGATGAGTTCATTAATCAGAATTTGGTAGACACAAGATATATCATTCGTGAATTTATGGCTATTTTGAATGCGTATAATAAATATCACAATTATGATACTCACATTGTATCTTTAAGAGCTACTTATACGAGTTTATACAGAAAAGCTTTTAATTTTGATAAAGTTCGTGGATATGGTGATCAACACCACGCACATGATGCTGCTTTATTAATTGTTGCTGATAAAACATTATCTTCTTATTATCCAAATTACGATTTAAGAAAACATAAAGAATCACCTACGAAAGGTAAGAGTTATTCTGATTTTATTAAAGAAATGGTCTCAACTGATAAAGATACTACAAGATCTTTAAAATATTTCATTCGTGGAATGTTTGAAAAAGCATATGGCACATCATGTGAAAGTCCATTTTCAATTATTACAGAAATTAAAAATACTGTTCCATTTTATTCGACAAAAGTTGAGAAGAATTACAAAGGAAAGTTCTTTGATGCAACGATTGCAAAACAAAGTAGTTATAAAGACACTGATGTTTTGTCAATTGTTGGTGTAAACAATTACAAACAAGTATTTAGTAGGGTGAATTGTGCTGCGGTAGATTTTTATAAAGTTACAGATAAAAAAGGAAACAAGAAACATATTGCAATTCATATTCCAAAAGTTATTGTTGATAAGGACGGTAACATTAACAAAGAAAAATACATTGCATTAATCAAAAAACACTACAAGGCAAATGAATTGCTTGATGAAAATGGAGAATTGATTACAGGTTATTTCAGATTTAGAGCCTACAAGAATGACATCATTTACAATACTGCTGCAAATTGTGCTATGACATTCAATATTGGTAGTATTGCAAATAAACTTTTAGAGTTAAAGTATATTAATGTTTTTTCATATAACGAAATATATGTGACAGGAAATAAAATTAGAAATCAATTGATTAATGAATTTGATTTGAAAACCAAATCAAATAAAGATGGAGTTGATTTTAATGAAATTGATAAATCATGCTATGTTGACTATGTAAATCGTCACTATTGGAATTTAAATAGCGATGATAAAAGCGATGATAAAAAATTGAAATCAGCAAATAAAGAAGTTCAAAATGATAGAAATGTTTATGATTTAGCTAATCATTTAGCATATTTGAGCTTGATTATTGATAGACCTGGTACACCTCCAACAGTTGTTGGACAGTATATGCCAGCTGCTGACAATAATATAATCAAAGCTGATTCAGATGCACAATATATTAAACTTAAATACAATATTTTAGGTTTGAGATTTATTGATAATCCTTCAGGTAATCTTATTGTTGTTTCACCTAAAGAAATTCCTGGTGCTTTTAAGCAAATTAAAAAAGAAGAATTCACTTGGCAATTGGCTAATGATGCGATAAAATAATTTCGTACAAATAATAAGAATGAATACTAATCCGAAAGAATTAGATTCATTCAAAAACTATCAAAATGGTCATTGTGACCATTTTTTTTGTAGAAATAACAATCTAAATGGGTTGGAAAACTATAATTATTGGTAGTGAATCTAAAGTCTCTTTATCATTAAACAAATTAAAAATTACTATAGGAAATGAATATCAAAATATCCCATTAGGGGATATTGATTCTGTTATATTCAGCCATAACAGAGTTATTATGACGATTCCACTTTTAAGTGCATTAGTTGAAAATAATATTAATGTCATTATATGTGATGAAAAGAATGATCCGATTGGTGTATTTCAGCCATTTAATGGCCATTCGTTAGTATTTAAAAAGCTAAATGCACAAATAAATTGGAAAGTTACTAGAAAGAAAAAGTTATGGAAAAGAATTGTTGAATTGAAAATTAAAAGTGAGATTGATGCTTTACGATTGGAAGAAAGATCTGAAGGAATTATCAATCAATTGGTTGAATATAAAGATTCTGTATACACTGATGATCAAACAAATCGTGAAGCAGCTTCAGCTAGAATTTATTTTCAAGCAATGTTTGGACCTGACTTTACTAGAGATATTCCATGTACATACAATTATGCATTGAATTATGGATACAAAATAATCGCAAGCTACATTTCAAAATGTATTGCTTCTCGTGGATTGATTACACAACTAGGAATACATCATATTGGTGAATCAAATCCATTTAATCTTACATATGATTTTATTGAACCACTTCGAGTAATCATTGATTTATGGGTAATTGAAAATGTTAATGATACTTTCAACTCTCAAATGAAACAAGAAGTTATTGGTATTTTGAATTATAAAGTTTATATAAATGATAAATGGATGCGTTTAAACGATGCAATTGAAGATATTGTTGATTCTTATATTGCATATCTAGAAGAAAGAACAAGTGATGTTCTTTATGTAGATATTTCTAAAGGCTTGAAAGATGACTAAGAATCGCTTTATGAGAATGATATTATTTTTTGATTTACCTGTTACAACACCACAAGGTAGAAGAGATTATAGACAATTTGTTAAGTACTTAGATAGTGATGGATTTATAAGAATACAGTATTCAGTATTTTGTAAGATATGTATTAATGCTGATTCTGCTAAAACGCTAAGCAAAAGAGTTATTAGAGAATGTCCGTCTCAAGGTGATATTAGATTTATTATTGTTACTGAAACACAATATCAAAGTATTACGAATGTTAATGATACTTATTCTCTTCAAGAATCAATAACAGTTGATGACAGATGCATTACAATAGGAGGAATGAATGATGAAAATTAAGTATGGTGATCATACATTAATGATTCCTGTTCAATCTGGTTTGCATATAATGTATGAATCAAATTTGAAATATGAATTAATAGAATGTTTGAATTCATATTTTGTCCAAAAGAAAAAGACAAAATGTATTATTACAGATGAAAATGATGAATTAATTAATCCGAAGGGTGCAGAATTTATTTATGTTTCATCTAAAGAAGATTTATCTTCAATATTTGAATTTAAACCTAAAACAGTTTTAAACACAGAATTAGAAAAATTTATTGAAGAAAATCCACAGATGTATCGTTCAATGGAGTACCTTAGAAAAGATTTAAGAGAACTATTAACAGATGAAGGAATGTACAAATTTATGAATATCTTAGGAAAAGGAATTCCAAATGATATTAGAATTAATACAACCAACTTCACAGTCTCAAAGGTGCTTCAAGCATTAAGTATAGAAATAGAAACATTGACGGTGCAGGAGCTATTTATGATGATATACAACTTAATGATTTATATTAATCGAAATCAATTTAGTATTTTATACATTGACTTTGAAGTTGATGACGAAACAATGGAGTGGTTACAAAGAATTAAATCACCAAATAGAGTGATATTAGTAAGTAATGATAGTGTTAATACTTGTTGTGCTGAATTGTTTGATTCAATTATTATTCTTTCAACAAATGAATTTGTAGAAACAGTAGATATTGATATAACAAAAGCAAGTTTATTATCATACGTATTACATCCTATAGTATTGAATCATCCTGAGTATCAAAATGAAAAAATTATTGATATTATGAGACTTTTTGAAGATAAAACTTCAACTTTTTTAGTAGAATTCATTACTGATAATGATCTAAAAGCCTTTATTTAAGGCAATTTTAGACGTATAATAGGGATATCAGTTCTTAAGGATTGTATTTATTCTTATTATTTGTACGATACCTTAACACTTTACGGAATCACTGAAGTTCTTAAGGATTGTATTTATTCTTATTATTTGTACTAAAACAAGGATGGTAATATATGGAAGAAAGTTCTTAAGGATTGTATTTATTCTTATTATTTGTACGGTCGACGCTAGATAAGGCATTTATGCAAGGTTCTTAAGGATTGTATTTATTCTTATTATTTGTACTGATGAGACGAAACGTGTCCTGGAGATAAGGTTCTTAAGGATTGTATTTATTCTTATTATTTGTACTAATTCTAATTAATAACATACTAGAGTGTCGTTCTTAAGGATTGTATTTATTCTTATTATTTGTACATTATGAAAGAATTGACGATATCAACAAGTGTTCTTAAGGATTGTATTTATTCTTATTATTTGTACTGTAACGTTACATAACCATAAATTTCATCCGTTCTTAAGGATTGTATTTATTCTTATTATTTGTACTGGAATGGTTAGGAGATAAAAACATGACAGTTCTTAAGGATTGTATTTATTCTTATTATTTGTACACAAATGTTGCCGTTGCGAACAATAATTTTGTTCTTAAGGATTGTATTTATTCTTATTATTTGTACTAACCATACGTCTTTAGGTAGTTACACGCGTTCTTAAGGATTGTATTTATTCTTATTATTTGTACAAACACACAGAAAGGAACAACAAGATGAGAGTTCTTAAGGATTGTATTTATTCTTATTATTTGTACGCTGAACAATTAAGAGCAAAAATGATTATGGTTCTTAAGGATTGTATTTATTCTTATTATTTGTACGTACGGCAACTAGTAAAGGCACAACGACGGGTTCTTAAGGATTGTATTTATTCTTATTATTTGTACGATACCTTAACGCTTTACGGAATCACGGAAGTTCTTAAGGATTGTATTTATTCTTATTATTTGTACATTTTCACTAAAGAAATTGATGGCGAATGCGTTCTTAAGGATTGTATTTATTCTTATTATTTGTACTTATGGTTACAGTTTTGGAATGCATATGTAGTTCTTAAGGATTGTATTTATTCTTATTATTTGTACTTATCAAGATAGAGAGAATCTGTACGAACAGTTCTTAAGGATTGTATTTATTCTTATTATTTGTACCCAAGCCTAATAAGACTTCTATTGATAAAGTTCTTAAGGATTGTATTTATTCTTATTATTTGTACGCAAGCTATGGAAATGTTCTTCAAATCTACGTTCTTAAGGATTGTATTTATTCTTATTATTTGTACTCTTCTAGAGGTAATATCTTCCAAACGAGAGTTCTTAAGGATTGTATTTATTCTTATTATTTGTACCGTAGAGCTTACAACGGGACGCAAGCAAGCGTTCTTAAGGATTGTATTTATTCTTATTATTTGTACGTAGTACGTGTTAACGAAGATTCACCGCCGTTCTTAAGGATTGTATTTATTCTTATTATTTGTACTGGTTTCGGTGTGTTAGATATTGAACGTTTGTTCTTAAGGATTGTATTTATTCTTATTATTTGTACGCGATATTAGAAAAGCCGTAAGCGATATAGGTTCTTAAGGATTGTATTTATTCTTATTATTTGTACATTACAAACATATATGTTTCAATACAGCTTGTTCTTAAGGATTGTATTTATTCTTATTATTTGTACTGACTTTGAAACATATGTACCAGAAGAAGGTTCTTAAGGATTGTATTTATTCTTATTATTTGTACTTATGAAAGAATTGACGATATAAACAAGTGTTCTTAAGGATTGTATTTATTCTTATTATTTGTACACCTGGCGGGCTTTCTAGCTTGCGCACAGGGTTCTTAAGGATTGTATTTATTCTTATTATTTGTACCATTTTATCCTCCCGACATTATGTTAACTCGTTCTTAAGGATTGTATTTATTCTTATTATTTGTACCCACATGCACGAAACAGCAAAAGAACTGTGTTCTTAAGGATTGTATTTATTCTTATTATTTGTACCCGAGTGGTGTTACGCCAGCGGGCTTAGGCGTTCTTAAGGATTGTATTTATTCTTATTATTTGTACTTATTAAATGTTTCTGTATAATCGACATCAGTTCTTAAGGATTGTATTTATTCTTATTATTTGTACGTCAACCAGAAATAATCAACACCGAACGTGGTTCTTAAGGATTGTATTTATTCTTATTATTTGTACGAGAAGTAACACAGGAGGAAACAAATGACAGTTCTTAAGGATTGTATTTATTCTTATTATTTGTACTGGAGATAAAAAGCCACTTATAGCGCAATGGTTCTTAAGGATTGTATTTATTCTTATTATTTGTACTCTATACAAGTATCGCACGTGGTCAAGGTGTTCTTAAGGATTGTATTTATTCTTATTATTTGTACTTTATCGCGTTTATTAGTATGAACCACCAAGTTCTTAAGGATTGTATTTATTATTATTATTATTTGTACTGCGACTGGGATTGAATTATCATGACGTTTAAGCTGTATCTGAAAAGGTACAGTTTTTATTTGGAGTAAAAGTTTAGGAATTGTAAACAAAAAGTTATGTAAAAACTATTGCGCTTGTATGAAAAAAATATATAATAATTCTTGTTTCATAAAAAGTGATTTTAAGTTTAGCATTACTAAACAAGGAGGGTGAATGATAGACATAGGACATCGAATACGACAGTTACGTGTGAAGAATAGTTTGACGTTAGAAGAATTGGCTTCTAGAACAGAACTAACAAAAGGGTTTCTTTCACAGTTGGAAAACAATTTAACTTCACCTTCTTTGCAGACACTAGAAGATATTTCTGAAGCATTAGGTACAACTTTATCTAGATTCTTTGCGGTAGAAAATGAAGAACAAATTGTATTTACATCGGATGATGCATTTGTAGATGAACAAGAAGATTCAACGATTCATTGGATCATTCCAAATGCACAAAAGAATGAAATGGAACCAATCATCATTGAGTTAGAAGCTGGTGGTGAAAGTAAAGTGATCGAACCACATGAAGGTGAAGAATTTGGATATGTACTTAGAGGAAGAGTATTACTCGTTCGAGATTCAAACAAAGATGGAGATCTATTACGAAAAGGAGATTCTTTCTACATTCGTGGTGATGAATCGCATTATTTAAAAAACGATACGGATAAGAAAACGGTGGTACTTTGGGTGAGTACACCTCCAGAGTTTTAATGGGAAGAGGAGATAGAAATGGCTAAGAAATTAATTGAAATCAAAAACATTGTGAAGCGATTTGATAATCAAGTTGTATTAAAGGGCATCAATCTTGATATCAATGAAAATGAATTCGTTACATTGTTAGGTCCATCTGGTTGTGGAAAAACAACATTGTTAAGAATTATTGCTGGATTCTTAGATCCTGATGAAGGTCAAGTACTTTTAGATGGTGAAGATATCGCAACTGTTCCTGCATATAAAAGAGATGTTAATACGGTATTTCAACATTATGCATTATTTCCACATCTAGATGTTTATGACAATATTGCTTTTGGTTTGACAATTAAGAAACAACCAAAAGATATCATCCATCAAAAAGTTATGAGAATGATTTCTTTAGTTGGTTTAGAAGGATTTGAACATCGTGATATCAACGCAATGAGTGGTGGACAACAACAACGTGTTGCGATTGCTAGAGCGTTGGTTAATGAACCACAAGTGCTTTTATTAGATGAATCATTGAGTGCATTAGATAAGAATTTACGTAAAGAAATGCAACTAGAATTAAAAGAAATTCAAAGAGAAGTTGGTATTACATTTATCTTTGTTACACATGATCAAGAAGAAGCTCTAACAATGAGTGATAAGATCGTTATTATGCGTGATGGTATCATTGAACAAATTGGTTCTCCTACAGAAGTATATAACACACCAATTAATGAATATTGTGCAAAGTTCATTGGAGATTCTAATATCATTGATGGAACAATGAAAAAAGATCGTTTGGTATCTTTTGATGGTGCAGATTATGTATGTGAAGATTATGGTTTCAGTGAAAATGAATCTGTTGATATTGTGATTCGTCCAGAAGATATTGATATCGTTCCTAGAAATAGAGGATTATTGAATGGTGAAGTAAAGTCTGTTTTATTTAAGGGTGTGCATTATGAAATTATCGCTGAAACTTCTTCTGGTACATCAAAGACTGTTGTCATGCATGTTACAGGTGAACATGATGTAGTCAATGAAGAAGCGCATGAAAAATTATCTGCATCTTCATTCTATATGGATGTAGAAGATGTTGCGAATATCACAGATGAAGAAATCATTGCACGTGCAAATGCACAAGCTTGGAATGATGAAGATGAATTTGTTTCTATTCCTAACGTTATCTATGATTTGAAGGAAGAAGAAGGTAGCTATGAATGTACATTTGAAACTTCCTCTGGTACAAAAATCAAGATTATGATCTTTGTTGTAAAACCGGTATCTGTTGAAGATGAAGAAAATGAAGAATCTATCCAAGCATTTAATTTCACAAAGTCAATTGATGAAATCAAAGAATCTGTTGCGTTAGATACGGATTTGATTCGTTGGGCAGATGCTTATGCTTGGTCTACAGAAGATAATTCTAGAGTTGAAATTTGGGATGTGAAGTATGATTTTGATGATGAGAATATTGTTGAAGGAGATTATCCAATTACGTTCTCTACACAAGGCCGTGAATTGAAATTGGAAACAACGGATCGTCATGAAGTCGGTGAAAGAGTTGGACTTGAATGGAACCCTGAAGACATTCATGTCATGAGAAAGATGAACTAACATGAAGTCCTTTTCTAAATTAGTTTATCCATACATTGTATGGATGATTGGATTGATTATCATTCCAATGTTGATGATTGTTTTGTATGCATTTACTGTACAGGGAAATAGTGTGCTTACATTAACATTCACATTTGATAACTTTCTGAGATTTTTCTCTGATTCTATTTTTCCAAGTGTTTTATGGAAATCATTAAAGATGGCATTTGTGACAACAATCATTTGTATTTTGATTGGTTATCCAACTGCTTATTTCATGGCAAAACAAAGTCCTAAATCACAATCTTTGACAGTGTTATTAGTAACTTTACCAATGTGGATCAACATGTTAGTAAGAACATATGCATGGAAGGGTATTTTAGGAAGACTTGGCGTATCGAGTGAAATTAGAGTTTACATTGGTATGGTCTATAACTTTTTACCATTTATGATCTTACAAATCTATACAGCTTTATCTAAAATTGATACTTCCTTGATTACTGCAGCGCATGATTTAGGTGCAGATGAAAAACAAACCTTTTTACGTGTAACTTTACCATTATCTTTGAGTGGTGTCGTATCTGGAATTACACTTGTATTCTTGCCAGCAGTTTCTTCATTCTTTATTCCTAAGTTATTAGGTGGTGGCCAATATGTTTTGATTGGTAATTTGATTGAAGATTACTTCGTATCTACTGGTGACTGGAATTTTGGATCTGCGATTAGTTTGATCATGGCTGCAATCATTTTACTTTCCATGTATATTACTCGAAAGCTCGATAAGGAACCAAAGGAGGATTAACATGAAAAAGAAATCAAATATTATTTCTAAGATCTATCTTGGAATCATTCTTGCCTTCTTTTATTTACCAATTATTTATGTTGTCTTCTTTTCCTTTAACCGTTCAAAGTCATTAACAAAGTTTACTGGTTTTTCTACAAGATGGTATGAATCTATGTTTCATAACCGCTCTATTATGGAAGCAATTTGGTATACCGTAATCATTGCGGTATTAGCGACTGTGATTTCTACATTTATAGGTACAATTACTGCGATTGGTTTATCCAAGTCAAAAAAAGTAGTCAAAGAATTAGTGACACAAGTAAACAATCTTCCAATGTTAAATCCAGAAATCGTTACGGCAATTGGATTTATGTTATTGTTTTCTTCCTTAAGAATTCAAACTGGTTTTACGACAATGTTATTAGCACACATTGCTTTCTGTATTCCGTATGTCATTTTATCTGTAATGCCTAGATTACGTAGATTGGATCCAAATATCGCAGAAGCTGCGATGGATCTAGGATGTACACCACTACAAGCAATGTTTAAAGTGATCATTCCACAAATCAAAGGTGGGATCGTTGCGGGAGCTTTGGTTGCATTTTCAATGTCATTTGATGACTTCGTCATTTCTTTATTTACAACAGGACCTGGTGTATCGAATATCTCCATTTATGTTTATTCCAATGTAAAACGTGTTAATCCAACAATCAACGCTCTAAGTGCAATCATTGTATATGTCATTACTGCAGTATTGATCATTGTGAATGTTGTTCCTGTAATTCGTGAAAGGAGAAAGAAAAAGAATGTTGTTGAAGAAAATATCTAAGATTTTTCTAGCTGGTTCAGTTGGATTTGTATTAACTGGTTGTGGTGATTCTTACACGGAAGTAGAACAAGTTATGGACGCAAAAGAACAGTTTGGATGTAATGTATTAAATGTATATAATGCTGGTGAATATATTGGTGAAGATGTCATTTCTAATTTTGAAACAATGTTTAATGCACGTGTGAATTATGATACATTTGAATCGAATGAAATCATGTATACAAAGTTATTGGGTGGATCTTCTTATGACGTTATTGTTCCTAGTGACTATATGATTGAAAGAATGATTAGTGAAGATATGTTACAACCAATTAATCAATCACAGATTACAAATGCATCTGATTTAAATCCAGATGTTGTTGAAATGAGAAACTCATTTGATCCGGATGGGATATATTCTGTTCCTTATTTCTGGGGAACAGTTGGACTTGTTTATAATAAACAAATCGTTGATGAGGATACAATCAAAAAAGAAGGTTGGGAAATCTTAAGAGATACAGACTATAAAGGTGACATTTATTTCTATGATTCTCAACGTGATGGATTTATGATTGCGTTTAAAGCGTTAGGATATTCCATGAATACAGATGATGAAGAAGAAATCCAAGAAGCATATCAATGGTTAAGAGATATGAATAACACAATGGAACCTTCTTATGTTACAGATGAAGTTATTGATGGTATGGTAAACTATGAAAAAGCAATTTCTGTAATGTATTCTGGAGATGCTGCATATGTTTTAAGTGAAAATATGGATATGGCATGGATCGAACCAGATCAAGGAACAAATAAATGGGTTGATGCGATGGTCATTCCAAAGAATGCTTCTTGTTCTGGACTTGCGAATGAATTCATTAACTATATGATCAGCTATGATACACAGCTTGCAAATTCAGAATATGTTGGATATACACCTGTTCGAAAAGATGTGGAAGAATATTTATCTGGACCAGATGGTGATTATTTTGAAATCAGTGCTTATTCACCTAGATCAAATGGCGTAAGTGATGAGACATTCCACTATAATGAAAAACTAACAAAACAATTAAGTGATCTTTGGAATAAAGTAAAGATTCAATGAGAAGGGGTAGCAATATCCCTTTTTTGGTGTAAGATGGAAAACGAGGGATATGAATGATGAAGCGTCAATACCATTTAGATATGACACAAGGAAACTTGTGGAAGAATATATTTTTATTTTCAATACCACTAATGTTAACGAATTGTTTGCAGATGATATTCAATGCGGCAGATACGATCGTAGTAGGAAAATTTTCAGGGGAAATAGCTTTGGCTGCTGTTGGAGCTACGAGTAGTGTTATCTTTTTGTTGATTTCATTGTTTAATGGATTATCGGTAGGTACAAATATCGTTGTTTCCAAATACATTGGAGCGAAAGATGATCAAAAGACATCATTGTCTACGCATACATCTATTTTTCTTTCGATTTTATTTGGACTACTTTTAACAATCGTTGGAGTTGTATTCGCAAAGCCATTATTGATTTTTATGAATACACCAGATAACTTATTGTATTTTAGTATTCAATACATGCGAATTTATTTCTCAGGTATTTTATTTACAATCGTTTATGATTTTGCGACTGCGATATTAAGATCTGCAGGGGATACAAAACGACCACTGTATTACTTAGCAATTGCGGGAGTATTAAATGTTGTATTGAATTTGTTGTTTGTGATCGTATTTCATTTAGGAGTCGTTGGTGTAGCGATAGCCACGGTGATTTCACAAGGTGTATCAGCGTTTCTTACGATTTATACTTTGATTCATGAAAATAACGCAATTCAATTACATCTGAAAGAAATCAAATTAGATATGAATATCGCAGGAGAAATATTGAAGATTGGTGTACCGGCAGGAATACAAGGACTTGTATTTTCGTTTAGTAATGTAGTTGTGCAATCGAGTTTAAATTCATTCCATGATAGTAATTTGATTGCTGGAAATAGTGCAGCATTAAATCTAGAAAACTTTGTTTATATTGGAATTGATTCTTTTAACAAAGCTACTTCAACATTTACTGCAGCCAATGTTGGCTCATCAAATATCAAACAAATTAAAAAGATACTTTGGACAACAATGTTATTAGATGTAGGTTCTGGATTTCTCATCAGTTTGATTTTATATTTGAATGGAAATCTATTCTTAAGTATGTATACAAATTCTAATGAAGTAATATTCTATGGAATGTATCGTTTATCATTTGTTACGTTATTATTGCCAATTCAAGGAATAGGAGATTCTTTCATCGCTTCTTCTAGAGGAATGGGTTATTCAACGATTCCAACATTTGTGATGTTAGTAGGAATCTGTGGTGTAAGACTATTATGGCTTTTTACTGTGTTTACAAGCATTCATTCTTTAGATTCACTTTATCTTTGTTTCCCAATCAGTTGGGCGATTATAGGTATTGTTGAAGGACTTATCTGGTATCAATGTTATAAACACTTTAAACAGAATCAAATATCGTAAATCTCTCGTTTGAGAGATTTTTTTTGGGAATAAAAATACTCGTATGATTATGCGAGTCTCACACTTCTAAGTAGTGGGACGATAAAAACTATTAATAGAGAATCAAAAGGTATTGAAACGAATCTGAGTGCATAGATGCTGATATCTATGCATTTTTTTGATGCCATATGGAAGTTGGTGGAACCGAACGTAATAGAAGCGTTCGCAAAAAGTTTGTTTTTAGTTCGTTTCTCAACTATAACAAACAAGTGACATGAAATATGTAATTCATCTAGCTAGTTCAAAGAAAATAATATGCTAGATAACGCTTTGAAATGCCTATTTACCGTGTAGCGTATCTTTCTATAGTTAATAGATTAATAAAAAAATTATCTTTACTATTCAATTACCACTTGTATATTTAATAATAAATCTGAGTTGTTAATTAGGATTAAATAAGATTGTAAAGGTGGGAAGTGAATATTATGAAAAAAAAGATATACATAATAATCATCACCGTATGTTTGCTATCTTGCACAAAGGCACCACTTTCTAGAGAAAAAGAAGCTTCAAATTATGATGAGTTACCAATATATTCTGGTTTATTTGAAGGATATATATTTTGCAAACTATCGAAATTCTTTATATTTAGTACAAGAAATGTATTTTGATAACTTGCAACCATATATTGTAAATGAAACTGAATTTTGTAGTTTGTTAGAGAAGGAAACAAATTATGAGTCAAAGCAAAGCAGTTTGCCTGACGTAGAATTAGATAGTTATATTTCTGATTTTTCTCGATTAGAAGGAACAAATAAAAATAGAATTGTGTATTCTATATGTACACGTTCTGATGATGACTTAAAAAAAACAAAGACTTTGGTTTCTGAATTTAAGTTTAAAATCACTTTTTCTGATAATACTGTGGCCACAGAGAAAAATGAGTATATTCAAAAATTGAATGAACCAGTTCAGTTTTTATTGCTGAATGATGGAAAAGAAATTGAAATAAATTAAGTTCATTAAGTTAATTTGCTAATTATTATGATATAAGTAATTATTTCTGCTTACTTGTAAATAGTAATCTTAACTAAAAAAAACGGAATTATAACGTTTAGAGTTCCGAAAATCAAATGTAAAAAAAGTTCTCAGATTGAGAACTTTTAGTTTGTAGATAAGAAAAAAGCTCTCATTTGAGAGCTTTACACTCTGAGTGGTGGGGACGATGGGACTTGAACCCACACGGTGTTGCCACCACCGGATTTTAAGTCCGATGCGTCTGCCGATTCCGCCACATCCCCATATCTTCTAGGTGTGGAGGTGCCTGCCGGGGTCGAACCGGCGCTCGCAGAGTTGCAGTCTGCTGCCTTACCACTTGGCTAAGGCACCACACGTTGAGTGCTTTATTATTCTATAAAAAAATTAATCTAATTGCAAGAAAAAAATTCATTTTTTTACAAAAAGTTATTATAACTTTTTCTGAAATTCTGTTAAGAAAAAAGTACAATAGTATGTATAGAGGTTTGGAACATGGTAGATAAGATTACACTGGCGGAATTACAACGTATCATTGAAGATAGTGAAGCAGCTGAATTACATGATTATATTGAAGAGGTAAACGCAATTGATATTGCGGTTTTATTAGAAGATCTAGATGATAGGGAGTTATGGAAACTTTGTCAATTATTAACAGATGAAGATTTAGCGAAGGTAGTTGAACAATCTAGCGATGAACAACGTGTTAGAATTGCGGGTACTGTTCCAAATGATGAATTGATTGAAATTTTTGGTTACATGCAAAAAGATGATATTGCCGATTTGATTGGTGATATGAAAGTTGTTCAAAGAAAAGCATTGATCAATCAAATGATGGAAGATGATCGTAAAATCATTCGTACATTATTAAAATATCCAGAAGATTCTGCTGGTGGCATCATGACGACTGCCTATATTGCCTTGGATGAAAATCTAACTGTTACACAAGGTATGGAACGAATTCGTCAAATTGCGAATAAATCAGAAGTTTTAGAAACAATTTATATTGTGAATCATTCTCAAGAATTAGTGGGTGTTGCGAATCTTCGTTTGTTTTTGACTGCAAAAAAAGATACGTTATTAAAAGATATGATGAACGCAAACCCAATTTATGTTCATCCAGAAGATGATCAAGAATATGCTGCTAAATTGGTTAGTAAATATGATTTGAATGCGATTCCGGTTGTAAATAATAGAGGCTCTATTTTAGGTATTATTACAGTGGATGATATTATTGACGTTATCGTTGAAGAATATAATGAAGATATTTTGGAATTAGGTGGTGTATCTTCAGAAGAAAATCTAAACACAACGTTAAGAGAATCCATTCGTTTAAGATTACCTTGGTTATTGATTAATTTAATGACTGCATTTATTGCGAGTTTGACAGTTAAAGCATTTGAAGGAACGATCGCTCAAGTTGTAGCACTGTCTGCCACTATGACAATCGTAACTGGAATGGGTGGCAATGCTGGTTCTCAAACACAATCAATTTTGGTGCGACAATTAGCGCAAGATAACGTTTCTTTGAAAAAGTATTATAAATCTTTCTTGAAAGAAATTGTTTTAGGTATTATCAATGGTGGTATCAATGGAATTATCACTGGAATCGTTGTTGGTTTTTTATATCAGAATATGTATTTAGGTATCATTATCTTGATTGCGATGATTGGAAATATGGTCGTTGCTGGAATTTTTGGATTCTTAGTTCCAGTCGCTTTAAAAAGATTAGGGGCAGATCCAGCGGTTGCTTCTTCAATCTTTATTACAACAGCTACTGATGTATTAGGGTTCTTTATCTTTTTAGAATTGGCGAAATTATTTTTACCGTTGTTAATATAAAAGCGAATCATTATGATTCGCTTAATATTTTTCGAATTGTTTCATTATCATACATGTAGAATTTTAATGTATCTACAGAATCAATTTCTTTTTCAATGTTTGAAAAATAAGAAATGATTTTATGCATTTTTTGTGAATATTGAGGATTGACTTGTACATCTTGATGATGTGCTAATGCATCAAAATACATGAAGATCAATGTCCACATGATTTCAAAACAACTATCTTCAATCCAAAAATCACTATTTTCAAATGGTGGAACATATTGTTGTAATAGTTTCTCTATGATTTGTAGACCGTCTTGAGAGCTTAACCAGATATCTGTATAAGAATAATCAAAGTCTTTCATGAACTCTTCATTGAAGTAGTTATATGCATCTCCTTGAATGATATGTAATGGAATCTCTTGTGGAAATTGTGGGTATAAAAATCTTTGGAACATGGCAATGACTTCTTCGGAATTCTCTACAACAGTAATTTCTTTAACGTTTGGATTTAACATTGCCATGTAAATAAAATAACCAATGCCTAGTCCAAAAGTTAATACTTTACCATGCGCTTTAGAAGCTGGGACATTATTTGTGCTAGCTTCACTTGGTGCGTCAATCATCCAATCTTGATCATCTTGGAAAAGATAGATTGCTTCAAAATTACTATCCATTGCACGTAGTTTCATCCAATCATTTAATTCTCTATTTGGATCTTTTTGGATTGCATCTACATTGAATAGCTCTCTACCTGCAATTTTATTTTTTTCGTATGAGAAATGTGTATCTTTAATTAAATCTAAAGAGATATTTTTGTGATATGGACTTTGTTCCCATTCTTTTTTAGAAAGAAAAAGAGAAGGCCACTGTTCTTCGTTACATTGAAATTCCGCAAATCCTGCTTCACATAGCTCTTTTTGAACGGATTTTTCTTCAGCTTTTGTGACATGTAATCCTACAAATTCATTTTTATTATCGTTATAGATATTATATCTACAACGATCTAAGAAGTTTTCGATTTCATTTGTTAATTTTATTTTCATGTATCTATCCTAACATAAAAATAACAGGATTTTCTCCTGTTATTCATGATATAAGGCAACAATTGGATCTAAGTTAGCTGCTTTGTAACTTGGCAACATTCCAAATACGATTCCTATGATCATAGAAAAGAGTACAGATAATATAGAAGCTGGAACGCTAATGGAAACAGGTGTGCCATTCATAATTGATATGAGTTTTGCTAGGCCAATCCCACTAATGACACCGACAATTCCACCAATCGAAGTTAATACAACTGCTTCTGTTAAAAACTGCAACATGATTGTTTTCTTTTTCGCACCAATTGCTTTCTTTAAGCCAATTTCTCCAGTTCTTTCTGTGACTGTGACTAACATGATATTCATAACACCAATACCACCTACAAGAAGAGATATAGCTGCAATCCAAATCAACATTGCGTTTGTGGATTGTGATAAAGATTGAATGTCTTTTGCTTGTTTTAAGAGATCTTGTGCTTTGTATTGAATAGATGAATTAGAAATCGTTGTGTTTAGAATATTTGCAGCTTCTGTTCCTACAGCTGTCATATGTGATGTTTCGTCTACTTTTAGTAATACACTTTGTGGTTCATCGTATTGATAAAAGATAGGCCATGTTTCTGTTGGAACATAGATTTTGGATCCTGTATTTTGATTGTATGTGTAGTAATCATCAATCGTATCCATCGTAGCACTGAATTGTTCTTTATCGGTACAGATTCCAACAATCGTAAAAGGGGTAGATGAGATTTCAATTGTTTTACCAATTGGATCTTCATCTGGAAATAAAAGTTGTGCACTTGTTTCATCTAACACTGCAACTTGTGTGTAATTTTGATTGTCATGATCTGTAATGCCTCTTCCTTCTTTGATTGTTAAACCTGCACAAGAAAAATAGTTTTGTTCCACACCTATGATATATCCACCATCTAAAGATATGTTATTCCGATAGATCATTTGATAATTCTGACGTGAACGATAAAGTGTTACATTTTCAACATGTTCTATATTTTTTAATGATTCTAATGTATCTGATGATACTGTTGTTAATCCATTTGGTATTCCAGAATCAAAGGAATATTCCCATTCATCTTGATACAACATAACTTTTACACTGTTATCACCTGAACCAATTAAATTCTTTTCGATTTGATCGTTTGTACCTTGAATCGTTGAAACAATAGCGATAATAGAAGCAATACCAATAATGATTCCTAACATTGTTAAAAAGGAACGCATTTTATGTCCGAAGATGCCTCGGAAGGATAAACGAATATTTTCAATCATATGCTTCCTCCATGTTTTTTGTCTTTGTTCCTTCTTTTGCGTTCTTTCCATACGCAAAAGCGATGTAATCTGTTTCGCTGAGACCGTCTGTAATTTCTACCGTATCTCCCCAAACAATTGTCTTTGCAGTGACGTATTGTTTTACGAGTTTTCCGTTATCATCTTTCATGACGTAATATTTTTTGCCGTCTTGTTTTACATATGCTTTAGATAACCAAATAGAATTTGTATCTGTATTTGTATTATTAAATGTGATTTCTAAATAATCACCATTTGTTAAGGAAGAACTATCATCTACATATGCTTCGAAAGTATAATAACTAGCGTTTGGATTACCACTACCATTGTAATAATTGTTAGAAGAAGGAATTGTATCAATGCTCGAAATTGTGGCTGTGCATGTTGTTCCATTTGTCCAACTATAGGCAGAAATCTCATCGCCAGCTTTGATTGTATCTAATAATAATTCACTAATTGTTCCTTCAATATATGCACCATTACCACTGGATACTTCAATAAACGCACTGCCATCTGATGGCGGATTATCTAAGTCACCAACTTTTCGAACAATACCATTTTTCTTTGCACGAACAACACCATCTGTTAATAGATCTTTGTTTTCTTGTAAGGATAATTGTGCTTTTCTTAAGTTGAGATCTAATGTTTTTAATTCTTGTTTTTTATCACGAATTGCTTTAGCGAGTTCTACTTCTGAATAACCACTCTCTTCATCTGCGGTTTCTTCTTCTATTGGTTCTTCTGGAATTTCTTCGTATTTTTGTTCTTCTTTTGTATGTGTTACAAGTGAATACGTATCGCCTTCATTTTCTACAAGTTGTGCGAATTTACTACATTTCACATTCCAAGAAGAATCGATTTCATATTCATTCTCTTCATTGAGAGAATATAAATTGAATGCAAAATAAGAATTGGAATCTATGTTATCTAGGAATAATTTTCCATAAATAACACCTGCATCTACATTTTCTATATTCGATTCATCCGTTAGATTGAAAATATATGGATTTTGTTTTGAACCAATGAAAATTGGTTCTTTTGAAGCATCATAAGATTGAACATCTTCTACCTTATATTCATTTTTTTCATCATTCTGAAATGTATATTTAATCCAATAAGATTTTGTATTTTCATTTGCTTCTTCTAACCAAGTTGTATTTTCTACATGTGGTCCTTCTTCAGGCTTTTCTTCTTCGCTATAATAAATTTGATAGGAAGTATAGTAATTTTCTGCTTGTTCTAAACTAACAATATATGGATAATATTCATTTTCATCTTTATCAGGAATAGAAGGTACAGGAAGAGGGTTAGGCGTAGGAGTTGGTGTTGGATCTGGAGTAGGGGTTGGCTCTGGAATTGGTGTTGTATTTAACAATTTTTTCAATTGATGTTCTGCAAGGGTAATAGCGTTTTGTGCTTTTTCGACTTCTAGTTGACTAGAATCTACAGCTGCTTGTAGAGTAGTGAGGTCATATGCTATTAAAGCATCACCCGCATTTACATTTTGACCTTGTTGTACATAGATCTTTGTGATTGTTTTACTTGCATCGTAGTATATTGATTGTGTATCGGAATTGGATACAATACCAGTCGTTGTATTAGAATCACCCCAATAACCAGTGTTTAATGAAGCAACAGAATTGACTTCAACTGTCGTGGATTGGTCGGAATAGATCTTGATTCCGATGATACTTCCAATTGCGATAGCACTAATAGAGGTGATTAAAACAACTTTTTTTGTTTTTGTTTTCATTGTGCACCTCCTTGTTTATTTTCTATGATTTCGCCATCTACGATATGTAAAACTTTATGTGCGTGGTTAGCGACATTTGCGTCGTGTGTAATCATAATAATTGTGACACCTTCATCATTGAGGGATTGAAATAATTCCATCACTTGTTTTCCACTTGCCTGATCTAAAGCTCCTGTTGGTTCATCCGCAAGTAACATTTTCGGGTGGTTAATCAACGCTCTAGCTATCGCAACTCTTTGTTTTTGACCACCTGATAATTGTTTTGGCTTGAATTGTACACGTTCTTTTAAACCGACTTTTTCTAACGCTTCAAAAGCCCGCTGATTTCTTTCATCTTTTTTGACACCTGCATAGATTAAAGGTAACGCAACATTTTCTTGTGCGGATTCCGATGGTAATAAGTTAAAACTTTGGAATACAAATCCAATTTTATGAAGTCTTAGATCACTGAGATCGTTTTCATTCATTTTGGATACATCTTCGCCATCAAAGAAGTAAGAACCTTCACTCATTCTATCTAAACAACCAATAATATTCATTAACGTTGTTTTACCAGAACCACTTGGTCCCATGATTGCGACATAATCACCTTCATCAACGGATAAAGATACATCTTTTAAAACAGGAACAACCATTTGATCTTCATTGTAATTTTTAAATATATTTTTTAGTTCAAGAAGCATACTATTCTCCAATCATTCTATTTCACTTGTTGTTTTCATACCTTCTTGATATGTATCATCAGCCCAAGCAACATAATCATCTTTACTTAGACCAGATTTGATTTCAATCGTATATGTATCTTCATCAGTATCTCCAAGTTCAACACTTCTCTTTTTGAGCTTATTGTTTTCAGATGCCCATACAAATGCATTTCCTGATTCATCATAACTAATAAAGCTGCTATCTAACCAAATACCATCTTTGACACTACTTTGGCCATCGTCTAATTCAATATAAACATGTTGTCCTAACATGAGACCATCACTGCTGTTCAATGTCACATAGAAAGGGTATTTTGATGCGGATTCACTAGAATCACTAGAATAGTAATTGTTTGAATTTGATTGTGGTTCTGTTTCTACTTTTGTAACGGTTCCTTGCCATATATTATTTTCATTGATACGACTTCTAACGATAACGGAACTTCCTTCAGAAATTGTTCCCATTTCTGTCAATGTACCTTTGACTCTATATTCACCAGTCTGCGTAATAGAAATGAGAGGTTTTGTATTTCCGTTGCTATCTGTACCACCTTCACGATTAACTTCTTTAATGATGCCATCAATCGTAGAAGTGACAGTTGCGTTTTCGATTTGTTTGTTGAGTTGTTCAATTTCTGTTTGTGTTGCCTTGATATTGTTTTGAGATTGTCTGATAGCGTAATTTGCTTCATTAATTTGTGCTTGTATTTCTACTTTATCTCCACCATTATTGATCTGTGTATTATAATCCGCAATTTCGTTGTTTTTTGCGGCGATTTCATTGTTTTCAGATTCAATATCTAATTGTTTTTTTTGAATGGAATTTGAAGCTTCTGTTGTATCGTAAGAAAATAATTTATCTCCTTTATGAACTTCTTGACCTGCCTCCACATATACGTCTGATAACGTTCTAGAAGAATCTAAGTTAAAATCTAATGTATCTTGTGATTCTACAACGCCTGAATAGCGATTTTGTGTATAAGAAGAACCAGTGAGGTCAGATACTTTTTGGACGTAGATTGTAGAATCATCACTAGCTGTTGAACTGGAATTTAATAAAAAATAAACACCAGTAGATATACATATAATACATAATAATGAGATAAGAATGATTTTCTTTTTCTTGTTCATAAAAATGCCTCCATTTTTCAAATATATTATCCTATATTTGAATTTGTTTTTGAACAGAAGAGAATAAACTTAAGAATTTTACAATTCTTTAGGAATGTTCAATCAATTAAATTCTTAACTATGATAGAATAAAGCGAATTGAGGAGGATGTTTATGGTTATTGCGTTAATATTATTCGCAATCATGTATGTGTGTTTATTGTTGTTGCCGGATTATCGATATATCACAGCACTGATTGCGGCAGGGGTATTTGTTGTAATAGGAATCTTACCGATTGATAAAGTCTTTGGAGCTGTTGATTGGAATATTATTCTAATGTTGACGGGGACGATGATTGTAGTAGAACTATTCATTGAAAGTAATATGCCAATGTTGATGGCTGAAAAATTATTACAGATTGTTCCGAATGTAAAATGGGCAGTTGTTGCCTTATCTTTGTTTTCTGGAGTAGTAAGCGCATTTGTAGATAATGTAGCGACAGTGCTAATGGTCGCACCAATTGGGCTTGAAGTTTGTAAGAAACTAAATACAAATCCTGTACCAGTCATTATTTCAATTGCGGTTTCTTCAAATTTACAAGGTGCAGCTACACTTGTGGGGGATACGACAAGTATTTTATTAGGTGCGGCAGCGAATATGAGTTTTAATGATTTCTTTGTGTTTTTAGGAAAACCATCTATTTGTTTATCAGTTGAAGTGGGTGCGATTATGACAGTTCCGATTCTGTTGTATTTATTTAGGAAAGATAGTGCTCCAGTGAATGAAGAAGTTACAGCGAAAGTTAGTGATTATATACCAACCGTTTTATTGTTTGGTGTAATCTTCTCATTGATTTTTGCGAGTCAATTTGAAAATAAACCTGCATTAACAAATGGATTGATTTGTATGTCATTTGGTATTGTTGGATGTATTTATGAGATGATCAAAGAAAAAAGTGGTGATGTTTGGAAAAGAGCTTGGAAATCAATCGACTATCAAACATTGTTGTTGTTATCCGGATTATTTATTGTAATTGCTGGAATTACAGAAGCTGGAGTTATTGATGCGATTGCGGATATGTTTGTAAAGATTGGTGGAAACTCATTATTTATCATGTATACGATGATTGTATTTGTATCTGTTATCGTAAGTGCATTTGTGGATAATATTCCATATGTCGCAACAATGTTGCCAGTTGTGAAAGGAATTGCAATAGCGATGGGAGTTGAACCATATCTTCTATACTTTGGATTATTAATAGGTGCAACGTTAGGTGGAAACTTAACACCGGTTGGTGCTTCTGCAAATATTGCGGGAATTGGAATTTTACAAAAAGAAGGTTATGAAGTTTCGACAAAAGATTTCATGAGAATTGGTATCCCATTTACAATGGTTGCCGTCATTTCTGGATATATCGTAACTTGGCTTTTTTGGGCATAATAAAGGGCATATGGAACAACTCCATATGCTTTTTTTGAAAATGTAGTGGAAAAAGAAATGAAATTTGTTATAATTAACGAGCGTTAACCAAACAAGAACAGAAAATAAAAAAAGTTAAAAAAACTGTTGCATTCTGATTCGAAGTTTGTTATATTAGTTGAGCACTGTTTAGTGCAATGCGCCGATAGCTCAACTGGATAGAGCATTTGACTACGAATCAAAAGGTTGCGAGTTCGACTCTTGTTCGGCGCACCATGTAAAACGGGATGTAGCACAGCTTGGTAGTGCACTTGATTTGGGATCAAGGGGTCACAGGTTCGAATCCTGCCATCCCGACCATATATTTGGCGAGGTAGCTCAGTTGGCTAGAGCGGTCGGTTCATACCCGGAAGATCGTGAGTTCGAGTCTCACCCTCGCTACCATATAGTTTTAAGGAAGCTCCTTGGACCCTTAGCTCAGTTGGTCAGAGCCGTCGGCCCATAACCGACTGGTCGAAGGTTCGAGTCCTTCAGGGTCCACTTACATGGAGGAATACCCAAGTGGTTGAAGGGTCCGGTCTTGAAAACCGGTAGGTCGGGCAACCGGCGCCTGGGTTCGAATCCCAGTTCCTCCGCTTTCTTAAAACAAACTTATCGCGAGGTAGAGCAGCCTGGTAGCTCGTCGGGCCCATAACCCGGAGGTCGTTGGTTCAAATCCTTCCCTCGCAACCAATGGTCCTGTAGCTCAGTCGGTAGAGCAAAGGACTGAAAATCCTTGTGTCGGCAGTTCGATTCTGCCTGGGACCACCATTGAGTAAGAAGAACATGTTTTGTTGAATCAAGACATGTTTTTCTTTTTGTAGAAGGGATGATATAATCAAGCAATGAAAAAAACATTAATCATAGGACCTACTTATGTAGAAATTTTCTCAAAAGTAAAAGTATTACCAAAAGGAAATGAAGATATTGATATTTTAAGTACAGAACAAAGCGTTTCTGGGAGTGGATATCATTGTGCGAAATTATTTAACGATTTTGATTTGGAATATGAAATGATTTCTCCACTTGGAGAAGGTGTTTATGGTGAAGCTGTATCCAATCAAGTTAGAAATGAAAATATTCCAATGATGGTAGTGGATGGAATGATGAATGGATGTAGATATACATTGACTGATACAAATGGTGAACAGAGTCAATTTATCATGCCTGGAGCAGAATATGAATTTGATGATTCATTTTTAGATGACATGTATCTTTATGCTGATGATATCAATTGTATTTGCTTGTTTGGTGATATGTTGTGTGGACAGCTTTCAAGCATTCAAAATGTTTTAGATACACTTTCTGAACTTGATAAACCATTGATTTTTGTTCCAAATGGAAGAAGTAATGATTTTATAGAAGGTGTTTTAGAAAATATTAATTCTTATCATCCTACATTGATCGTATCTGATACAGAAGCTTATTATTTAGCGAATGAATATAGTGGTGAATTAAGAGATGTCGCAAAACATCTTGGTGAAATGGCACATGGAATCGTGATGATCATAAAACAAGGTGAAGTTACTTTTGTGTATGATCAAGATGAGTGTTTTCTGGCACCAAATGAAAAAAAGATAGATTTTGATAAAGAAGTTGCGTTATATCTATGTGCGAAGCAATGTGGTGTTGATTTAAAAAATGCAGTGATGTTTGCGAGTACTTATGCATCAAATGATGATATAGATGACGCAAAAGATAGATTAAAACAATTGATCATGGTGAAATAATGTATTCTGGATTAACAACAAGACAAGTAGAAGAAAGAATTCAAAAAAATCAAATCAATGGAAAAAGTAAAAATGAATCTAGAACAAATAAGATGATTATTTGTTCTAATATTTTTACTTATTTTAATTTTGTGAATCTGATTCTATTTGTTTTTGTTTTGTTGACAGGGAAGTTAAAAAACGGTTTATTCATAGGCACTGTTATTTTTAATACAAGTGTAGGAATTTACCAACAATTAAAATCAAAAAAATTATTGGATCAACTATCAATTCTTGCGGAAAGTAAAGTCAAAGCTAAACGTGATCATCAATGGGTTGAAATATTACCAGAAGATATTGTGTTAGATGATTTGATTCAATTGCATTTAGGAATGCAAGTTCCAGTGGATGGAATTGTTTTACAAGGACAAGTTGAAATTGATGAAAGTACATTAACTGGTGAATCAAAACCAATTGAGAAAAAAGAAAATGATATTGTTTATGCAGGAACGATTATCGTTTCTGGAAATATCGAAATCAAAGCTACGAAGGTAGGACAAGCTTGTACGATTCGTCAGATCATGTTGGATGCTTCCAAAGAAATATACGTATCTTCTACTTTGCGAAATGACTTAGATAAAGTAATTCGAAGTATTTCTTATCTGATTATTCCAGTTGGGATTTTATTGTTTTTAACACAACATTTCTTTCTTGATTTAAGTTGGAACAATGCTTTATTGAAAACCGTTGCGGCAATTGTAGGAATGATTCCGGAAGGACTGATTGTTTTGACTTCGATTGCTTTAGCTGCTTCTTCGATTCGTTTATCAAAAAAGTCTGTACTTGTACAAGATCTATTTTCTATTGAATCATTAGCGAGAGTAGATATGGTTTGTTTTGATAAAACAGGTACTTTAACAACTGGAAATATGAAAGTACAACAAGTGCAATATTTCAATGGAATGAATGAAAATACATTTCTTCCTTTGATACGCTCTTATTTGTATGACGAAGTGGATCCAAATCCAACAAGTCGTGCGCTCATTCGTTACTTTTCAAAAGAAAATATTTATTCTATTCAAGATTATTTAAATTTTTCATCAAGTAGAAAATATGCCGCAAAGTCATTTGGTGAACAAGGAACACTTTATGTAGGCGCATATACATTTTTATTTTCCAATGTTGAATCCAATGTTATACACCAAATCAATGCCTATACAAATGAAGGAAAAAGAGTATTGGCTGTTGGTTATAGTGAAATGTCCTTACAGAAGGATATCCTGCCAAGTGATTTAAAATTGATTGCATTAGTTGTGATGCAAGATGAACTGCGTGAAAACGCAAAAGAGATCATAGATTATTTTGCAGAACAAGATGTACAAGTGTGTATCATCTCTGGAGATGATGCACGTACTGTTTCTTCTTTAGCGAAACAAATAGGTATTGGTTATGCGAGTGATTATGTTGATTATGCTTCATGTGATGAACCAATTAAAGAATTGGTAAAAAAATATCGTATCTTTGGAAGAGTAACGCCTGAAGGGAAAAAGAAATTAGTACAAGCTTTTCAAAAAGAAGGTCATCATATTCTGATGACAGGAGATGGTGTAAATGATGTTCCTTCTATGAAAATAGCAGATGTTTCTGTTTCTATTGGTGTTGCGAATGATGCAGCGAAAAATAACGCAAATATGATTTTGTTGGATAACGATTTTTCTCAGATACCTTCGATAGTAAATGAAGGTAGAAGAGTCATTAATAATATATCAAGAGCTTCTTCTATGTATTTTGTAAAGACTACCTTTTCCATCTTATTAGCGATTTATGTAATTTTAGGAAGACAATCTTATCCATTTATTCCAATTCAACTAACTTTGATTAGTGCAATCGGTGTTGGAATTCCAACTTTATTCTTACAAATGGAACCTAGTTTTGAAAGAATTAAAGATAAGTTTTTATTACATTCGTATTTGAATTCTTTACCAAGTAGTATTTGTGTTTTTCTAACTGCTTTTGTTTGTGTAACTTTAAAACAGCATTATGGTCTATCAGATACAAGATTTTCTGGAATATTTGTATTATTAACTGGAATGATCTATTTGATTACATTGTTTAAAGTGTATCATCCACTTACAAAACATAGATTCTTGGTGATTGGATGCATGGCTGTTTTATTGTGCTTTGCGTTATTTTGTTTCCAAGATGTTTTTTCTGTTTCTTTTTGTTGGAATGATGTATGGATGTTACTTATCAGTATTCTCTTAGAAGGAATTTTGATTTATTTCTTAACAAAGATCATCAATCGATTATCCAATCGTTGATTCGATATCTATACTCGTACGAATATATTGAAATAATGCATCAATGAAAGTATCGAGTGCTTCTGAACGATACTTTTTTTCTTTTTCAACCATATAGAAACTGATCTTAGGTGGTTCTTCATAGATGGAATTGATAGAAATGGGATTTGTTTTGACTAATTTTAAAGCTGTACTTAAAGAAACAATCGACCACATGTCTTTTTCAACCATATAGGAAGGTAATTCAGAACCGTTTGAGATACGAATAGAATAATTATGATCACCAAAAAAGCCATCATGCCATGCATTAAAAACAGGATTCCAACGAATACAGAGTTCTTTTTCAGCAGGGAGATCCTTTGCGTGAATGCCATTGTAATAGGGTGAATCTTGAGGAGATACAAGGTACATAGATTCATTGTAGATAGGAATTGTTTTAATTCCTGAAAAAGCACGTGGAATACTAACGATTCCAATATCAAAACTATTTTGTTCTAACTTGTTATAGATTTCGGTTGAATGATATGTATGAATATTGAGTGTGATATTTGGATGTTTCAACATGAAATCTGTATAGAAAGGAACAAGTGTAAATAAGTTTGTGACTTCATTTGCGGCAATGGAAACAAATTCTTTCTTTGTAGAACTTTTAATATAATCGATTTCTTTCATTGAATGATTGATTTGTTCTGCAATCTGTAAGAACTTTTGACCTTGAACAGTTAATTCAATAGAGTGTCTTCCTCGACCACGATTAAATAGTTCTACGCCAAGTTCATTTTCTAAGTGCTGAATCTTTGTAGAAAGATTACTTTGATTCATGTATAAAGCTAATGCTGCTTTGGAAATACTGCCTGTATTATAAACTGCTAAAAAAGCTTGAATAT
>CAVJMM010000004.1:0-61521 GCA_963650865.1 Eubacterium sp. AM49-13BH | reverse complement strand
GTTAATAACTTAAAATCTTTTTTTCTTGAATCTGCTTGAAAACCAAAACATGCAAATATTAATAATGTATTTTGATTTTCATTTTTTAAATATTCTTCTAATCTTGTTAACCGTGTTTCTCTTTTGTTTGCTTCATTTTCTTTTCTTTTTTTTACAGTTGGAGAATCTGTTTTTAGTACTTTTTCAGCTTCCTTGGAAGAGGAAGATAAAAAGAATGGATTTTTAACAATAACAGCTTTTCTATCATCATCAAACAATGAAAAAGAATCACATTCCACTAAAACATTTTCAATATTAAAATTTCGTTTATCCGAAGCATCAATCGTCACAATATGATCATGATCGATGTTATATTTAATCAATGTATTTTTAATGCCTTCTTCTAATCGAAAAAGATCTTCTCCGCTATATATAAAAATTGACATGCACCTATTATAACAGACCAATTCTAAAACTCGATGTAATAAAAAGATTAAAATGATAAAAACATAAAATTGTGATATCCCCTTCTTCTTTTGTATTAAAGTAAGGAATGTGTCTTTTTAATAATTTTTGAATCGTTTCTTCACTTGGATGATGATAGATTGAATAGGACCCAGCAGAAATGAGTGCTAATCTTGGTTGTACTTGATCTAAAAACTTATCGGAAGAAGAGGTTTTAGAACCATGATGCCCAAGTTTTAAAATATCACATTTTAACGTTGGATAATTCTTTAATATTTCTTTTTCACTTTCTGTAGTAGCATCTGCCATCAAACATGCTTGTTTTCCATTTAAATTGATAACATTCACAATTGAGCTTTGATTTTCATCTTCATCTTGTATGGAATTGATATCTAATAATATAAATGAATTTGATTGTATCATTTCTTGATGCGTCGTAATGAATTGTTTTACGTCATAATCTTCTAAGATAGCTTCTTGATTCCCACTATGATCATCATCTGCATGCGTGATAATAAAAGTATGAATTGTATGAATTCCTTTTGCGTTTAACAATGTAGATAATGATGAATACGCACTTGGTTTTCCAGTATCAATTAAAATATTATCTTGATTGAATGGTGCTCTAATTAAAATTGCATCTCCTTGTCCCACATTGATGAATGACATTTCCATACATGGATGAAAGAAACCTGTGATTTGAAAAAAGCATAAAAGAATAGAAGTTTTTAGAAAATAATAACGATTCTTTTTCAATAACAAAAGACATATTAAAAATAGTAGTATTCCTACACCAAAGATTGATCCCTTCCAAGTAAATAAATTACAAATTTCTTGTGTTTTATCAATCAAATTCACAATTGGATCAAATAGACAAATTGAAAATAGAAGATAAAATAAACAACTAAAAAACAATAAACCATTCAACCTTTGTAAGATTGGATATAAAAATGTTCGAACAATATTCATCGTTTGAAATAAATAACTTTGTATCAATAAAACAAAGAAATGACTTGCAGATTTTCTTTGATTTGAAAATAAAAATGAATATCGATAAATTGCAGGTATTAAAAATGATGCACTCGCTAATTGAGATGAATATAAAATCATAATTATACTCATCACAATTCCTGTTGTTTTTTGAGAAGAATATTTCTTTGAAAAAAGTAAAAATAATAGATTTTCTACTACTAATAAAGGAAAACGATAAATAAGAATCAATGTAATATCTAATATGAATTGTATCCTTTTTCTTAATTTAAGATTACAAAAATATTTTAAGAACCAATCTACTACAAGAATCATTCCTGTAAAAGAAAATCCATTTTCTTGCATCCAATCATCATCACTTGTTTTGATATTCAATAAGCTTTTATAAAGAATAGATTGTTTTGATGAATCATCTATTTTTTGAATCTTTTCTTGTATCCAATGTCGAATCGAAGGCATTTGCTTTGAAAAATGTATATCTTCTTGTTGAACTGTGTAATAGATACCTTGATTATGTAACCACGAATCATAAGAAAATCCAAAAAAATGAGAAGTTGTGTTGATTGTTTCGAATTCTCCTTCAATAGAATAAATTGCATCAAATTGTAATGGTTCTTCTGTATAAACGATGATCTTTTCATTTTTGTTTTGTATAATCGAATAAGTTTGATTCACTTTAATTACATAACCATATTCCATAGAAGGTAGTTGTTTATTATATATGGGAATGCAAGTCAATAAACAAGTACTTAGTAAAAAGATAAAAGAATATCCTGGTACACGAAAACACCACAAACAACATACAGCACATAAAGATACAAAAAGCAGTTCATTTTTAGTAATCAGAAATAGAAAAAGTAATAAAGAAAATAAAACAATATTCTCTTTCACATCTTTCATAAAGAAATAGATTCCTTCAAAGAATCAAATTTCGCTTGACCAATTCCCTTTACATTCATCAATTCCTCTAATGTTTGAAATAAACCATTATTTTCTCTATATTCAACGATTCTAGCCGCTAGTGCTGGCCCAATACCAGATAGTTCTGTTAAATCAGATGCTGTGGCGGTGTTGATTGAAACCTTATTTGATGACATTGTTGAAGTATGCGGGATTGTGATAATATCTGCATCTTTTAAAATCGTATTTGGATTTAATGAAGATAGATCTGCGTCATCTGTTAAAGTTACAACTTCTAAAACATCATTCAATGTTGCGTACATTGGTAGTTCTATTCGTTTTTCGTTGGTTACTGCTCCTTTGACAGTAACATTAATTTTTTCATCTTTTGGATCCGCTAATATAGCGGGTGTTAAATTCACAAATAAAATTGCACTAAATAATAAAAATAAGATTACTGAATGTCTTTTCATAAAAAGTCCCTCCAATAATCTATTCACAAGTTATTTTAAAATCCCAAAAAAAAATATCAGAAAATCTGATATTTACTTAATAGAAATAATTTCTACTTTATATGGTTTAGCTACTTCAACATTAACAACATCTCCAACTTTTGAGCCTAAGATTGCTTGAGAAAGAGGTGTTTCATTAGAAACTTTGCCATTTAAAGGATCAGCTTCTGTAGAACCAACGATTTGATAAGTTTCTTCTTCCTTAGTATCTTGGAACAAAAGTTTTACTGTACTACCAATTTGAACATTTTTCTTTCCTTTTTTCTTTGAATTAATTAATTCATAATGTCCAACTTGTAACATGTTTTCCAATTCTTGGATACGATGTTCAACTTCAGCTTGTTTATCTCTTGCAGCATCATAGTCAGCGTTTTCACTCAAGTCACCTTGAGAACGAGCTTCTGCTAATTCAGCTTTTACTTCTTCACGGACTACATGAACAAGATTATCATATTCATCTTGTAATTTTTTAAGACCTTCTTCAGTGACATAAATCTTATTTTCTTCAGCCATTTTTTCACTCCTTTTACACGCTTGTGTATTATAACATTGTCCTCAATAGGATGCTAGAAATTTTTGTATTCAACAAATCAATTGCGACTGTATTTTCTCCACCTTCTGGAATGATAATATCCGCAAAACGTTTTGATGGTTCAATAAATGATTCATGCATTGGACGAACAGTAGACATGTATTGATTGACAACAGATTCCATTGTTCTGCCGCGTTCTTCTACATCACGGTTTAATCTTCGGATAAAACGAATATCTGCATCTGTATCCACAAAAACCTTAATGTCTAAGAGATTTCGAAGACTTTCGTCTTGTAAAACAAATAAACCTTCTAAAATCAATACATCACAAGGATTACATTCTTCTGTAACCTCACTTCTTGTATGATTAACATAGTCATAAGTTGGTTTCAGAATTGATTTTCCAGAACATAATGAATGTACTTGTTCAACTAATAGATCATTATCAAATGCATCCGGATGATCATAGTTTGTTTTAACACGCTCACACATTGGTTTATCGGATTGATCTTTATAATAATCATCTTGTCTGATGACTAATACTCGACTCATATCAGAAAATTCTTCTTGTATGCATTTCGAAATAGAAGTTTTTCCTGATGCTGAACCACCAGCAATTCCAATAATTAAAGGTTTCATTTTATATCTCCTTATAATCGATTAATTGATCGCTTTCATTATAGTGAAACACATAATGAAAATTTATATCATGACGTAGTAATCTTTTCAAAAAGATTCGATCACCTTCCCATAAGTTTAAAGAAAAGATATCTTTTTGTTTTACAAAAATAAGTTGACCTTCATCACATTCATGCATTTCACCAGTAAACTGACTGGATGTATAAATATAACAAGTTTCATCTTCATAATTTGGACTCTGAAATAAGATAGAACCACATTCTTGATAGGATTGTAAAATCAATCCAGTTTCTTCAAATGTTTCACGAACAACACACTGCTCTTTCGTTTCTCCGGTTTCAACTTTCCCACCTACGCCAATATATTTATCATGATTTACATCATTTTTCTTTTTGTTTCGTTTTAAAAACAACCATTCCTCATTATGAATCAAATAAATACAAGTACTATATTTCATCATTAATAACAAGTTAGATATTTAGAAACGTTTGCGTTATGTTCATCTAATGTTTCAGCGTAATGCACTGTTCCATCTCCACCAGGACAAACTTCTGCCATAAAGTACAAATAGTTTGTATCTGCTGGTGAAATAGCTGCTTGTAATGCTGCTTCTCCAGCATTTTCAATTGGACCAGGCGTTAAACCTGTATGTTTATAAGTGTTATATGGAGATTCATAATCAGGGTTTACTTCACATGCTTGCCAATTGTCTTCTTGTTTATCAAAGTCAATCGCATAACAAACCGTAACAGAACTTTGTAACATCATTCCTTGATTCAATCTGTTATAAAAGACAGAAGCTACTTTTGCGAGATCTTCTGGGTTTGTTCCAGCTTCATATTGAATAATAGATGCCATTGTATAGATTTCTGCAATTGAGTGATTACTTGCTTCGATTTGATCTTTGTATTTATTAAATACCGTTAATGTTTGATCTAATAAAGTCGTCGTAATTTCTTCTGCAGTTGTTTCTTTATTCAGATAATATGTATCTGGTGCTAAATACCCTTCTAAGTAAATTCTTACACCATCTTTAAACATTTCATCCGTAATAAAAGGATATTTTTCTTTTTGAGAATTGATCCAATCTTTATTATTCCATAACTTTAAAAGTTCATCAGAAGTTACGTTTGTTACTTCTTCAAATTTCTTCGCAGCATCTTTTGCCCAGTCACCTTCAATAATCGTTACAGCGACTTGGTCTTTTTTTGCGGCATTTTGATCATTCAAATAAGTGAACAGTTGTTTAATATCCCAACTTTTATCTAAAGTAAACACACCTTGTTTTACATCTGTCAAGTTATTGAAACGAACATAGGTATAAGCTACATCAGCATTTTTAATAATGCCTTCTTCTTGTAATTTCTTCGCTACATCTTTGGCAGTAGAACCCTCTTCAACCATGAATTTCACTTCTTCACTTGTAGAAGAAACTGGTTGTAATCCAGAATATAATGTATAAACACCAATTCCTAAAAGAATTAATAAAACCAAAAGAATCACAGTTACGATTTTTTGCATCATTGGTGTTGTTTTTCTTTTTTTCATGCGAATTGCTCTTTCTTCCTCAGTTTCAATATGAGGAACATATTCATCTTTATATAATTCTTCAAAAGAAATTGGATTTGTTTTGACAACTGTCTGCTTATTTGTTCGCGCATGTTTTGGTTCAGATTTTTCTAAATTTTTATCATAAACAACTGTCAATTCATTAGGAACTTCTGTATTTTCTGTAGAATTCATTTCTACAATATTGTCTTTTGATTCTAATGCTTCAGAAAGTTCATCTTCAACACCAGGATCATCATCTTGTAAGGATGCAGGGATTTCAGGATCAATCAATTTTAGATTTTTATCTGTTACCCATTTTGTTCTGCCATTATCAACGATTTTATAACGAGCTGTATTTGGGTTGAAATCTTCAATTTCAACTTCATTTCCTAAATAATCAATTTTCGTGCCATTTCTATATTTTTGACCTTCTTTTAGTCCTTCTAAATCTAATTCATCATTATTTTTTTCTAAAACAATTGTTTTTTCAATATCATTTTCTTCTGTTTTAGTAACTTTGATTTCTTCTTTTAAAAGATCATCCACATGAGGAACACCTGTTGCTTGATCATACACATTGACTCGATCTAAAGCTTCATTAACGTTGGCTTTTGATTCCTGTTTGTTCTCTTCAACAACTTGCCCATTTTCGCGTAAAATACGCATAGCACGTGTTTTCTCTCCTAATACAACATCAGGCAATTCATCTAATTCATCAAAATCAATGATTTCATCCTTCTTTGTATTATCTGACATTATTCATCTTCCTCCAAGAAGGCACCTAAAACTTCCTGGCACATTTCCCATTCAGCTTCATCGGTAATTTCATTCATATTACCATCTTCATCATAGCTATAGGCATAAACATTTCCATCATTTGCGTTAACATCTGTAAATAAAACATAACTCTTTTTATTTTTATCATCTTCAAATGTAAGAATGATTTCCACTTCTTTTTCTTGTCCATTTTCATCGGTAATAATCATTACTTTAGAATCTTCCATGTTTTTCTCCCTTTCAAATCAAAAGGCGTTTTGCGCCTTTTATTGTTGTGAATCTAAATAACGCTGTAATATTTGAACAGCAGCTAATTGATCTATTTTTTTCTTTCGATGTTTTCTTGAAACATCCGCCATTAACAAAATATTTTCTGATTCTTGTGTTGTGTTTCTTTCATCCTGCATTTTAACAGGAATGCCACTTTCAACTTCTAATACTTTTCCGAATTCCAAACAAATTTGTGCACGTTCTGCAACATCCCCATTTTCAAGTAATGGTAATCCTAGAACGATAATATCAGGATTCATTTCATGTACAACTTCTAACACACGATCCATTGCAGTATCATAATCATCTGGTTTAAAGCGAATCGTTTTGACAGTTGAAGCAATAAAACCTGTTTCAGAAAAGCTTACACCACAAGTAACACTACCTAAATCAAGACCTAGGTATTTACTCATTATTTATTTTCCTCTAAATAGAAACGCACAAGTTCTTCAATAATTTCATGTCTTTCAATCGAAGAAATTACACTTCTTGCGTTATTATGAGATGAAATATAAGCAGGATCATTACTAATCAAATATCCAGCAAGTTGATTGATTGCATTATATCCTCTTTCATTTAATGCTTTTTCGACATGTTTTAATACTTCTTTAATATTCTCACGTCTTAATTCTTCAGCCGAAAAACTAATTGTTTCCGTCAAACCTTTCTGTGTCATAATAAAGTCCTCCTTGTAGAAAATATTTTACTCTAATAATTATAAATTGTATAGAATTCAAGTACGAAAAAACATGAAAAAAGATGAGAAATATCTCATCTTTACTTCAATAATTCTTTTACTTTACTGATTGCATCATTGATCTTGGAAGCATCTTTCGCACCAGCTTGTGCCATATCAGCTCTTCCGCCACCATTACCGCCACAAATCATAGCAGCTTGTTTTACAATGTCACCAGCTTTAAAGCCCTTTGCGATTGCTTCTTTACTAGATGCACATACAAAAGTTGTCTTACCATCTACTACATTAGAAATGAATACAAATCCATGATTTAATTTATTTCTCAATGTTTCAGCATATTCTTTTAATCCTTTTGTATCTTTGCCTTCAAGTTTTAGAATTAATGTTTGAATACCATTGATTTCTTCTGCTTTCTTTAAAATAGAATCTGCTTCAGAAGCCATAGCTTTACTTTCAGCTTCACTAACTGCTTTCTTCAACGAAGTATTTTCTTCTAATAACTTTTGAATTCTTTCTTGAAGACCTTCATAATTCTTCATCTTTAAGAGTTTTGCAGTATTTAATAAATACTCTTCTTCTTTCTTAAAGGAGTTGTAAGATTCCATCTTTGTTTCACATGTGATACGTCTTACACCAGAACCAACAGATTCTTCAGATACAATTCTAAAAGAACCTAAATCATTTGTATTATTAACATGTGTACCACCACAGAATTCTTTTGAGAAATCTCCCATAGAAACGACACGTACTTCATCACCATATTTTTCGTCGAATAAAGCAGTAGCACCTGTCTTTTTCGCATCATCAATTGCCATAACTTCAGTTGTAACAGGAATACATTCATTGATTTTTTCATTGACGATTCTTTCAACTTCTTTGAGTTGTTTATCTGTTGGCTTTTCAAAATGAGTGAAATCAAATCTTCCATATTGTGGACAATTATAAGAACCAGCCTGTGCAATATGATCACCTAATACTTGTTTTAATGCTGCTTGTAGTAAATGAAGTGATGAATGGTTAGCACGTGTACGTTGACGTGATGCATAATCATATTCACCTTCAAGTACATCGCCAACATGTAATGTACCTTCTACATTTGAAATATGATGTAAAGGTTGTTTATGTGGTGCTTTTTGTACATCAACAACATCTGCTTTAAAAGTTTCATTCCATACTTTGCCTTGGTCTGCACACTGTCCACCACTTTCTGCATAGAAGCAAGTTTCACTTAAGATGACATCTCCTTCATCGCTTAAAGAATCGACTTTGACACCATCTTTAAATAATCCAATCACTTTGCCAGTTGAATGTGTATCTGTGTAACCTGTAAATTTACTTTCTTCTGTGAAATCCATCAAATCTGCAGATTGACCATGCATAGATTGTTCGTTACCTCTAGCAGCACGTGCACGTTCTTTTTGTGCTTGCATTTCAGATTCAAATCCTTCTGCGTCAACTGTATAACCATTATCTTGCGCAATTTCTTCTGTTAATTCTCTTGGATAGCCATACGTATCATATAACTTAAATACGACTTCACCAGGTAGTTTCTTTGTATCTGCATGTTGTTTTAATGCATCGTTTAATAAAGCTTCACCATTATTTAAAGTCTTATGGAAACTTTCTTCTTCATTTTTAACAAGTTTTGAAACAAGATCAACTTTATCTAAGATATAGCCATAATAATCTTTCATATTATCTGCACAAACTTGTACAAGATTATACATAAATGATTCTTCAATGCCTAATTTAATACCATAGCGAACTGCTCTACGTAATACACGTCTTAATACATATCCTCTACCTTCATTAGAGAACATTGCTCCATCAGCCAACGCAAAAGTGACAGTACGAATATGGTCAGCTATAACACGATATGCCATTTTGTATTCTGGTTCATCATAGCTATGTTTTGCGTATTTTTCAGTTGCGTGAATGATTGGTAAAAAGAGATCAGTATCAAAGTTTGTTTCACCATCTTGTAAGAAACATACAAGTCTTTCTAATCCCATACCAGTATCAATATTCTTATGAGGTAATTCTTTATATTCACTTCTATCTACTTCACCAGGTCTGCAGTCATATTGAGAGAATACAATGTTCCATAATTCTACATAACGATCATTTTCAATATCTTCAAAAAATAACTTTTCTCCAATTCCTTCTGGATCGTATTTTTCACCTCTATCAAAGAAAATTTCAGAGTCAGGTCCACCAGGTCCTCTACCAATTTCCCAGAAATTATCTGCATTTTTACAAATATGAGATTCAATCATTCCTGTTTGTACCCATAAGTTATATGCATCTTCATCATCTGGATAAACTGTGACATAAAGTCTTTCTTTATCCATGCCAATCCATTCAGGACTTGTTAAAAATTCCCAAGCCCATGGAATTGCTTGTTCTTTAAAATAATCACCAATGGAGAAGTTACCAAGCATTTCAAAGAATGTATGGTGTCTTGCAGTTTTACCAACATTTTCAATATCATTTGTACGAATACATTTTTGTGCGTTGGCGATTCTTGGGTTTGCTGGTTTTTCTGTACCATCAAAGTATTTCTTTAATGTAGAAACACCTGCATTGATCCATAATAAAGTTGGATCATTATGAGGAATCAAGCTTGCACTTGGTTCAATCATAAATCCCTTGGATTTGAAAAAATCCAAAAACATTTGTCGAATTTGATTACCTGTTAAATCCTTTTTCATAAAACCTCCAAAATAAAAACGTTCCTAATAACAGGAACGTTAATAACGCGGTACCATCCTGATTCACATTTACATGTGCACCTTAATTATTCTTTAACGCAGAAATACGATATGTTTTACATACTCTCCAAAGTAGCTTCATCATAGATTGATATAAAACTTTTCACCAAACAGTTTTTCTCTCAGATAAACAATCTATCATTACTTGTCTTTTTCTTCGATTTGCAAAAATATGTTATCACTTTTCTAATTTAGAAACAAGTTTGTTAAAATTCTTTTTTCAAACATTGTTGAATATTTTCTTTCAAATGTGTTTTTCGAATATGTCTTTCAGAAATCATACAACCTTTGAGAAAAGCATCTTTATCTCCTACCATGATCAATGATTTTTTACTACGTGTAATTGCAGTATAAATGAGTTTTCGATTTAACATGATTGTATGTTGTGAAGTAAATGGCATCATCACAATCGAATATTCACTACCTTGTGATTTATGCACAGAAATACAATAGGCTAATGTAATATTTATAAAATCTTCTGGTTTATATTCTACACATTGATCTTGAAAATCAACAATAATCGTCGTTTTTTTATCTTCACTCATGGATGCCGGAATGATTTCTTGGATGATTCCTATATCACCATTGTATACTTCATCATCAGGTTGATTTTTTAATTGTAAAACTTTATCACCTTCACGAAATGTAACGTAACCTAGCTTTACTTCTAATTTATCGCTTGCTGGTGGATTAAAGGCTTCTTGTAATGCTTTATTTAAAACATTAATACCTGCACTTCCATTGTACATTGGAGATAATACTTGAATATCTTCAATCGAATAATTCTTTTCAATAGATGCTTGTACAAGTTGAACAATGACATTTTTAATATCCATTGGATTACATTCTAAAAACATTGCATCTTTTTGATATCGATCAAATACAATATCTCCCTTTAAAATGTCTTTCGCTAAAGAAATTACACCACTCCCTTCTTTTTGACGATAGATTTGATTTAAATGAACAACTGGAAAGCAATCAGAAGCAATCAAATCTCTTAAAACACATCCACAAGATACAGAAGGTAATTGTTCTTCATCTCCAATAATACAAATTTTCTTGATATTTTTACTTGCTTTTAAAAGATGAGAGAACAAATAATTATCGACCATAGAAAATTCATCAATAATTAATACATCATAAGTTAATGGCTCTTTTTCATTCTTTTTAAATTCATTACTTTCTAGATTCCATTCTAATAAAGAATGAATTGTGGAAGAATCAATATCACATATTTCAGAGATTCTTTTTGCTGCTCTTCCAGTCGGTGCACAACAAGCAATCCTACAATTTGGATACATCATTTTTAATAACGTAACCATTGCCTTAACAACTGTTGTTTTTCCTGTTCCTGGTCCACCCGTTAATATGGAAAACGGTTTTTGGAATAATGTTTGAATGGCATCTATTTGCAATGCATCATAAGTAATTCCTAAATTTTTTTGTAATGACTGTAAATAATCTTGAAATAGTTCAGAATCATATACTTCTAACTCTTTATATGGAAACACAGAAAGAAATTCAGCAATATATTTTTCAGAATCGTATTGTGCTTTAGAATAAATTCTATCTTCTTCAATCACAAGTGCTCTAGAAATCACACAAGATTCTAAAATTGCATCGTAATCAATTTCATACCCTTTTGTTTTCTTACAAAATTCTTCTTTAAAAGAATCTAGCAAAAGATAAGAGTCACCATTTTTCATACATAAGTTTTCACACAAAGCAATCATATATGCATGTAATCGATTTGGATCATCTTTTTGAAAGCCTAATGATTCTCCAATCTTATCTGCAGTCGTAAAACCAAAGCCATCTAATTCTTCTACGACACGATAAGGATTTTCTTTGATTTTCTTTAAAGAATCTTTTCCATATTTTTGATTGATACGTATTAAATTACGCATTCCAATCCCATGAATATTCATAAAAGAAACAAGTTCTTGCAGGCCATCATCTTCTTGATGAATTCCTTCAACAATACTATCAAATTGTTTTTTACTTATTTTCGCAACACGTAATAAACAGTTTTCATTTTCTTTAATTTCTTGTAAACAATTTTCGCCTAAAGTTTCAACGATTTTTTCTGCCATTTTTTTACCAATGCCAGGAAACGCAGAACTTGATAAATATCGAATAATGCCTTCTCTTTCATTAGGCAATGGTTTATCCATAGATTCTACTTTAAATTGGATTCCGTATTTTGGATGTTCCACATAGTATCCATGAATGTTAAAAAGGACATCTTTTTCTATTTCTAAAAAGGTGCCTGTGATAATAATATGGTGTTCATTCTCATCATTAACTAAAAATTTCGCTACTGTATAGTAATTGGATTCATTGCGATAAAGAACAAACGTAATTTTTCCATTTAAAGTTATGAGTTCATCCATAATTATTGATTAATAACACGAAGAATTTCTTCCATTAAATTCTTTTCTTTTTGATAAACAATATCAATCTTACCACCACAAATAACAGTATTTCGATCATAAATAACTGCTTCTTGTCCTGGCGTTACAGAACGAATGCCTTCAGGATATTCACAAACCAAAGTGCCATCCTCTTTTTGCGTTAATGTAATTTCATTGTCTTGTTGGCGGTAACGGAATTTCGCAGAACAATGAATTGGTAATTCTCTATCCGCAAGCCAATTGACATCAATAACCGTACAAGCTGTGGAATATAACCATTCTTGATGTTGTTCATCTGTCACATATAATTCATTCTTTGTGACATCTTTTCCAATAACATAGAAAGGACCAATTCCACCAATATCTAACCCTTTTCTTTGACCAACCGTGTAATACATAACCCCTTGATGTTGACCAACAACTTCTTTTGTGTTGATATTTATGATCTTACCTGGTTTCATTGGAAGATAGTTTGATAAAAACTGTCTAAAGTTTCTTTCTCCAATAAAACATATTCCTGTAGAATCTTTTTTCTTTGCGATAGAAAGATCTAATTCTTCCGCTAGCTTTCTTACAGTTGGCTTATCCACAGAACCTAATGGAAATAAAACATGATCTAATACACTTCGATTGATTTCCGTCAAAAAATACGATTGATCTTTATTTCTATCATCAGCTTTTTGTAGAACATGAACACCATTTTCTTCACCTAATTTACAATAGTGGCCTGTCGCAACTGTATCAAATCCTTTTTCTTTTGCGAATTTCATAAAAGAATCAAATTTAATATAACGATTACATAAAATATCAGGATTGGGAGTTCTACCTCTTTTATATTCTTCTAAAAAAGTTTTGAACACTTCATCCCAATACTCTTTTATAAAATCAACTCTTAATAAAGGAAGCCCTAATTTATTCGCAACATCTTGTGCATCTTTATAATCTGCTTCTTGTGGGCATACAGCATCGTTAATCGTTGGATTTCCTTCGAAGTCATCGTTTGCCATCGAATCCCAGTTTCTCATAAAAGCACAAGTTACATCATAACCATCTTTTTTTAATAAATATGCAGCAATGGCAGAATCTACACCACCACTTAAACCAACTAATACTTTTTTCATCTTTCACCATTCACACAAAAAGAAGCATTAAGCCTCTTCACTGTGTACCTCTCCACATGTTTTATAATTAGGACATTCTACATTGCATACATGATCTGCAATTTTTCTTAATTCCTTAGGAACAAATACACCTATTTCTTCTTCATCATATCCAACTTGGAAATTATTTTCATTTAAAATAATCGGTCTTTTTAAAATACTTGGATTATTTTTAATGAAATGAATTAATTCATCTGTTTTCATAGAATCAATATCAATATTTGATTGTTGAATAATTTTACTTCTTTTTGAAACAATATCATCTGTTCCATTTTCGCTTCTCATTAACAAATGTTTAATTTCATTATCATTTAACAATGTTTTAAAAATATTTTTCTCGATAAAAGGAAGATTTCTATCTTTCAACCACTGTTTCACTTTTCTACATGATGCACATCCAGGCGAAGTATATACAACGATCATAAAATATCCTCCTTTTTGAATAGAAACATTATAACAAATTCGTCAACCCTTAGAATATACACTTGAATGTGATTGTTCTTTTTCTTAAAATAGATACATAAAAGGAAGTGCATTATTCTATTTTCCCTGTTTAGAAAGACAGTGTTTGATGAAAACTGTCCATAAAATAGAATAGATTGGAGCTTCAAGAAAACTTTTATACGTGAATCGTTTATCTTCAGAAAGTGATCTCATCATGATGAGATAAGTCGGGTGGTACCGCGCAAGTTCGTCTCATGCGTCCCTTCAATGAAATGAAGAGACGTTTTTAATTGGAGGTACTTATGAAAAGAATGTTATCAGGAATCAAACCTACAGGAGAACTACATTTAGGATCTTATATTGGAGCTCTCAAACAATTTGTCAAATATCAAGATGATTATGAAATGTTTGCGTTTATCGCGAATTTACATTGTATTACTGTTCCACAAGATACTGAAGAATTACAAAAGAATTTACATGATTGTGTTGCGTTATATTTGGCATGTGGATTAGATCCATCTAAAGCTACGATTTTTTTACAAACAGATGTTCCTGCACATGCAACTCTTGGGTATATCATGTGTTGTCATACATACATGGGTGAATTGAATCGTATGACACAATTCAAAGATAAGCAAGCAAAAGGCGAAAAGAATTTAACGGGTGGACTTTATACATATCCTGCTTTAATGGCTGCAGATATTTTACTTTATGATCCATCTTATGTACCTGTTGGAGATGACCAAAAACAGCATGTTGAATTAACACGTGATGTCGCACAAAGAATGAACAATCGTTATGGAGATTTATTTACAATTCCTGAACCATTAGTTAGTAAAGTTGGCGCAAGAATTATGTCATTAACAGATCCAACAAAGAAAATGAGTAAATCTGATGGTATCAATAAAGGATGTATTTATTTATTAGATGATTTAAAAGCAGCAAGAAAGAAAGTGATGGGTGCAGTTACGGATAACTTAGCGCATGTTCATTTTGATCCTGTAAACCAACCTGGCATTTCTAATTTGATGCAAATCTATTCTTCGTTAAATAATGATTTATCTTTTGAAGAAATCGAAAAAGAATTTGAAGGAAAAGGATATGGAGATTTTAAACGTGCAGTTGCCGATAGTGTATGCGAACTATTAGAAAGTATTCAAGCGAAGTACAATGAAATCTGTGAATCAGATATCATTGAAAAGACTTTAAAAGAAGGTGCTGAAAAAGCTAATATCATCGCAAATGCGAAAGTACAAAAAGTACAAAAAGCAATTGGAATGGAAATTGTAAAATAGTCAAAAAAAGAACTCTTTGAAGCAAAACCTCATTGAGTTCTTTTTGTTTTATTTTTTACTTGCAATTTCTTCTCTTAACATCTTATAGAAGTCTTCACTAGACATTGCAACTTGTTCTCTAGAGCCATAACGTCTAACTGTTACTTCATTCTTTTCCACTTCTCCATCTCCTACAACAATCTGTACAGGAACTTTTGAAGTTTGTGCTTCACGGATTCGATAACCTAACTTTTCATTTCTTGCATCTAAGGAAGCTCTCACACCCATAGCTGTTAAATTATCAACAATACTTTGTGCATATGTAGAATGAACTTCTGGTGCTACTGGAACAACAACAACTTGCTTTGGTGATAACCATAAAGGTAATACACCTTTTGTTTCTTCCAATAAGAAGGCGATGAAACGATCTAAGGAACCTAGAATCGCTCTATGAATAACAACTGGTCTCTTCTTTTCTTGATCAGAATCTACATATTCTAATTCAAATCTTTCAGGCAATTGGTAATCCAATTGAATTGTAGATAACGTTACATCATGCCCTAAAGCAGAACGTACTTGTACATCAATTTTTGGACCATAGAATGCAGCTTCACCTTCTGCTTCATAGAATGGAACATCCATTTCCTTTAATACTTCACGTAATTCTGATTCACTCTTTTCCCAAAGTTCATCATGTCCAAAATACTTTTCTTTATTGTTAGGATCTCTTAAAGATAATCTAAAGGAATATTTTTCAAAACCAAAATCTTTATAAACATCCAAAATTAATTTTGTAACATCTTTGATTTCATCCGCAATTTGATCTGGTCTACAGAAGATATGAGAGTCATTTTGTGTAAACGCTCTAGCTCTTTCAATACCTGTTAAAGCACCACTTGCTTCAAAACGGAAATCATTTGCGATTTCAGCAATTCTAACTGGAAGATCTCTATAAGAATGTAATTTACTCTTATACATAATCATATGTTCTGGACAATTCATTGGTCTTAAAGCATAAGCATTTTCTGGATCTTTGATGGATGTCATTGCAGGGAACATATCATCTTTATAGTGATCCCAATGTCCTGAAATCTTATATAGTTTTGTATTAACAACACTTGGTGTCATGACATGTAAGTAACCTTGCGCAAGTTCTTTGTTCATAATATAGTCAGATAATAACCTTCGAACTGTAAAACCATTTGGTAAATACATTGGTAGCCCTGCACCAACCGTATCAGAGAACATAAACATTTGAAGATCTTTTCCAAGTTTTCTATGATCTCTTTGTTTTGCTTCTTCTAGATCTTGTAAATGTGCTTCTAATTCTTCAGCAGTTGGGAAACAAACACCATAAATTCTTTGAAGAACTTTATTGTTCTTATCACCTTTCCAATATGCACCAGAATGTTTGATCAACTTAAAATTTTTACATAGTTTTTCATTATCAACATGTGGTCCTCTACATAAATCTGTATAGTCCCCTTGTGTATACATAGAAATATTTGTACCTTCAGGCATTCTTGTAATCAAATCAACTTTATATGGATCATCTTTAAATTGTTCTAATGCTTCTTCTCTTGAAATTTCATGACGAACGATTTTCTTTCCATCTTTCGCAATCTTCTTCATTTCTTTTTCAATCTTTTTGAGATCTTCATCAGAAATCGTTACATCTCCTAAATCCACATCATAATAAAAGCCTTCTTCAACAACTGGTCCAACCCAAAATTTAGCATTTGGCCAAATGTGTTGAATTGCATGTGCCATCATATGTGCACATGAGTGATTCAATGTTTCTAGATCTTTGTTTTCTGTAAAATTAATCATTTCTGTACTCCTTTTGAGGACAAAATAAAACGTCCTCTCTTCATGAAAGGACGCTGAATGAGCGCGGTACCACCTTTATTCCCTTACGGGCCCTCAAATCCTTAACGCGGAAAACGGTAATCTTTTTCAAGTACTGTTCACAGGGAGTAATTCTAAATACCTTCATTTCTTTTTCACCACCCAAGAAACTCTCTACATCCAGTTTTCTAGAACCATGTCCTGATCATTACATTTGCCTAAATTTTAGGTTCTCTAAATTAGAATGTCAATATCTAATTTTGATTGGATTAGGCATTTTATTTGCGTAGATCCGTTTATTGTATAAATCACACCTTTTCATTTGAGAAGCTACGATTCGATAATTAACTGGAAGTTCATAAATTAATCCATTAGAAAAATGCACCCTTGTTTTTTGTGAACCAATCGCGTGATATGCTCGAACACTATCATACAAGACCCAAGTATTTTCTTTGCACATCAATCCTCTGATTGGAAAATAGATATTCATAGAAAGCTCTGATAATAAAACCGGAGATTTTTTCTTTGTATTCGTTAACTTTTGAAAAGAAGCCATTCTACCTTTTACATTAGAGCCAAAAAACATCACAACTTCTTCCAACCAATCTAATGTTGAAAAATTATGCACACATTGATTTTCAGCATCAAAAATAAATCGACTTGTTTTATCTTTGGATTCAATGATAAATGGTCTTTCATCTTTACTTGCAGCAACAGCTTCGACCATCACATTCACCTTCTTCATAACATAAAACTTCTAACGCTCTAAAATCAATTGCATATGCTTCAATTTCAACAAGTGCATTTCCAACTAAATCTTTAACTGCACAAGCACTTCTAGCAGGATATGGTTCTTCAAAATAAGTTTCATAAACTTCATTCATTTGCTCGAAATCAGAAATTTCTTTTAAAAATACTGTTGTTTTAACAACATATTTCATATTCATTTCTGCTTCTTCTAAAACATGCTTCATATTATCTAAACATTGTTTTGTTTGTTCTTTGATACCACCTGTAACGATTCGATTGGTTTTTGGATCAATTGGTAATTGTCCAGAAATATAAATTTGTTCACACACTTTCAATCCTGGAGAATATGGTCCTTTTGTACAAGAACCATTTTTCGAAATGATTTTTTCTTTAATATTCATCTGATTCCTCACTATGTGAATCATCAAAATCATCTTCTGCATCTTCTAAATATGACAAATAGATTTCTTCTCTTCTTTTGAAAATCGATTCATGATTTCGATTAGAAACCGCATAGATCAAATAAACGCAAAATCCTACAAGTAATAATAAAACAATAAAACTTAGATAATCATTTAAATTCTCTAGCATTTCACAATTCACCTCTTGATTCCATTATACTGGATTTCTTATTTGCGTCCATTGTTATGAACTCTTTGTAAGAAATCTTCCCCTTTAATTGTTTCGTGCTTACATAGATTTGGATAATCTAGTTGTTTTAAAACTTCATAAGAAACTAACGCAACACAATTTGATAAGTTCAAACTTCTTGCTTCTTTTACCATTGGAATACGTAAACAAGTTTCTAAATTGTCATACAAAATATCTTTTGGAATTCCAGTACTTTCTTTGCCAAAAACCAAATAAATATCTTTATCATCTTTTGTATAGTCAAATTTATCTGGTGTTTTTGTTGCATAACGAGAAACAAAGTAAAAGGATCCTTGATTCTTTTCTAAAAAAGCATTCCAGTTTGGATATGTTTGATAATGCACATCTTTAACATAATCCATCCCTGCTCTTCTTAAATGTTTTTCATCTAAAGAGAAACCTAATGGTTCAATTAGATGTAATCGCATATCAAATGCCATACAAGTACGCATGATATTACCAGTATTTGCTGGTATTTCTGGTTCATATAAAACAATATTAATCATAAAGCCACCTTCTTCATATGATGAATTACAAAGTAAAGAACACCTATCACAATTACATATACAACCATAATTAAAATTACTAAATCAAAAAAGAAACTTTCTGGGAACATGTTGATCATGATGGAAGTATTTGGATCTAGAATAAATAAATCATTATCAAAAAAAATATAATGAAAATTCATCCAAAAATCATAAAAATCACAAAGTGCATAAATCGCTAATAAACTGATAAATAGAACTAATATTCCTAATGCAAATTGGAAACCAAATTCATAATATTGAAAAAACTTCTTTTTTTCTTTGAGATAGATTCCAAAAGCGAATATCAAAGATATTCCAAAAAGAAGATACGCACAAGTTTTCGCATGGAAGCAAAGATTCTTTACATCGATCATATGTAATGTTTCTCTTTCATTAAAAACTTCTCTTAAATCATCATTTACCGTAGCTTCTACAACGATATCATCTCTTTTATCTTCTAAATAATCTAATAGCGTATCTGTAGCATTCATTAAATCATCATCACTCATTCCAATCACTTCTGCCTGATGATTCTTTTCATATTCATAAGAATAGAATGAATGTTGAAAAGATAGGAAAAAGATAATTCCTAATAAAATAGAAACACACAAACAAAGACTCGATAAAACAGATAAAACCTTAAATTTGATGTTCATTTAACCACGCTTCCAACTTACGTACTGCTTTTCCACGATGGGAAATGGAATTTTTTTCATCTTTACTCATTTCAGCCATTGTCTTCTGTAATGGTGGATAATAAATAATTGGATCATATCCAAAACCATTTTCACCTTTTGCGCAATATGCAATTTCACATTCTACTGTATCTTCAAAAACAATTGGTTCTTCTTCTTTTCGTGTGATTGCAATCGCACAGACATAACGACAAGTTCTATTCTTTTGATCTTTCATTAAATCTAAAACTTTCTGATTTTTAATTGTATAACTTGTCTCATGTCCTAACCATCTAGCACTCATGACACCTGGCTTTTTATCTAACGAATCAATTTCAAGACCAGAATCATCAGAAATCGCCATAATACCAAATTGATCTGTTACTGCTTGTGCTTTGATGATTGCGTTATCATGAAATGTAGTTCCATTTTCCTCTACTTCTTTCATATTTGGAAAATCAGCTAATGATTTTACAACATAGCCTTTTGGTTCTAACATTTCTTTAAATTCTTTGATTTTACCAGCATTTCCACTCGCTACAACGATTACTTTATCTTCCATTTTTAAAAACTCCTATTAATTTTTCTTCTTGTAGATCTTGATATAAAAAATCATCAATTTCGTGTTTTATTGTATCACTGATATGACTCATACGTCCTTTTCCTAAAACATATGGATCAATATATCTTTTTTTTGCATGAATCACAATTCCAGAATCATCCTCTATCACATCACATAAATTGGTATATTGCATCCATTTTGGATCATGATGAATCTTTTGAATGATATATTCTTCATCCTTGTATAATTCTTCATATTTCAAGATGTTATGTTCCAAGTAGTATTTTACCAATTGTGCTAAATACTCCATTGCATAACGATCACTTGTAGAAGAATATACTTTTCCACAGTGTAAGGCAAGCAGTGTAAATTTTTTTGCGTATTTTATATGTTGGAACATCATTTCTTTTTCATGATTTTCATTATCACCAACTTGAATATCATTGAAGAGTTTTTCTGCTTCTTGTTCTGATATGAAATGATAATTAATACCATTAGAAAGTGTATATTCTAAGCGATCACTAGATAATTTTGGAGAATCATTATCCGCTAATGGATAGATATGATAATCACATACAGAATCAATTGAAATATCATCTTTATTTAGTAATTCATGAAGTAATGAATCCTCTAGTATCATTTTTTTTGTTTCTTTTTCTGTTGATTCTTGTTTGATATAATCTCCATTCAAAAAATCAATCGTATGTGAAAATGTAGGTGTAGAGATATCGTGAAATAAGCCAGATAAAGCTTGTTTGAGGTCTTTTGTAAAGTAATATAAAATACTCGCTACACGAACAGAATGATCATAACGAGTATATGGATCTAAATTACAGAACAATGGTAAATTTGTATAATTCACACCACAATTCATGTCAATCTTTTTTAAGCGATTCAAAGCATGACTTGATAAATATGGTTTGATTTCATCTGGGATTTCTAATACCATTACAACAAGCCCTCTTCTTCCATCTTTTTCAATTGGTACACTGCACCATATTTTCTAGAATCTTCGTGAAATGTAACGCCTCGAATTTCAGGTTCAAAAACGTTTTGATAATAATCTGAAGCAAAACGTTGTTCTACAGATTCTTGTATCATTTCCATAAAGACAGGTTCATCTGTGATATTACCTGATATCGCAAAAACACTTGCATCAACAATACATTGGATATTATATAAATAATTTGCAAGTCGATCACAATATATTCTGACACCTTCTTTGATACCTAAATTTCCATGGTTTAGTCCAAACATAATTTTTAAGACATTCATGTTTTCTTTTCCAGTTGTTTGTTTCACACAATCAACAAGACCATTCAAAGAACAACTTAACGCAAACATGTCTTCATTATTCTGTTTTTTTTCATAACAATCGGTTAAATAAGAAAATTCTCCTGCCCCAAAATGAGCACCATTAAAAATTTCACCTTTATGAATGATTGCTCCACCAATACCAGTTCCTAATAACATCAACATTACACCATGATCTACTTTTTTCAAAGAACCATAACCAATTTCGGCAAGCGTTGCTGCTTTTGCGTCATTTAAAATAATCGTAGGAAGCCCTGTTAGTTCTTTCAATTCCATCGCAAGAGGTTCATTCCGTATAAATCGATAAATACCTCCAGAATAAGCAATCCCACATTCTGTATCAATCACACCAGGTAGCGTTACAGCAAGTGCACGTACTTCTGATTTATAAGTATTTACAATTCCAACAATCGCATTTAAAAAAGTTTCTCTATCATCTACAGGAACTTCTAATTTACCATTTTTAATGACATCTAATGTTTCAGATGTGATTGACCATCGCAACCATTTACTTCCAATATCAATCGTAAAATATTTTTTCATACTAGTCTTCCATGGAAAGCCATTTGCTTTTACTTTTTAATTTCATAACTTCTTGATATTCTTGAATACTTTCTTGATCTAAAGCCACAATCAAAAATTTATCACGCATTTTACAAACATAATCTGGATCAACATCATAGTTGATCATAAGATCTGTTCTATTCTTTGCTTGTACTAAAGTTTGCCAAGTAATTGCTCGATAAGCAGGAGATGTAACTTTATTATTTACATGAAAGATCCAATCTAACATACTTTGATAATAATGAATTTGTTTTTCTAATTCATCTTTAATTTCAATTAAAGATAATAATCTTTCTTCTGGTGGCTTATTTGAATGTCCAACAACATTTGTTGTATTGACTGATTTAACATTCTTGATTTCAACAATGATTTGTTCTAGTTCTAATTCTGTTTTTTTTAAATTCGATTCATAAGTGAAATACATTCTGCATTCTTTTTTATAAAGAAGAAGCCATTCTGCTTTTTCATTTATCATCCTCAAATACCTCATCAATCCATTTATACAACGAAACTTGTAAAGCACGACGTGTAATCCCATATTTTTCAGCTACTTCAATTTGAGATTTCCCCTCTACACATAAAAGCCAAATCATGACTTTCGCACTTGTACCACATTTATCATCTATATCATTGAATGTTTCTTCAACGAAGTGAACATCATCTTCTAAGAATGAATAAAACATATCATCACCTTTGGATTGTGAATGATATAAAGATAAAGTAGTCTTTTCGCTTTTATAAACACGGCAACTTGCTTTAAAGGCTTGCCATTTTTCTTTTTTGTCCATGAAAGTATTATAACATAACAAAAGAAAGCCAAGATAGAACTTGACTTTCAATTGAAATAATTATGCGACAAGAATGCCACCAACATTACGAATTCTTAAAATATAACAACAACCTTCACCAAATGTCGATTCCATCATAGAAATAAATTGATTGGTTGTTTCTTTTTTTACAAATGCTTGAATTGTTCCAGCAAATCCTCCACCATGAACACGATAAGCGCCATCTTCGCCAATGATTGCTTCAGATAAAGCTAAACCAACCGCAACCGCTTGAGAAGCTGGGGTTGTAGGAACAGAGATGTTTTGTAAGTACATCCAAGAGGAATGCCCAGATTCACGAACAAGTTTTAAAAATAAATCAATATCTTTGTTTTGTAATGCATCCGCTTCCTCTTGTGCACGATTTGTTTCTTGTAAGAAATGATAAGCTCTTAAGAAAGCGCGATCTCCACATGCTCCTCTGATTTCCTTTACATGAGATAATAACGCATCCATGTTTGTTTGTCCTAACACTTCGCATCCTAATACTTTCGCAACAGATTTCATTTCTGCAGGCACTTTAGAATATTCATCACTTAAATCCGCATGTGATGCTTTCACATCAGTAATAATCAAATCATATCCATAATCTGAAGGATCAAATGGAACTTTCACAACAACTGGATTTTCTGGATCTTTGAAATCCATTGCCGCAAAGGAACCAACAGAACAAGCCATTTGATCTAATAATCCACTTGCTTTCATGAAATAAACATTTTCAGCATATTGACCAATTTTTGCGATATCTTCACTAGAAACTTTTCCTTCGTTATACAAATCATTTTGAATCGTTCCTAATAAAACTTCAAATGCAGCACTACTAGACATGCCACCACCATTAATGACATCACTTTCTGCGTAACACAAAAAACCACCTGCTTTATATCCACGTTTGTTGAAACCTGATGCAACACCACGAATCAAAGCTTCTGTAGAATTTTTTTCATTTTCATCAATTTCTAAATTAGTTACATCAACTGGTTTTACGGAATATCCCTTTGATTTGTAAGTAACAATGGAATCTTGTGTAGGAATAACACACGCTACAACGTCGAGATTTAAAGATGCAGCTAATACTTTTCCTAATTGATGGTCTGTATGATTACCCCCTACTTCTGTTCTACCAGGTGCAGAAAAGATTTTTGCTTCGTGATCTCCAAAAGCTTCTTTTGCGCTTTGTAGAATGGATTCATAGCGCTTAGTTTGTTGACTAAGTGCTTGTTCACCATAAAGAGAAATCAATTTGTCATTGAGTTTTCCTTCTTGGATGAACGCAATAAGTTCTGAAATTTTCATAGAATGATCTCCTTGGCTATTTTGCCATTTTTTCAAAAGCATCTTTCGCAGCGTTTTGTTCTGCTTGCTTTTTTGAAACACCTTTACCTGTTCCTAAAATGATATTATCCATAACACAATTCATAACGAATTCCGGACAATTTGCGGGACCTTTTTCGGATACAAGTTTATATTGCACAGTACGCTTTTTATCAGCTTGTACAAATTCTTGTAATTTACTTTTATAATCATGTATCGTTTCAATATTTTCTGGATGTGATAAACGAGGTGTAATGCAATCATTCAAGATATTATCTACTGCTTTCATACCTTGATCTAAAAATAATGCACCTAAAAACGCTTCAAATGCATCCGCAATAATCGCATCTTTATTTCTTCCACCAGTTTTTTCTTCACCTGCACCTAACAATAAAAAATCATTTAAATGTAATTCTCTTCCATACATCGCAAGTGCTTTTTCACAAACTAACTTTGCACGCAATTGTGTCATTTGACCTTCTGAAATATTTAAAGGCCAAATTGCACGTGAACTCCAAAGCTGTAATACCGCATCTCCCATGAACTCTAATCTTTCATTATCGTGAAACTGTTTATGTTCATGTGCATAACTACTATGCATAAATGCTTGTTCAATCATCTCGTGATGATTGACTGTAATACCTCTATTCTTTAACCAATCAATGATTGTCAAAATAAATTCCCCCTTTTCAATCTACATATTCACTATTTTCTTCACGTTGTTGTTTTACACTTTCAACAATACGAATATAGTCTGGATTTTCTGGTTGTTGAACAATTTGAATTGCATCTTGTTTACAAACTTCAACAATATTTGTATCTTCATATAAATTTCCTAAAATTAAATCAGGAACACCAGATTGTCTAGTACCTAGTATATCACCTGGCCCTCTCAAGCGTAAATCTTCATAAGATATTTTAAAGCCATTGTTTGTTTTCACTAAAACGTTCAATCGATCTATCATATCTTGGTTTTTGTTGTCTGTTAATAACCAACATTGACCTTGTTCATTTCCTCTTTGAATACGCCCTCTCAATTGATGGAGTTGTGATAATCCAAAACGATCTGCATCATAAATAATCATTCCTGTTGCGTTAACTACATTCATTCCTACTTCTACAACAGTTGTAGAAACAAGCACTTGTATTTCATTTTCATAAAAGGATTGCATAACATTTTGTTTTTCTTCAGAACTCATCTTACCGTGTAACATGCCAACTTTATGATTAACAAACAATTTTGATAAATTCTTTTGCATTTGATAAACATCTCTTGCCTTGTAATCTTCATTTTCTTCTACTGCTGCACAAATAACATACAATTGATGACCAGAATCTAGAATCTGATTTACTTCTTGTAAAACAGAACGGAATGAATTTTCTAAAATTAATTTTGTGATAGGATCTTTTCTACCTGCAGGCATTGTTTCAATTGTACTTACTTCCATATCCCCAAAAATTGTAGAAGCGAGTGTTCTTGGAATTGGAGTTGCAGACATCAAAAGAAAATCAGTATTAATACCTTTCATACGCAATGCTTTTCTTTGATTGACTCCAAACCGTTGTTGTTCATCCGCTACAACATAACCTAGATTTTTAAATTGTACAATATCTTGAATCAAAGCATGTGTCCCAACTAAAATATCAATTTTTCCTGTTTTACAATCATCTAATATTTGATTTTTTTCATTCGTATTCATTCCTGAATATAAAACACCAATATGAATGGAATCATCTTTGATTAACGAACATAAAGAATCGTAGTGTTGTTTCGCTAAAATCTCAGTTGGTGCTAATAAAGCACTTTGAAACCCACTTAGTGCACAAGCATATAAAGAAATAACAGCGACAATTGTTTTTCCACATCCTACATCTCCTTGTACTAAACGATACATTGGAGTAGTAGAAGATAGATCTTTTAGAATATCATCAATTGTATTTTTTTGATCTAACGTTAATGAAAATGGTAGATTCAATATCATTTGATCTATTTTTTTATTTGGAAATATTTTAGGTTCTTTGTATATGGATAAACCTTCATCATTTTTATTGAATTGCAACGCAATAAAGAAACGTAAAAATTCTTCATATTTCAAAGTTCTCATTGCGTTAACTACATTCATTCCTACTTCTACAACAGTTGTAGAAACAAGCACTTGTATTTCATTTTCATAAAAGGATTGCATAACATTTTGTTTTTCTTCAGAACTCATCTTACCGTGTAACATGCCAACTTTATGATTAACAAACAATTTTGATAAATTCTTTTGCATTTGATAAACATCTCTTGCCTTGTAATCTTCATTTTCTTCTACTGCTGCACAAATAACATACAATTGATGACCAGAATCTAGAATCTGATTTACTTCTTGTAAAACAGAACGGAATGAATTTTCTAAAATTAATTTTGTGATAGGATCTTTTCTACCTGCAGGCATTGTTTCAATTGTACTTACTTCCATATCCCCAAAAATTGTAGAAGCGAGTGTTCTTGGAATTGGAGTTGCAGACATCAAAAGAAAATCAGTATTAATACCTTTCATACGCAATGCTTTTCTTTGATTGACTCCAAACCGTTGTTGTTCATCCGCTACAACATAACCTAGATTTTTAAATTGTACAATATCTTGAATCAAAGCATGTGTCCCAACTAAAATATCAATTTTTCCTGTTTTACAATCATCTAATATTTGATTTTTTTCATTCGTATTCATTCCTGAATATAAAACACCAATATGAATGGAATCATCTTTGATTAACGAACATAAAGAATCGTAGTGTTGTTTCGCTAAAATCTCAGTTGGTGCTAATAAAGCACTTTGAAACCCACTTAGTGCACAAGCATATAAAGAAATAACAGCGACAATTGTTTTTCCACATCCTACATCTCCTTGTACTAAACGATACATTGGAGTAGTAGAAGATAGATCTTTTAGAATATCATCAATTGTATTTTTTTGATCTAACGTTAATGAAAATGGTAGATTCAATATCATTTGATCTATTTTTTTATTTGGAAATATTTTAGGTTCTTTGTATATGGATAAACCTTCATCATTTTTATTGAATTGCAACGCAATAAAGAAACGTAAAAATTCTTCATATTTCAAAGTTCTCATTGCTTGCTTGGTGTCATTTTCATTTTGAGGAAAATGAATTCTACGAATTGCCTCACTTTTCCGTAACAAACGATATTTTTGAATCATTTCTTCTGGTACATAATCAGGAATTTCATTTTGAAGTACTTCATATACTTTTTGGATGGAATCACGAATTGTTCTTTGTTGGATGCCTTCTTTAGTTGCATAAACAGGTGTGATTTTATCATGTTGAGATAATGGCTTTGTATCGTAATTCATCGCAGTTACTCTTCCATTTCCCATATAAACCCCAGTAATCGTCAACATTTGATTCATCTGTAAACGATTCGCCCAAGGACGGTTAAAAATTGTGATTTTGATAATCGCATCATTCATTTGAACTTGAAAAGAACTTGTCACAAATTTCCTTCTACGAAACGTAGTAACGTGAGATATCACTTCAGCTTGAAATGTAACCTTTTCTTTTATTTTCCATTGGTCGATTGGTTTTGTACACAAAATATCATAACGCGTTGGATAATAGGTTAATAGTTGTTCTGAATTTTTAATATTTAAACGTTCTAATGCTTCTAAACGTTTTTTTGTAAAATGAAAAATCTGATTGTTTAATTCCATAAGAGTATTATATCGTAAATTCAATTTTCTGTTTTACAATGAAAAAAATTCATAGCTAAAAAAATAAATATCAAAGTCTTAACTTTGATATTCGTTATGAAAATGTATTTTACTTTTGATTTCTTCTAAAAGATCTTCTCTTCCCATCATTTGACAAATATTTTCTACAATATCGAATGCTAATGATTCTCCCTCATCTTCTTCATAAGATAAAGGTAAGAATAAGAATACTTCATGAATCAGTAAAGATTTCGCCATTTCATACATATCTGGATTTTTATCTAACCATTGTTGTAAGAAACGATTTGCTTGTAAAAAACCACTTGATTTTGAACATGGAGTAATCGAATCACCATAAAATGTATATTCAACCCCATCTTTATTCCAAACAAATTCATCTTGGATTTCTTGTTCTGAAATACTTTCAACTAACAATGCAGCTGCATCTGTATAAGGATCATCTTTTAAATAGTTTTGGATATCTTCAACATATTCTCTAAGATTTCTTTTAATCAATTGACTACAAGCAATCAGTTGTTGTTCTGATGTACCATGTAAACCATCTAGAATATCATCGATATTTCTTTCATAGGTATTCTTTTGATCACTCATTTGAAATTTCAATTCATGCAACAAAGCATAGAATTGATCTTCTGCTTCTTTAGGAATATAAGGCATGCTGAGTTCCTTTTTTAAAAGAACTAAAGCTTCTGCATAATGTTTGTTTTGTATCTCATCTTTTATTTCTTGTATTACTTCATCATAATAATTTTCCATAGCTTCAGTATACACTGTTATTTCCATCTTCTCAAATAATCGATATAATAAGTACATGGAAGAAATCATTCTTGTTTCCGATAATCATGGGAAAATAGAACCATTACATTACTTAAGAGAAAAATATCCAATTACAGATTGTTTTATTCATTGTGGTGATTCAGAAATGCACCCATACCAATTGGATGGTTTTTCGAGTGTACAAGGAAACAATGACTATTTCCAAGCCTTTCCAAATGAAAAAGTGATTCAAATAGAACAACATCGTATTTTAATTGTACATGGTCATATGCATATGATTTATGGGCAACCACAACTATTGGCACGTTACGCAAAGAAATTAGATTGTGATATGGTGTTTTTTGGCCATACACATATTCCACAAGATATTACAATTGATGGTATTCGCTGTATTAATCCTGGTAGTATTTGGCACAATCGAGATGGATCTAAACCAAGCTATATGGTTATCCAAATTGATGGTAAAAATATTTGCGTTGAAAAAAAATTTTATGAATTTTAAAAAAACTATTGCCAAAACCATAACTCTTTGGTATATTATTAATCGCTGTCTTGGTAGCTCAGCTGGATAGAGCACCCGCCTTCTAAGCGGACGGTCAGGAGTTCGAATCTCCTCCAGGACACCATCTCAAAACACTGTTTATTAAAACAGTGTTTTTTGTTATAATCATTTTATGAATTTCAATTTATATCCATATAACTTATATATATTATGTATCACAGCATGTGTTGTAATTATCTTTTTGATCATTACATTCATGCATTTAAGTAGCTTTGAAAAAATAGTAAAAAAAGAAGAACTGTCTTTTCAAAATATTCATCATCATCTTGAACTATCCAAAATCAAAATGCATGCTGTACAACAAAAATATCAAGAAGATCATAAAAATGATAAGTATTATAAAATATTGATTCCGATTCTTTTAGGTATTTATTCCACCTACCAAAATGATGATACTCTAAAAGGTTTTAAAGGCTATCGTCAAGCAACAAAAAAAGTAATCAAAAACAAAATGAAAAAGCATTGAAAAAGGATGTATTAAACATCCTTTTTCAATGCTTAATTTCTTTATAATAGTGTTCCTTGATAAACAAACATTCCTATAATACTAATAATCAATCCAATAAGAATCACCAAAAATACACATTTGATAATTGACCAATTCTTTTTTGTTAGTAAAACATAAAATGCATATGTTAATACTAACGCAATTAGACCTGGAATATAAGGCATTGATAATATTGTTTGTAAAGAGGACAATTGTACACAATTCACAAATACATTTGAGATAAAAGCATATCTACTATTTAATACAATTAAACTTCCAATCGTAAATACCCCCATGATTTGTGATGCATGTTTTAACGTATCTTTTTGTTTAATGGCTTTTTCTATGATCTTAGTTCCATTGTTGTATCCTACTTGTATTAACTTAAATCTTAGAATCACTGTTAGGAATAAAGATAAAATAGCAAAGATAACAACAGGTAAATAGTTCCCATTAATTGCATAAGAACAACATGCTACAGAAATCAATGAAAATACAAACAATGTCATAATTGAATGCGATAAACTATTACACAATACATTCATCGTTGTTCGTGTAGAACGTATTGTTTCTAAATCTGCTTTTTGTGCTTCTAAAGATAAAACAACACCCATCGATAATGTAGAAAAGAAAGAACCAGTTTCTACATATTCTAAATGATGACCAAGACTCAGTTTTAAATCAGATTCATTTTCATGAATCTTTTGAAGTGCTGGAGCCAAAGCCCAACACCATCCACTAGCTTCACCTGTTTCTGCATTTTTCCCTGCAGAAATGAAGAAAGAACGTAACGCTACTTTGTTTAAAGTTTTTTTATCTAAAGGATATGCTTCGTTTTGATTTTCATATGTTCCAGTTCCTACCACCATTTTTCAGCACCTCCTTTAATTGTATTTGTTGCCTTAAATTCTTCTTTTTGATTGCTAGTAATTTCTTTTGTTTGCGCGTGATGATAATCATAACAAGCTAACGCAATTGCTGCTAGAGAAACTACTGTTCCAGAAATTGTTGAACTTGTAGAACAAATTAATAATAATCCTAATCCAATTCCTGCTAATAAAGCACCAGGTACATCTTTCAAACCAATATTTCTTAAAAGAACCGCAAAAGCAATACATGGCATTAAGATTGCGATAGAATGAATGCCAACAAGAATATATGGATATGTAGAAACAAAATTTGTTAAAGAATCTTGAATCGTATCTAAATGACTAGATAAAAGATATGTATAACCAACATATGCAATACATGCGATCACAACACTCATCAACATTTTAATTCCAATTCCTTTGATATTTGTTTTTTCTGCATCTTTACGAGTCGATGGAACAAATACTAAATTGATCAATGACAACAAATATTCCATGCATAATCCAATCACAAGAATCGAAGATGCAGTTGAAATTGCTGTAGAAGAATCTGTCCCATTTGAAACCAAAAAAGTTGCAGTCAAAGAACTAATCAAAAATCCTGAGGATACAGGTGCATATTCTCCATAAGCCTCATATCCAATGTAATACAACTCTAATGTACCACCAACAATCAAAGCTTCTGTGGTATGCCCTAAACAAGCTCCTAATAATGTACAAGTAATCAATGGTCTTTGTAGTACATGTGAAAAACAATACTTATCTAACACAATAACCAGTACCATGATTAAAGGTAAAACTGACATAATTTATAAATTCCTTTCTTTCAAGCATTTCTATTATATCAAATTATGATAAACTTTATCTATCGAGGTAATATACAATGATCATTAAAAGTAAACGTGTTTATATAACTGGTGTGTTTACACCAGCATGTCTTGAAATAAAAAACGGAAAAATTCATCATATTTATGAATATGATGAAAAAGAAGCTGATATCGATTATGAAAATGATAGAATTGTTCCTGGTTTTATTGATATCCATTGTCATGGGGCATATGGTTTTGATACAGATACTGCAGATGAAGCTGGTTTAAGAAATTGGACAAAAGGAATCGTTCAGGAAGGCGTAACTGGTTTTCTAGCTACTACCTTAACACAGTCTCATGAGGTATTAGAAAAAGCTGTCAAAAATGTCGCAAAAGTTCATGATGCGAATGATTATGAAGGTGCTAGGATCTTAGGTATCCATTTTGAAGGTCCATATTTAGATATGAAACATAAAGGTGCACAACCTCCAGAAGCTATCGTTGCACCAAACGTAGAAGAATTCAAACAATATCAAAATGCTGCAAATGGACTCATCAAAGTCATTACAATGGCATGTGAACATGACAAAGATTTCGCATTAACAAAATATGCTTCTTCTCATGGGGTAATTGTATCAATGGGACATTCAGATACAACATTCCAACAAGCTTTAATGGCAGTTGCCAATGGTGCACGTTCCATTACGCATACTTATAATGCAATGACACCTTTTTCACATCGAGAAAATGGATTAGTAGGTTGTGCATTACGATTACATGATTTATATTCTGAAATCATTTGTGACTGCAATCACTCTACACCTGAAGCTTTAAATATTTTCTTTCAAACAAAAGATCCAGATAAATGTATTATGATTTCCGATGCCTTAATGTGTAAAGGATTTAAACCTGGTGAAGTGTTTGATTTTGGTGGCCATGATGTTGTGATTTATCCTGATGGCAGTGCACATTTAGTTAAAGAAAAAAATCTAGCTGGTTCAACAATGAAAATGAATGAAGGACTTAGAAACTTAGTAGAAAAGGCTCTTGTTCCATTTGATGTCGCAATCAACGCTTGTACAATCAACCCTGCCAGATTATTAAAGTTAGATGATCATATCGGTAGAATTTGTGCGGGGTATGATGCAAATATTGTTGTATTAAAAGATGATTATTCTGTAGAACAAACATTTGTTCAAGGAATCAAACAGTTATGAAAAAGTGAAGGAATGCTAAATTCCTTCATTTTTTTAGAAATTCTTTCATTAACGTAACAGATTCTGTAAAGTATGGTTCATCATGGAATCCATGAGGAGCTCCTTTTAGAACATGATACTCACAATTTTCACCATAAACTTCCTTTGCTTTATCACTGTAGGAAATTGGTACAATTGCATCTGCATCTCCATGGTTCAATAAAACTTTACCATGGTATCCTTTGATTTCTTCATACATGTTAAAATCAATCATACATCTTGCATAATCCCCATTCATTCGCATCTTCCCTTCTCCGATGAAATCTGGAATATTGTTAGGATCAAAGTGAATGATTTGCATGGAACCATTTCTAGCGTCATCTGGAATACAATAAGCAGGATAATTTAAGATTAATCGATTAACAATTTCAGGATGTCTTGCAGCATAAACACCAGAAACAAATCCACCTTGAGAAAAACCAATTAAAGTTAATAAACCAAAATCAACATCTTTATCTCTTTGTACAAAATGAACAACATCATCTAGATCATCAATTTCTGTTAATGGTGTCATTTCAGAATGGAAATTTCCATCACTAATCGTTTCAAATCCCCCACCACAAAAATCAAAGATATAACATACATACCCTTCTTCCATCAATGCTTTTGCTTCAGCGTATACACTACGCATATCTGCAGTAAAGCCATGACAAAGAATGAGTGGTCTTGCTGTCCCTTCAGTATGATTTTGAAATAATTTAATTCCTCGAATCACACGCCCATTTTCTTTTAATACACTAAATTTTTCTTCCATAAAACCCTCTCATTCTAATATTTATAATCATAATTCTCATATGCATGAATCGATATATCTTTTACGATTCTTTCACCATTTTCTTTTTCTGTATTAATGGAATAAGATATTTCATAAGGATTATCTTTATCAGAAACTTCTAAACTATAATACCAATCTTCACTTGTTGTCGATTTGGTATGCTTCCAATCATTTTCATTTAACAAAGCATCTAAATCACTACATTTCATACCTGTATAAATTCCACCTGAAATTGTAATATCAACTTGATCCACATCATACGTTTCATAGTTATTCAACGACACAACATATGCATCATTCATATTGATCTTTTTCCCTGTTGGAGAAGAAACACGCAAAGAAATTTCTTGTTGTTGATCATTTTCTAAATAGATATATTCATATTGATCCTTTTTGATTTTTTGGTTTTCTAAATCACTTGAGTAATCTGTATATTCCCAACCTTGATCTAAAAAAGTTTGTAGTGTACAAGGAAAAGAATAATATTGCCCATTTAAAGTAAACTCATTCGTTAATGCTTGATCAATAATGCCATCTCCTACAACAATTTCATCCGTAGAAGATAAATAATTTTGTGTATCTATTACATGATCAACAATATAAGAACATCCATATCCTAGTAATCCTAAAACAGAACCAACGATACAAACATTTTTGATATATTTTTTCAGATTAAAACCACTTTGTTTACGAACTGGTTCTTCATAGTCATTATCATGTTGTTCATAAGATTGTTGTTCTTGATATTGATATGCCATAAAACCCCTTTCGTTAAAAATATTTTGAAGCTAAAAGAAATGCCATAACATGAATTGCTTGTGGAAACTTTTGTGATTCAATCAATTCATAAATTTGTTTTTCACTAAAAATTTTTACTTCTAAAAATTCTGTATCATCTAAATGTAAATCCGATACTTTTTTACAATCATCTGCAAAATAACAATATGCATAATTATCTGCAATGGTAGCGTTACTTGGAATCGTAATCAGATGTTGCCATTTATTAGATACAAATCCTGTTTCTTCAAGAAGTTCTCTTTTCGCACATTCTAATGCATCTTCTGCATTGATTGTATCATATTCATTTTGTTGTGTTTCAATACCACCTGCAGGAAACTCAATGGTGATTTGATTGATTCCATGACGGAATTGTTTCACACAAATGAATTCACCATTTGTATTTCTCGAAACAATTACAGAATAACTTCTTCTAGAATATTGATAAAATGGACCAAATTCTGTTCCGTTTGGTAAACGGTACGTTGCTTTACGAAAGTCGATCCATTGATCTTTTATAATATGTTCTTCTTTGGTTTTTTCCCATTTTAAATCTTTCATGCTTTTTTTGTTTCCTCTATCCATAGATCAACAGATGCATCACTAGGCATTCTCCAATCACCACGTGGTGATAACGTTACAGAACCAACCTTTGGACCATCAGGTAAACAACTTCGTTTAAATTGTTGATGGAAAAAGCGATTATAGAAACGAATCAATGCATCTTTGATCTCATCTTTTGTTAATTCATTGTATGCATGCAATGCAAAAGCAATCAACTTACTTGGTGCAAAACCATAACGCAATGTATAAAATAAGAAGAAATCATTTAAATTATATTTTCCAATCTTTTCTTCTGTTTTTTGGGCAATCTTACCATTTGAAGCAGGTGTTAATTCAGGTGAAATTGGTGTATCAATAATACTTAATAAAATATCTTTTAAAACATCATCATTACACGAATAAGCATAACTTCTACAAATATATTGAACCAATGTTTTGGGAACAGATGTATTAACACCATACATGGACATATGATCTCCATTATACGTGCACCAACCTAACGCAAGTTCACTTAAATCACCTGTTCCAACAACAAGTCCATTTTCCATATTTGCTGCATCCATCAAAATATAGGTACGGTATCTTGCTTGTGCATTTTCGTAAGTTGTATCCCCTTCTCCTTGATATACATTTCCATGTCCTAATTCTTCAAGATGGAGTTTTACACCTTCTCCAATTGAACATTCTCTTAATTCAACATCGAGTTTTTTCATTAACGCAATTGCATTATTGTATGTTAAAGAACTTGTATTTCCATGATTTGGCATTGTATAGCCAATAATATGAATATCTTTACAAATCTTTTGTGCTTCGTGGCAAACAATTAAAGCGAGTGTGCTATCTAAACCACCAGAAATTCCAATCACTAGGTTTTTGATATGCGTTGCACGTACTCTAGTCGCTAAACCATTGGCTTGAATTTGTAATATTTTTTTACATCTTTCCTCTCTTTCTACATTATCATTTGGAACAAATGGATTTCTTGCGATAAAATAATTTTCTTTTTGAAAGATGGAAACCAATTGTTCAACAGAGATATCATTACATTGATCTAAAGCAGGAATCAAACAATGTATTCTTGAATATCCTTCTTCTTTTCCAAATGTATTTTGATGTTGTCGATTATATGTGATCGTATCTAGATCAATGAGTGCAGTATCTACATTTGTTCGATTTGTAAATATAGAATCTTTTAATTGTTTTCCATTTTCATAAATTAATGAATGTCCAGAGAATACCAAATCTGTTGAAGATTCATCTACACCACTAGAAACATAACAATATGCACAATAACAACTACTCGATTGCTGAGATACCATATTTCTACGATATTCTTGTTTTCCAATCAATTCATCAGAAGCACTCAAATTCACAATGATATTTGCACCTGCTAAGCAAGCATGTGTGCTTGGTTTATCAGGCACCCATAAATCTTCACAAATATCACATCCTACAATTGCACCAATATTAGAATCTTCTAATAAAAGATTACTTCCAAAAGGAACATTTTGATTCCCTATTTGAATCAAAGAATTATGAATATCTTTGCCTGAAGTAAACCATCTTTCTTCATAAAACTCAGAATAAGTTGGAATATTGATTTTCGGAATCACAGCGTTTATTTGTCCATTTGATAGAAAAACTGCACAGTTATATAAGCAATGATCTTTGCGTAGAGGTGCACCTACAACGACTAATCCTTTTGCCTTTTGCGCAATTTCCAATAATGCTTTTTGACAAGCTTCTAATAATAATTCACTCCCAAAAAGATCTGCACAAGTATAACCACACAAAGATAATTCTGGAAAAAGTAAGATGCCACAATCATCATATTTTTGAATTGTTTCAATAATTTGTTTTGTATTATAAGTAACATCAGCAACTTTCAAGGATGGAACAACATTACCAACTTTTATCATCTTATTTTTCATCAAATTCCTTCCTCTCTATATTTCTTAATCCGTTTAATTCTGTTGGAACGAAAGATTCTATTTCAGAATAATTTTGTTCCATAAAGTATTTTCTTACAAGTGTCGATGAAATCATTTGAAAATCATTTGGTGTTTCAATGATTTGAATCATGGATCGATATTGAGAAAGAAATGAACTCTGTAAAACAATTTGATTACAATTATCATGATTTCTTTCTAAACAAACAATTCCAAATTCTTTGCAAATAGCATCAACATGTTTCCAACCAGTTTCCAATTCACTTAATTTATCAGATCCAAATAATAACTTACATGAATATCCTTGTTCTTTTAAATGTTTTAAAGTGAAATAGGTTCTTGGTTGTTGATCAAGTTTGATTTCATAATCAGTCACAATCATCCAATCACGATTCTTCGCAATCTCATTCAACATCTCTAATCGCATTTTATCAGAAAACGCAAAATCTTTTTTTTGCTCATCTTTGATATAAGTCATTTTACTAGGAACAAATATAACGACATCACTGTTCGTTTTGTTTTTTGCGAATTCAGCTAATTGAATATGTGCATTTGTTGGAGGATTGAATGCCCCGCCAAAAACCAACGCTTTAATCAAGGGAACCTCCATGTAGTTTTTGATACATGTTTTCTCTTAATTCATATACTTTTTCTGTGAGATCTACATAATGTGTATGTGGCATCTTTGGTCTGAGTTCAGATTCCCAAACTTTATTTTCTAATTGATCTTTAATAAAATCTTTCTTTTCTTTGATAGAAGGAAGTTCGATTGCGAGTTCACCATTCACAATATGTGGAACTAAGATCTTTTCCACTTTGATTGGTTTGATTGTTCTAGAATGATGAAAAGCATCAGGATTCATATCATAAACAGTGATTTCTTTTCCTTCAACGATTTCTTCATCATCCAAAGAAATAATATCTGCTTGTCCTTTACCTTCTTCATCATAAATACGCCATGCCATTAGTTTCCCTGGAATAATTGCTTTAGAAGCAGAATCAGAACATTTCATACGAGGAGAATAAGAACCATCATCTTCTTTGACCGCTACAAGCTTATATACGCCGCCAAATACAGGAGAGGAGGAAGAAGTAATGAGTTTTTCACCAACTCCATAAGAATCAAAATGCGCCCCTTCATACAATTCCATATCAGCCATTGTATTTTCATCTAAAGAATTCGAAGCAACAAGTTTTACATAGGATTTCCCTGCTTCATCTAATCTCTTTCTTAATTTCTTATAACCGCGTGCAAGATCTCCAGAATCAATTCTTGCGCTTTTCACACGTTTATTTGGATCATTTGGATACTTTTCAATCAAATAATCATCAATCTTAATTAAGTTAGGTAAACCACTTTCTAGAATATTATACGTATCTAGCAATAAAGAAACATTGCCTGGATAAGTATCTGCATATGCTTTGAAAGCTTCAAATTCATCTTCATAAAATTCAATAAATGAATGTGCAATTGTACCAACTGCTTTTACTTCTGGTCCATATTTCATTTCAGCTAAGCAATTAGCAGTACCAATGCATCCACCCAATATTGCCGCATATGCACCATTATCACCTGCAGATTGACCTTGTGCACGTCTCGTACCAAATTCCATGACATTTCTTGGAGTATGGGTTGATAAACCAGAAATCTTTGTGGCTTTTGTCGCAATCAAAGAATGAAAATTCATTGTTTGTAATAAATAAGTTTCTATTAAAATAGCACCTACCATATCACATTCAATACGAACCATAGGAACTTGTGGATAACAAACCAATCCCTCTTTTAAAGCATACATGTTACCTTTCCAACGATAATCTCTTAAATACTCTAAGAAATCATCTGACATTCCTTTTGTCTTTAAATAAACCAAATCTCTTTCTGTAAAATGATATTCTCTTAAAAATTTAACCAAAGCGTGTTGACCACAAGAAATACTATATCCTTGATTATCAGGATTCTTTCGGAAAAACATATTAAAAACCATTGTTTTATTCTGAAAGCCATGTTCAAACAAACAATTAGCCATCGTAAATTCATAAAAATCTGTTACCATCGCAGGATTATCATAATCTTCATCCGCAATATATGGTTCTACTTTAATATTAGACATCTTCATTCCTTCTTTCATAAAATATTAATCTGACAAGATTTCATAACTTCAATTGCGGATAAATGTTTATCCACTGTAACACCTGCACAAGCTTTTTCAATTACATTGATCGTTGTGTTGGAAAGTGCAGCACGCAATAACAATGCATTGGAAATAACACAAATATCAGTACATAATCCTACCAATGTTATTTCGTCAGGTTGATAGGCTGTTAAATATTGTACCAATGCATAAGAACCAAACGTTGGCTTTTCTACGCAAATGTAATTCTTACTATTTAAAGCATTTTGCACTTCTGTATTTAACTGCCATCCCTTTGTATCTTTGATACAATGTTCTACAGGCAAATACTTTCCTTCTAAAGTTTCTAAATAATTATTTTCATGTGTATCATAAGTGACATAGATTTGATCATAATCCTTGTTGATTTCTTCTACTACTGAAGGAATAATTCCTAAAGCTTCTTTTGTACCTAATGCACCATCGACAAAATCATTTTGAACATCTACTACGACCAATACTTTTTTCATAAGTTTTCCTCCAAATAATCGTACATCGGATCAAACCGATATAATGCTGCTTGTTTTCCACCACGTTTTATTTTCTTACCCGTATCTTGCATCATTTTTTTGATATCTCTTCTAAAATTACCTGTATCAACTTTATGTCCAATAACAGCTTCATAAGCATCTTGTACTTCTCTTAACGTACATTCATCAGGTAAAAGATTAAATAAGATACCTGTAGAAGCAACACGATGCTTCATAACATCCATTGCCATATTGATTGCCTTAATATGATCACCAGCAAGTTGTGCGTTACTTTCTGTTAACCAATTTGATTTACTTTCAACATAGTTTCTCTTTGCGGTTTCTACAATTTCATATGCGATATGAATATTCTTATGCTCTTCCTCTAAAGAAACAATTGATTTTCTACCTTTGTCATCTGTAGAAATGGTTTTCTTAGAAATCGTAAACCATCCTGCATCACTTGCATCATCACTTGCGTGTGTGTTTTTAATATTAGAAGCAGGTGTCATAGATAAATAAACCGTTGTAATGATCCTAGTTCTAGGATCTCTATTTGCATTACCAAATGTATATAGTTGTCGAAAATATGTATATTCAGAAATACTAGTTTCTTCTTCCAGTTCTCTACTGACTGCTTTTTCCATATCTTCATCAAAATTCACAAATCCACCAGGCATTGCCCAATCACCTATAAAAGGATGATTTTTACGTTTCACAAGTAATATTTTTAATTTTCCTTCAGAAACCGTAAAAAGTATCATATCCACAGTATTACTTGGTCTACGATATTCATTTTCATCATAATTTTTTAGAAACTCTTCTAAAGTTTCACCTTTTTCATTTCTTTTTTCCATAATAGTCACTTTGACTATTAAATGATATGATAAAGAAAAATGTTCTGTCAATAAAAAATACTTATATGATAAACTCACATAAGTATTTTCTTTTTAAAATAATGATTCATTATGATGAATTCCTAAATGCTCATAAGCTTTTTCTGTAACGACTCTACCACGAGGTGTTCGATTCACAAATCCGATTTGAATCAAATATGGTTCATAAACATCCTCTAAAGTAGTTGTTTCTTCGGATATAGAATTCGCTAAAGCATCTAAGCCAACTGGACCACCATGAAATCTTTCAATGATGCCTTTTAAATATCGAATATCAACTTCATCTAATCCCAATGCATCCACATGCAATCGAAGTAAAGCCTCTTCAACGATTTGTTTTGAAATCACTCCATCATTTAAGACTTGTGCGAAATCACGAATTCTTCGTAACAAACGATTTGCGATACGAGGTGTTCCTCTAGAACGTCTTGCGATTTCAATGATTGCATCTTCATCAATGGACACATTTAAAACACGTGCACTTCTTTCAATGATAGAAGATAATTGTTGTTCATTGTAATATTCTAATTTCGAAATGATTCCAAAACGATCACGTAGTGGTGAAGAAAGATCACCAGCACGTGTTGTAGCTCCAACTAAAGTAAATGGCGGTAAAGGAAGACGAACACTTCTTCCACCTTGCCCATTTTCTCCTCCTACCATAACATCCATTTCAAAATCTTCCATTGCAGGATATAAAACTTCTTCCACAATTTTTGGTAAACGATGAATCTCATCGATAAATAAAATATCACCTGCATCTAGTGTAGATAATACACTAGCTAGATCTCCAGGTTTCGAAATACTAGGGCCTGTAACAATTTTAATATTCGTATGCATTTCATGGGCAAGAATATAAGATAAAGTTGTTTTTCCCAGTCCTGGAGGACCATATAAAAGAACATGATCTAAGGATTCATTTCTTCCTAATGCTGCTTGAATGTAGATTCTTAAATTTTCTTTTAAAGAATCTTGTCCAATATATTCATCCAATGATCTAGGACGAATACTTTCTTCTTCATCACCAATAACTTCTTGATTTGACATTAAACGTTCGTTATTTTCCATATACACTCCTATTTAGCTTTCGCCATGTAGCGTAAACCCATAGACATATATTGTTCTACTGTAAGTCCAGGATTTTCCGCCATATAATGAATGCAGTTAGAAAGTTCCGACTGCTTATAACCAAGATTTTTCAATCCTTCGATTGCATCATTGATTTCTTTTGAATATTTTGTATTACTTTGTTTTGTATTAGAAGTTTCTGTTACAACTAATTTACCTTGTAAATCTAATACAATTTGAGAAGCACTCTTTGCACCAATTCCAGGCATTTTCTTTAAAGTGGCAACATCACCAGTAGAAATAGAATCTATGATTGTTTGATAGCCTGCTCTTGATAGCATTGTCATTGCTGTTTTTGGACCCAGTCCTTTTACAGAAATCAGTTTTAAAAACAATTCTTTTTCAAGTTGTGTTTCAAAACCATAGAGATTCATACCACCTTCAAAAATATGTAAATACGTATAAACTTGTATTTCCTTATTTAAAGATAGTTTATCTGTATGAGGATAAGCAATTTCCCATCCCATACCATCATGATCTACTATAACACTATCAACTGTATAAGAAGTAACAACTCCTTTAATAAAAGCAATCATAAAATTCCTTTCTATCCATCTTGGAAAACTAATCTTTAAAATCAAGAATGTAATTATTTACGATAACTTGGTCTCCATCTTTTGCGCCAGCTTCACGTAGTGCAGAATCAACACCCATTTTATCTAATTGTAAACCTAATTGATAAGCTTGATCCGGATCATCAAGATCATACGTATCTACTAAATTATCAATCTTTTGAGATACAACTTTCCATCTACCTGGAGCATCCTTTTCAATATAGAAATCAGGACGTTTAGGTTGATAACGATAAATGATTGTTTCTTCAATTGGTGCAGCATTTTCAGCTTCCACAACTTTGGCATTATCAATTGCTTCCATTGCGGCATAAAGAACTTGTTTGAGACCTTTATGTTCTAAAGTAGAGACTTCAAAAATCTTTAAATCAGGATATTTCTTTTTAAACTCATCTAAATACATCGATGCATATTCATCATCCATTTTATTTGCGACAACAATTTGTGTTTTCTTTTCTAAATCCGCATCATATGTCGCAAGTTCTTTATTGATGATGTCATAGCATTCACAAGGATCACCAGCTTGTCCACTCATATCAACAACATGAATCAAAACACGACATCTACGAATATGTCTCAAAAATTCATGGCCTAATCCTCTACCTTCACCTGCACCTTCAATGAGTCCTGGCATATCCGCAAGAACAAAACCTTTTTCACTTCCTAGATCAACAACACCAATATTAGGTTCAATCGTAGTAAATGGGTAGGCAGCAATCTCAGGTCTTGCATTTGTAACAACAGATAAGAAGGTAGATTTACCAACCGAAGGAAATCCAATCAATCCTGCATCCGCAAGCAATCTTAATTCAATTTGAATATTTAAAGATTCACCAATTTCACCAGGTTGCGCATATTCAGGTGCATCATTTCTCGCAGTCGCAAAATGATGATTCCCTAATCCACCTTTTCCACCATGGGCAATCAATACTTTTTGACCAGGTTTCGTTAGATCTGCTAATAAATCACCATTATCTGCATTACGAATCATTGTACCAAGTGGAACACCAACAACAACATCGTCACCACTTTTTCCATGCATCTTTTTAATTAAACCAGGAGAACCATTTCCGGCTTTAATTGTCTTTGTAAAACGAAGTTTCGTTAATGTTGTTTCGTTTGTATCGACAGCAAAATAAACGGAACCACCATTTCCGCCATCTCCGCCAGCAGGTCCACCCATTGGATAAAACTTTTCTCTTCTCCAAGCAACGATACCTCTTCCACCATCGCCAGCTTTTACATGCATTTTAATAAAATCAATCATGTGATTCTCCTTTCTTGAAAAAAATACTCCTGAAAAGATTCAGGAGTACTGATCAAACTTACGCTTCAACAGGATAAACAGAAACCTTAGTTTTATCTCTGCCTAAACGTTCATACTTAACAATACCTGCAGCTGTAGCAAACAAAGTATCATCACCACCACGCATAACGTTCTTTCCTGGCATGATTCTTGTTCCTCTTTGTCTGTAAAGGATAGAACCAGCATTTGTATATTGACCATCAGCTTTCTTAGCGCCAAGTCTTCTACCAGCAGAATCTCTTCCGTTCTTTGTGGATGATACACCCTTTTTGGATGCGAATAACTGCATATTCAGAGTGAACTTCATAGTATTAAACCTCCATTATTTTTATATATTCTTTGTTAACTTCTTGAGCCGTTTTCAACATGTAGATTGCTGTTTCACAAATCGTATTACTCTTTTCTGTAGGATTCAAAACCTGAATGTTTGCATATCCTTCTTCTAAAATCATCGATTCTTCATGAACCATTTCATACAATGCATTCGCAAGCCCAGTAATAATACCGCTAACGATAGCACATACTAAGTCATTTCCATAACTAGCACTTTGTGCATGACCCTTCACTTCAATTGAAACAATGTCTGGATTTCGTTTTACGGTAATTCGAATCATAATTAAGCCTCAATAGCTTCAACAGTCAACTTTGTATATGGCTGTCTATGACCTTGTCTTCTTCTTGTAGAACCCTTCTTAGCCTTGTACTTGAAGATTCTAATTTTCTTTTCTTTTCCTTGTTTAACAACCTTAGCAGTAACCTTTGCACCTTCTACATATGGTGTTCCAATTTTTGTGCTTTCATTGCTTACAAGAACGACCTTGTCAAATACTACTTCATCACCAGCTTCTACATCCAACTTTTCAACATAGATTTCCTGGCCAGCTTCAACTTTAAGCTGCTTTCCGCCTGTTTCGATAATTGCGTACATTTATTACACCTCCTGACATTTATCATAAGACGCGCCATTAAGGGGACTCACGTTCTTAAACCCTTTTTTGTGCGGTTACAGACCTCCTGTCGAGGGCTGATAACGGAATAATGATACATGAACAAAATCTATTCGTCAATTAGATTTATAGCATTTTCTTAACTTTTTTTGCGTATTTCTTACGCTCTTTTACACTACAGTTTGAAAGTGAAGTTAATTGCGAATAAATATTTAACTTTTGTTTCGTAGTATACTTATCATCTAATTCTATTTTTACAACTGTAACATTGACTGCTTCCATTAATTCATGTTCATTGAATTTTTCAGAACCAGTTAAATTTGATTCAAATTCAGCAGCAGTTTTTTTATTATGATATGCCATACATCATCTTAGAGGAAATCTTCCTCTTCCTTTCTTTTATAAACGGTAATTACTTCTTGAGTAGCAATAGCTTCTTGGAGTTTCGTTTCATAATCAAATAATGATTCATAATGTAAACTCTTCTCACTAGTAGGATGTGTAACTGGATTTTTTGGATCAAAGATCGTACAACAATCTTCAAATGGAAGAATACTTGTTTCATATGTACCAATCTTTCTAGCAAGATCAATGATTTCTACTTTGTCAAAACATACTAAAGGTCTTAAAACTGGTATAGAAATCGTTTCATTGATTACCGCAATCGATTCTAATGTTTGAGAAGCAACTTGTCCTACAGATTCACCTGTACCTAATGCTAAACAATGATTCTCTTTCGCAATTCTTTCAGCTAAACGATACATCATTCTTCTCATGATTGTAATCGCATATGGATCCCCAGCAGCTTTATAGATTTCTAGTTGAATATCTGTAAAATTCACAACATGAACTTTCATTGAACCTTGATATTCACTTACCATTTCAGCTAATTTTAGCACTTTATCTCTTGCAGCTTGAGAAGTATATGGTGGGGAAGCAAAATGAATTGCTTCAACATATAAACCTCGTTTCATCAATTCATATGCCGCAACTGGAGAATCAATTCCTCCACTTAATAAAAGAAGTACTTTCCCATTGATACCTGCTGGATATCCACCTGCACCTTTGATCTTATCTGAAGTGATATAAGTATATTTTTCATGAATTTCAACACGGATCAATAGTTCTGGATTATGTACATCTACTGTTAAATCCGTATTGTGTAAAATATTACCTGCACAAGCACGATTAATCTCATCAGAAATCATTGGAAAAGATTTATCATGGCGCTTTGCCATCATTTTAAATGTTTTCTTATTAGATTCTTTCGCGATTCTTAAACAAGTTTCTTTGATTGCTTCAATATCACTTTCAACTTTATCTGTAAATGAGAAGGAAGAAATACCAAATACTCTTTTAAGTTTATCTGCAATTTCATCCGTATTTTCATCATTCAATTTAATATAGATACGATCATGTGTCTTTTGATACGTTAGATTTGGATAATCACGTAATGCATATTTGATATTATGATATAAACGTGTAATAAAATCTTTTCTATTTTTCCCTTTTGTAGATAATTCACCATATCGAATTAATACAGTATCATATTTAACCATATGTTTTAATAACTCCTTTCAAAGCTTCTAAAAAAGCATTCACTTCATCTAATGTATTATGATAAGAAAGAGAAATACGAATACAAGAAGAAGCTCTTTTTGCGCTAAATCCCATCGCTTCTAAAACATAACTAGGATTCATTGATTTTGAATCACATGTACTTCTAGCACTCACCATAAACCCACATTCATTCAATGCATTTTGCATCACTTCACTTGGAATATTTTCATAAGAGAAATTAATTGTAGAAGCAATGGCATCACTCGGTGAATTAATTTCAACACCTTCAATTTCATTTAATCCTGTAATCAAACGATCATGCATCCCTTGAATCGAAGAATGATATTTTTCCCCATTTTCTAAGGCAAGACGAAGTGTTTTCGCAAAGACCATATCCACAGGTGCATTGCTTGTACCACCTCTTAAACCATATTCCTGTTCTCCACCATTAATTAATGGCACAAACGGAACAAAGGACTTTTTCACTAAGATACCGCTTCCTTTTAATCCTTCTAATTTATGTGCAGATATAGACGCAAGATCAACATTTGATAGATCTAATGGAACTTTACCAATAGATTGCGTTAAATCAACATGCATATAGGCATGAGAATGCTTTTTAACGTATTCACTGATTTCAGGAATTGGATTAATCGAGCCAGATTCATTATTCACATACATGATAGATACAATCGCTGTATCTTCATCTAAAGCTTCTTTTACTTGTTGTAAGGATACTTTTCCTTCATGATTGACTGGAAGATATGTTACGCGATATCCAAATAGTTCTTCCATTTGTTTACAACAATTCATAATCGAAGAATGTTCTACGTTTGTCGTGATAATATGTTTTTTATTGAGTTGTGCAGCACAAACACCTTTGATTGCGGAAGTATTAGATTCACTTGAACCAGAAGTGAAAATAACATCTTGCGACTGAACTCCCAAAAGCCCGGCGATTGCTCGGCGGGCCTTTTCTAACATTTGGCTTACTTCAATACCTTCATTATAAATTGATTCAGAATTAACATAGTATTTCTTTAATAATGAAGTATAAGTTTCTAGTACTTCAGGATGAATATTTGTTGTACTAGCATTATCAAAATACACTCTCTTAAGCACCTTTTGAATTCTCCTTGATCATATCTTCATAATTACCAGGATGAATTTTTTCAATCGTAGCGATACCAATCGTTAAAGCTTTTGTATATTCACCATTTCTGAAACAAAGTTCACTTCTTGTTAATTCAGAATCAATATCCGCATAAGTAGAACGATAACGATTTCCAAATACAATTGTATTTTCAACCATTACAACAGTACCGACAACATTATTAACATTGTTATAAAGTTTATAAATGAAATCCAGTGCTTCTTGTAATGTTGAATTCAACAATTGCATATTAATAGGACTTTCTTTCATCAATCCATCCAAAGAACGAATATATTCATATGCCTTACGCATATCATCTTCATATTGTTCTGAAATATTTGGTAATTTATACTTACGGATTTTCACTTGCATCAAATTCATGATGATTTGTAATTTTGTAAGTTGTTTACCAGCACGATCTTCATCACCAGTAGCCATTTCAATACGACTCTTCATGTCAATAAATGCATGATTCACTGCGTTTACTTTCTGATTCAAATCAGAAATATTCATGACAGCCATTGTAGAAGGCATATTATAATTCTTTTCTGTATCCAAAACAGATAAACGTAATGTATTGAGTTTTGTTAAGGCATCATTTTGTTTTGTCGCTTCAGGAACCAATGCTTGTAAACCATACTTTTCAGAAGAAACATTCAATTCTGAAACAACAAACTTCGCATTTTTATTTGTTTCTTCAAATAATTCTTCTGTATCCTTAGTAAGAGATTTCATTTGATCAAATGCGACAGATTCAGAATGAATAGATGATGATAATTGTGTAATACGTTCTTTATACGTATTCAAATGTTCTTGCACACCATCTGTTTTACCTTCTTTTAATTTCTTTAAATCTTCATTTAAAGATTGCGTAAGAATATTCAAATTCTTTTCAACATCCAAATGTTTTTGATAAACACCACGGCTTTGATTACGTTTATATTCCTTCGCACATGATTCTAACATGTTAGGAACTACACCACGTGCATCTTCTAATAAAGATGGCATATCATCTAACATGCTTTCTAATTCTTGCATGCTTACTTGAATTGCTTCTAATTCTTTATTTGCACGTTCGTAATCAGAAGAATACATCCAATCTTCAAATGTTGAGAACATCTTTTCTGTATCTGTAATCTTCGTTTCAACAGAATTCCAATTATAAGAAAGTTTGGAAGCATTTTCTTGTGCAGTTGATTTTAAAGCGCGGAAACGATTCTTTAATGTTGTTACTTCTTGACGTTGTGCTGTTTCCTTCGCAAGAATCTGATCTAAATAAGCATCCAAATCCCCTGCTTCTTTTGTTGTTAAAGAAACATCAGTTTCAAGTTCTGTCATCAAACTATCTGCCTTGCGAAGCTTCCCTAATAAAATTGCATCTTCACAATTCGCTAAAGTAGCAGAAATCTTTTTTAAAGAAGCTTGTGTAGAATCATAGCTCTTCTTTGCCTCATTTACTTTTTCAGCTGCTTCTGCATTAGAACGAGCTGCAGTAACTGCTTTATTCATTTTAAAAGTTAAAGGAATTGCTTTGATTGCGTTATAACGCTTTTCTAATCCTTCTAGTTCTTTACGAAACTTTTTAGTACGGATCTTTTCAATGATCAACCATGCTGCAAGTATCAAAACAAGCACAGCAATACCAATAACTACTCTTATATCGGAGATAATACTTAAAACTTTATTCATTCTTATACCTCTTCACATCATTTTTAATCTTTAATATTCTAACATAAACATTGTTTCCATGAAATATGAAAGAATATTATTGACGAAATTTATTTCCATGCATATAATCTTTGTTGCGTCAAATAATAGCAGCTTATAGAGTCTTAAGTAAAAGCGTTGTTAAGATTTCATCTAGACAAAGTAACTGAGCTGAAACAGCGAAATGTCATTATAACAACACTCCTTAATGATGATCTATACCTGTTGTTGTTTCGCTTATGTCATAAGGAGGAATAACACATGGCACGTTACACAGGTCCTGTTTGGAAGAAGTCTAGACGCTTAAGCTTCTCCATCTTAGAAACAGGCGAAGAGCTAAAGAAAAGAACTTATGCTCCAGGACAACATGGTCCAACAAAGCGTATCAAACTCAGTGGTTACGGAACACAGCTTCGTGAAAAGCAAAGAGTTCGTAACATGTATGGTTTAAACGAAAAGCAGTTTGCTAACTTGTTCCATAAGGCATCCAAAATGGATGGTATGGCAGGTGTAAACTTCTTAGTTCTTCTTGAATCTAGATTAGATAACCTCGTTTATCGTATGGGATTTGCTAGAACAAGAAAAGCAGCTAGACAGCTCGTCAACCATGGTCATATCGAAGTAGACGGCAAGAAGTTAGACATTCCAAGTGCAGAAATCAAGCCAGGTCAAGTAATTTCTGTTCGTGAAAATGCTAAGAACTTCGCTGTTATCAATGAATCTCTTGAATCCAATATTTCTACTCCAGCATTTGTTGATGTAGATAAGGATAACAAGAAAGGTACATTCGTAAGACTTCCTGAAAGAAATGAACTCAACCAGGAAATCAATGAATCCCTCATCGTTGAATACTACAACAGATAATAATCGGTTAGGTATGCTAAGAGTCATCCATTGGGTGACTCTTTTTTTCTTTTCAAAATATCCATTTCGTCGTATCCTATTATGCATATAAAGAGGTAAACAAATATATGAATCAAAAGCAATCTTTAGAACAATTAGATGATGAAATCTTATCACTTGTTAAAAAAAGAATTTCATTAACAGATCATGATCATTCTTCAAATATAGATTCTTTGATCAATTCTGTCATTGCTTTAAGTAATCAAAAAAAATATAAATCAGATTTTAAAATCAATCCTATTGTAGGCTATCAAGGTGTCTCAGGTGCTTTTTCTGAACAGGCATGTAAAAATTTCTTTGCAGATGATGTTAAAACAATTGGATATACAGAATTTGAAGATGTTTATGTTGCATTAAAAAATGGTGATATTGATTATGGTGTTTTACCAATTGAAAATTCATCCACTGGTTCCATCAATGATAACTATGATTTAATACGAAAATATGGTTTCTTTATTGTTGGAGAAACTGCAGTCAATGTAGATCAATGTCTGATGGGATTAAAAGGAACAAAAATGGAAGAAATTCGTGAAGTATATTCCCATCCGCAAGGACTTGCACAATCTTCTGAATTTTTCTTTGAACATCGTTACATGTCACCAATGCCATACAAAGATACCGCAATGGCCGCAAAATTCGTTGCTTCTCAAAGTGATCATTCAAAAGCAGCAATTGCATCCTCACTTGCATGTGAATTATATGATCTTGAAATGATACAACCAGCAATTCAAAATGATAAAACAAATAAAACAAGATTCATGGTCGTTTCTAGAGAGTTTATCTGTCCAGAAAACAGTGACAAAGTTTCTGTACTATTTACCCTACCTCATATTGTTGGTTCTTTATCAAACATGTTACAAGTAACAACATTATATGGTGTAAATCTAGAAAAAATAGAATCTAGACCAATCAAAGAAGAAAATTGGAATTATTATTTTTATATTGATTTTCTTGGAAATATCAGAGACAAAACAGTATCACAAGCAATTGATGAATTAAGAAAAAAAGCATCTACATTCCGTTTATTAGGAAATTATAAGAAAGCGTAAGTTTATGAAAGAATTAGGAAATATTAACGTTTTACAATTAGCACCTAGTGCAACCCTTCAAATGAATGACAAAGCCAAACAAATGAAAAATGAAGGCATTGATATTGTGAATCTAGCTGGTGGTGAACCAAATTTTGATACGCCACAACAGATCAAAGATGCAACAATCAAAGCTTTAAATGAAGGAAAAACGCATTATGTTGCGGGAGGAATGATTCCTGAATTGAGACAAGGTATTGTAGAAAAACTACAAAGAGAAAATCATATTGAAATTGATCCTTCACAAATCATTTTAACTCCAGGTGGTAAATATTCTTTATTTCTATGTATGCAAGCTTTATTGAATGCTGGTGATGAAGTCATCATTGTTTCTCCTGCTTGGGTGTCTTATGAATCAATGATTCGTGTGAATGGTGCTACCCCTGTCTTTTTAGAATTAGATGAATCTGATCGTTATTTGATTACGAAAGAAAAACTATTATCGGTTACAACAGAAAAAACAAAATTAGTCATTCTTTGTTCCCCTTCAAATCCTACAGGACATGATTTATCTCAAAAAGAACTAGATGAATTAGAAAGTTATATCAAAGATACAAACATTCATATTGTCATGGATGAAATGTATGAACATTTAATCTATGAACATCCTCATTACTCTCTTGCCTCAAAAAAAAATATACAAGATTACGTCATCTCAGTATTTGGATTTTCAAAAGGATATGCAATGACTGGATGGAGAATGGGATATATCGTCGCATCTAAAAACAATATTTCATTAATGAACAAAGTTTATTCACATTCCATTACATGTGTGAATGAATTCATTCAATATGGTGGTGTTGTCGCATTAAATTGTTATGATGATATTGAAAGAATGCGTCAAGCATATGAAAGAAGAAGAAATTATTTTATTGATTCTTTAAATGAAATCAAAGGTGTGTCTGCTTTAAAACCAGAAGGCGCCTTCTATGCTTGGGTTTGCTTTGATGGATTTCAAAACAGTACAGAAATTGCAGAATTCTTACTAGAAAAAGCACATGTTGCGAGTGTTCCTGGAAATGCATTTTCTCCAAGTGATAAAGATCATGTACGTTTCGCTTTTGCGGCAAGTGACGAAGAACTACAGAAAGCAATTGAAAAAATTAAATATGCAATGAAAAACAAGTAAGTGCAGTTCACCTGCACTTTTTCTATGAAAAAAAGGAGATCAAATCTCCTATCTTTCACTTCTTTGCGTAATTTTTTACAGTGTTCCGCAATACTATGAACCCTGTAACGCTTCCAATCGCAATCAAAAGTGTCATAATAATACCTCTTGGTTAGTTTTACCTAACTGAATATACTATAACACAATTTTTTCTGTTGTGTAGAAATACTATTTTTCTGTATTTTCTTTCTTTTCTACAGAAATAGAGATTGTATTTGAAATACGAACTAGTTCAACACCTGCAGATTTTAACATTCGTTTTGATGCAATATTTGTATCTACACCATTGTACTTATCAGATTCATAAACAATTTTTTTAATTCCGGATTGAATAATTGCTTTCGCACATTCATTACAAGGAAATAAAGAAACATAAATCGTACAACCTCTAACACTTCTTTGAGAATTTAAGATTGCATTTAGTTCAGCATGCACAACAAAAGCATATTTAGAATCTAATACTCCACCTTCTCTTCCCCAAGGAAATTCATCATCACTTACGCCTGTTGGAAAACCATTATATCCAACCGAAACAACACGATGATTTTCGTCAACAATCGCAGCACCAACTTGCGTATTTGGATCCTTTGAGCGTAAAGCAGATAAATGTGCTAAGCCCATAAAGTATTCATCCCATGTTAAGATGTTCGGGTTTTTCATTAGTCTTCCTCTTTTCTTAAAAGTTCTAATAGTTCTTCAAAGTATTCAGGTAAAGGAGCAACAAATGACATGACTTCATGCGTTCGAGGATGTTTTAAAGTTAATTTGTATGCATGTAAACATTGTCCTTGTGTATCCATCAATTTACATTTTCTACCATATTTTTCATCACCCGTTACTGGATGATTAATATATTTCATATGCACACGAATTTGATGTGTCCTACCTGTTTCTAAGGAACATTCAATCAATGTATGATGTTGAAATCTTTCTTTCACAATAAAGTGTGTTCTAGCATCTTTCGAGTTTGTTGGTGTAACCGTCATCTTTTGACGATCTCTACGATCTCTACCAATTGGTGCATCAATGACACCTGCTTCATTAGCGATACTTCCATCTACCAACGCAATATATTCTCTATGACATGTTTTATTTTCAAGTTGTTTTGCGATAGTGTTATGTGCTAAATCATTTTTGCACGCAACAATACAACCCGTTGTATCTTTATCAATACGATGTACGATACCTGGTCGAATCATACCATTGATACCAGATAGATCTTTACAATGATACAATAATGCATTTACTAAAGTTCCACTATAATTTCCAGGTGCTGGATGAACAACCATTCCTTTTGGCTTATTGATAACAATAATATCTTCATCTTCATATAAAATATCTAAAGGAATATTTTCAGCTTCTACATTTAGCACTTCATCTTCAGGAACATCACAACGAATTTGATCACCTTCAACCACTTTATAAGAAGACTTTTCCGTTTTATTGTTCACGAAAATTTTTTTATCCTTCGCAAGATCTTGCACTCTAGTTCTAGATAAATCACTATGCTCACTTAAATATTTGTCTAAACGACTTCCACTCTCTTCTACAATCCACTCTTTATAACTCATTTTTTACCCTTATCTTCTATCAACGAAGCAATAATCAACAAAATCACACCAATTGTCAATGCACTATCTGCCACATTGAATATTGGAAAATCATATCCAAAAATAATAAAATCTAAAAAGTCTCTTACATATCCTAAGAATAAACGATCAAACAAATTTCCTGCAGCTCCACCAATCATTAAAGCTAATGCAATTTTTGTAAAACGATCTAAATTTTTCGCAACAACATAATAAATCATCACACCTATCGCAATTGCAGAAACGATAGAAAGAAACGCTTGTTTTCCTGATAAAAGAGACCAAGCCATGCCTGTATTTTCCGCATATGTCAAAGAGAAAAAACCTTTAATAATTTCTACATTTTGTAACGCAATATGATTTTGAATCATATACTTTGTAATCAAATCGATTACAAATACAACTACACTAATTATTACAACAATCATATTTTCCTCTATTTCTTATTTACAAACACATTGAATTTCTCTAATTCAAATGGTTCGTATTGCTGCAACAACTTATTGTAAGCTTGATCAAAATTCTCGCTTGTAAAATCTTGATCAATTCTTATTTTCAATGCATCTTTTAGTTGTTTGGATTGTCCATTTAAAAATGGAATTTCTCGATCCGTAACAACTTCATTTTTCTCATTTAAAATAACAATTTCAAATGTATATTCTCTTTTATCTTGTAAAGATTCTAGTAACTCACCTTCCGCATCTTTCATACAAAAAGGCATATCGCTTGTTTCTAAACAATCATAAATTTCTAATAAGAATGCATCTACAATTCCTTTTTGGATAAAAGAAATCGTAATATTGTTTTTTTCAATATTTTGGATTTCTTCTTGATCCCACACAGCATCTTTCATAAAAAACAACCAATGGTAATTTTTATAATCTAACCAAATTCCATATTGGAATTGATTTTCTAGTTTTTGACCTTTTTCAAATATACTCATATCTTTCTCCAACATGGGAAATTATACTAAAAAAAATAATAGAATACAAAAAAAGGCACATGCCTTTTTCATTGATGATATTGTTTTAATGCTTGTGCAATTTGATCAGGGCAAGATGTATTTTTAAATCCACATTGAATTCCGTCTAAACAAGCAATGACATCTTGAATCTTTCTTCCTTTTAAAAGTGATCCAATGCCTTTTAAATTTCCATTACAGCCACCTTCTACAACAAGTGATTGAATCGTATCTCCTTCAATTTCAAATGTCATTTTTTTACTACAAACACCTTTTGGTGTAAACACATAAGTTTCCATAATACTTCTCTCTTTCCTGCATAAAATAGTAACACAGAACTGTACAATTGAAATAAAAAATGCTATTTTCTTTAACATGATTAAATTAAGAGAAGAAACAACGGAAGCATTCCCATATCAGAATTACACACAAATCCAACAACAAGTCATTCCTCATGCGTGTCTAGGAGAAGATATCTACACATTATCTCCTACCGGAAGTGGAAAGACATATGCATATTTATTACCAATTTTAGAAAAAATCGAATTACAAGGAAAAGGAAAACATTTTCCAAGATGCTTGATCTTAGCACCAACAAGAGAACTTTGTATTCAAATCACGCATGTCATTCGAGATCTATTAAAGAAAAGAGAAGGTATCCGTACAGCTTTATTAACAGGTGGTTATGATATTCAAAAACAAATCAAAACATTTAAGAATGGTGCAGATATTGTTGTGGGTACACCTTCTAGGGTAAAGGATCATTTACGTAGACATACCTTCAAAACAAAACAATGCGATATGATCGTATTAGATGAAGCAGATATGATGTTATCCATGGGATTTGAAGAAGATGTTTTATCTTGTATTTCTTATTTCAAGGAACATCAAACAATGTTATTTTCCGCAACAGAAACAAAACAAACAAAAAGATTAGCGAGCACAATCTTAAAAAATCCATTTATTTGTAGAATTGAAAATGATTGTTCTAAGAAACAAAACATTATTGTTCATATTATTAAAACAAAAGAAAATAAAAAAATAGATGTATTAGAAACAATCTTAAAAAAACAAACAAATTCCTGTATTTTATTTTGTAACACAAGAAAAACATGTGATTTTATAACAGAACTTCTACAAAAAAGAAATTATCAAATTGATACGATTCATTCTGAAATGGATTATTCAAACAGAAAAAAAATCATGGAACAATTCCATGATCATACATTGAATATATTATGTGCTACAGATGTAGCTTCTAGAGGAATTGATATTCCTAGTGTAAATACTGTGATACTTTATGATATGAGTGATACACAAGAACAACTCATTCATCGTGTCGGTAGATGTTCTCGAGATGGTAGTCTATCGCATGCATATATCTTTTTAACAAAGAAAGACAAAATGTATAACTTTAAACAATTATTCGAAAAAGTAGTTTATGAATAAAGGTATCTCAATTGAGATACCTTTACTGTTGTACTTTTTGTAGTTCAAACCAAAATGTTGAACCTTGATTCTTCTTAGAAGTTACTCCATATTTTGCTTGATGAAGATCTAATACTTGTTTTGCGATATTCAATCCAATTCCAGAACCATTCGCAACACGAACATGTTCTTTATCCACTTTATAATATCGATCCCAAATATTTGGTAAATCCGCTTCATCGATTCCTTCACCAAAATCTTGCACTTCAATTCGAACCGTATCTTTTTGATCCATTTCACGAACAATAATATGTTTTGCTTCACCACCATAGTTCACTGCATTATTCATGAAATTATTAAATACTTGTTCGATTCTTTTTGCATCTGCATTCACATAGATAGAATCTGTTAATTCTTTATCTATTTGATAATCTTCTTGCAATGTATAGACTTCATATTTTTGTAGTTGTGTTTTTAATAATTGTGTAATATCAAAAACTGCTTTATTGAGTGTGATTCTACCATCTTGTAAACGAGACATATCTAACAAGTCATTTACTAAAGAATTTAAGCGTTTCGATTCATCAACGATAACTTGAATATTTTCATCTGTTTTTTCTTCTGGTAAATCAATCATCATTTCACCATATCCACTAATCATTGTTAATGGTGTTCTTAAATCATGAGAAACATTTGAAATCAAATCACGTTTTGCCTTATCCGCTTTATGAATATCTGATGCTGCTTGAACGAGAGTTGCATTGAGATCTGCCGCTTCTTTATAACGATTTGTTTTAGGATCCAAAGTATATTTTCCTTGTGGAAGTTCTTTTGCGTTTTCTGTAATTCCAATGATAGGTTTTGCGATGCGTTTATACATGATCAGCGTTAATATCGCAACAGATAAAATCATAAACAAGCCAATATAACGCATTTGCGAAGCAAGTGTTTCTGTTGTTGTATTGACTGGTGTAATATTTCCAGAAACCATAATAACGGAATTTGGATTTGTTGAAACAACTTTTGTATAAACAATTGTATCAAAGTATGTTCCATTTGATTCATCCATTCCAAAATCACTAGATTTACTTGTAACTCTAGCTAAATATGTATGATTTTTATTTGCGATTGCTTGAGAAATAAACTTTGCGCGTTGAGAATTTGTAATAGAAGAAATCATGCATCCTTTATTTCCAATACCAGATTGTGTTCCTTCTGAAGAATCTGCTTGATAAACCATGATACATGTATCTGATTGTGATTGAATAAAATCAACAAAATCATCCAAACGATCATCTTCAATTGATTTTTCTACATATTCTCCTACGCTTTGAATACTTTTGATTTTATTTGCTTCATACATTGGTTCTAAAAGTACAAATTGAAACAAAAATACAACAGTACTCGTTAACAAAGAAAATATAATTAAATATTTACCAATTTCCCATTTTAAACTAATCAGCTTTTTCAAAACGATAACCTACGCCTCTCAATGTAACGATATATTTCGCATAATCACCTAGATTACGTCTTAGTAGTTTGATGTGCGTATCTAATGTACGATCATCCCCAAAGAAATCATAACCCCAAACATTGCTTAATAATTGTTCTCTAGTTAAGGCAATTCCTTGATTTTTTACTAAGTAAGTTAATAAATCATATTCTTTTGGAGAAAGTTGAACACGCTTTCCTTCAATTGTTACGGTACGAGCAGAATAATCAATCATGAGATCATCCACAACAAATTTTTCTGAATTTGTATCCGCAGATTTAGTTCTTTTTAAAATTGCTTGAATACGCATCATTAATTCTTTTGTAGAAAAAGGTTTAACAACATAATCATCTACACCTAAATCAAATCCATGAATCTTATCGTATTCTTCACCCAATGCACTTAACATAATAAATGGCATGTCAGGATGTGTTTTTTTGATTTCTTTTACTGCAGAAAAACCATCTAACTCTGGCATCATAATATCCATGATCACTAAATCATAAGTGTTCTTTTCACATTTTTCTACAGCTTCCATTCCATTACAAGCTTCTTCTGTTTCAAAGCCTTCATGTGCTGCATATTTCGCAATCAAAGAACGAATCTTTGCTTCATCATCTGTAATCAATATTCTTGTCATACTCTTATCCTCTACAAAAACATGTTAAAAAATAACTGTGAATCTTATGTGAACGTTTATCGAGCAATACCTGAATTCGTTTCTAAAAAGTCTGCAGCAGATTTAATTTCATCTACTTCTAGATCTTCCATCGTGCCTGCATCCGCACTAGCAGAGATAGATTGTCTCATTGGAATTTTCGCAAGAACTGGTAAGTTATATTTATCTGCAACTTCTTGAATGTGGCTCTTTCCAAAAATTTCAATCTTCTCATTACAATTTGGACATTCAACATAGCTCATATTTTCAATGAGTCCTAAAACATTGACATTCATTTGATTTGCCATGTTAATTGCTTTTTCAACAACCATAGAAACAAGTTCCTGTGGACTTGTAACAACAACGATTCCATTTAATGGGAAGGATTGAAAAGCAGTTAAAGGTACATCACTTGTTCCTGGAGGCATATCCACAAACATATAATCTACATCATCCCAAACAACATCTGTATAGAATTGTTTCAAAATATTCGCGACCATAGGTCCTCTCCAAATCACAGGTGTTTCATCAGTATCTAAGATCATATTCGTGGAAATGACTTGAATTCCATTTTTTGTGATATATGGATAAATCAGTTTACCATCTCCCATAGCCTTTTCATGAATTCCAAAGGCTTTGGTTTGAGAAGGTCCTGTGATATCGCCATCTAATACTGCTACGCGATACCCTCTTCTTGCCATTTCACTTGCAAGCATGCTTGTGACAAAAGATTTACCTACTCCACCTTTTCCACTTACTACTCCAATAATTTTTTTTATAGAAGATTTTCCATTCAGTTCAATTTTAAAACTATTCTTTTTTTCTGGCATATGAAAACCATAATCTTCTGGTGTTTTTCCTTTGTTATTTCTTTCACTCATATCATACACTCCTTGTCACCTATTCTAACACAGGCATTGAAAGAATTTTACAGATGTGATTCAAATAATCATAGGAATGTAAAAAATAACACATATTACATGATTGAAATGTGATAAAATATTTTTTGTATGTGGTGGAGGAAAAAAATATGTCAGGATATGTTGTAGTTGGTGCACAATGGGGCGATGAAGGAAAAGGTAAAGTCGTAGATCTATTAGGAAAACATGTAGATATGGTCGTACGTTATCAAGGTGGAAATAACGCTGGCCATACAGTCGTTGTAAATGGTAAGAAAACGGTACTGCATTTATTACCTTCTGGAATCTTAAATAAAGATGCTCTTTGTGTTATTGGACCTGGAGTTGTATTAAATCCATTTGTTTTATTTGATGAAGTAAAACAATTAGAAGAACAAGGATTAACTTGTGATCATTTAAGAATATCTGATCGTACACAATTATTAATGCCATATCATGTTCGTTTAGATGAATTGATTGAAGCACGTGGTGGAAAATATAAAGTTGGTACAACAAAGAATGGTATTGGTCCTTGTTATTCTGATAAATATTCTAGAATTGGTATTCGTGTTTGTGATTTACAAGACTGGGATGTATTCCAAGAAAAATTAAAGAGTACATTAGAAATCAAAAATGCGGAAATTGAAAAAGTATATGGTGGTAAACCATTTGATTATGATGAAATGGTAGCTCAATTCAAAGAATTAAGAGAGAAAATGTTACCAATGATTTGTGATTCTGTATCATTAGTCAATGAAGCATTAGAACAAAATAAAGTTGTATTGTTTGAAGGAGCACAAGCGAATATGTTGGATATCAACTATGGTACATATCCATTTGTCACTTCCTCCTCTCCTACTTCTGCAGGTGTATTAGAAGGTGCAGGTGTTCCTCCACAAGCCTTAACACGTATCATTGGTATTGTGAAAGCATATTCTACGCGTGTTGGTGAAGGACCATTTATCACAGAATTATTAGGTGATGAAGGTGAATCTTTAAGACAAAAAGGTTTTGAATTTGGAGCTACAACGGGTAGACCTAGAAGATGTGGTTGGTTAGATCTTCCTGTCGTAAAACAAGCAGTTCGTATCAATGGTTTAACAGACATTGCCATTACAAAAATTGATATTCTTTCTGGTTACGATAAGATTCCAGTTTGTGTTGGTTATGAAATGAATGGCAAACAAATCGACTATGTTCCTGCTTCTTTGAAAGCTTATGGTGAATGCAAGCCAATTTGGAAAGTATTTGATGGTTGGAATGAAGATATTTCTACTGTTAGAAGCTTTGAAGAACTTCCAGAAAATTGTAAAAAATATGTTGAATTCATCGAAGAATATACAGGTGTGTCAGTTTCATTAGTTTCTGTATCTCCTGAAAGAGAAGGAAATATCATTCGTAAAGCATTGATCTAATGGAAGAGAAAAAGAAAGAAGAAAAGAAAAAGAATCCTGTATCAAACAAGCACCATTTCTTAACAAGAGAAGATGCAGAAATGTTTCAACAAGATTCTTATGAATTGAAATTTTATAATAATGAAGATGATAGAGATGAATAGTCTCTATCATTTTTTCATATAAAAAAAGAACCGCGTTTTATTTGCGATTCCCTTTTTCATGTCTAATACAATCTAACATGACTTCTAATAATTTTGGTTGATCCTTATAAACTTCTCGATAATAATATTCTTCCCAATCAGTACCATGCTCGAGCATAAGTCGAAATCTTAAATCCTTGTCCGTTTCTAAATCATCTAAAACTTTATTTTCTTGAGATTTTCTTTTAAAAAACATAATTTACCACCCCATTATTATTGCAGCAATCGCACCACCAATTCTCCAACCATTTTTATGAAAATCATTAAAATCTGGTTCATACTCCTGCATAAGTCTTTCAGCTTCTTTTTTACCAACTTCTTTTACCAAACCATCTTTAATAGCTTGTTTATAAGCCTCTAGTGTCATGTCTTCTACTCGCATATTATATTTTTCCTTTTGTTTATAACAATTATATTATCTTGAAGCTTCTTTTTCTATTTATTAGCAAAATAAACAAAATTTTATTTTCCCTGACTTTTTTATCTTTTTTCCGGAATTTTGTATTCTGTCACCCCCTTAGGAAGTTGTAAAGGCATTGACGATAAGAAATTGAAGAAATTTAAAAAAGTTTCTAAAATTTCCGGAATTTCTTCTTCCAATACCCCTTAGGTAGTTAGAAGGACATAAAGTCTTTCAGAAAGCGAGGAAGTGATATGCATAATCAAAGAGTTACAGCCAGTCTTGATAACCAAAGTGATGAATCATTAATCGATACTTTGATAGCTATTAGTGTCGTAGCAAAAAGACTGGCTGAAAAATTAAGACAAGAAAAAGACAAAGATTCTTATAAGGAGAACTTGGATAAAAAAAAGTTGCTGACGCAACTGTTATTAGAAAGATCAGAGTAATTAATCTGATC
>CAVJMM010000003.1:0-62381 GCA_963650865.1 Eubacterium sp. AM49-13BH | reverse complement strand
TTTCTTGATTGATTAATTTTCTTCTTTCTTTTGGTGGATCAGAAAATATATTCAAATCATCTGGAGAAAAAAGAACAACATTTAATAAACCTACAAATTCACTACTTTTTTTAACAGGTTGATGATGCAACATCAAAGTCTTTCCGTTTTCATGAATAATAGCTTCTATTTCTTTTATCTTTTCCTGATCGATAAAAGTACATTTAATATTAGAAAATAAACAATTATCTTTAATCAATTGTTTATCATCTAAAATACGATGACTTCTTGTTAAAGATAAATAAACAAGACTTTCTAATAGATTTGTTTTTCCTTGCGCATTATTACCTGTAATAAAATTCAATCCATTAGAAAACTCAAATTCAGTATTCTTATAATTTCTAAAATTTCTTAACGCAACAGATTTAATAATCATCCAACAATAAGTTTTCTTCCTTCTACTGTAACAATATCACCAGGATAAAGTTTTCTACCTCTACGATTTTCTTTCATACCATTGACTAAAACATCATTTTCCATCAAATAAAACTTAGCTTCACCACCAGTTGAAATAATATTTGCCATCTTTAAAAACTGGTCTAATTTAATATATTCACTGTTTAATTTATCCATGAAAACTCCTTTCAAACATGCATGAAAAAAACCTTATAAATTATAACATAAAAGCTTTAAAAAATCCTTTATTTATCATGATTTCTATAACTTTTAAGAATAACTTTTTAAGGTTTTAATTTGAGTGAAATTTAATTGTAAGTTCTTACTGGTAAAACAAGTTGAATTACATTATCATCATCCATATTTTTCAGTACAAATGGTTTCATTTCACCTGTAAATTCGATTGTGATTTGATCACCTTTTAATACCTTTGCAGCATCCATAACATAGTTACCTGAGAAAGAAATATTGAGAGGCTCTCCACTCCAACTACCATTTAATACTTCTCTAGATTCTCCAATTTCTTGAGACTTATTTGTTAGTACAATTTCATCTGTAGAACATTGGAGTTTATTGATAGTCATATTATCATTTTTAATAAATGTAGTACGATCAATCGCTTTAATCAAATCTTGACGATTCATAATTAATTTATAAGAGAATTCATTTGGAATTAAACGATCTGTTTCAGGATAACCTCCATCTAATAAACGAGATTGTAAAATCATATCATCAATCACAAATTGAACTTTTTTATCATCTTGAGAAATTTTAATTTTTCCATTTCCATTTAACATCGTAGATTTCACTTCATTTAAAGACTTTGAAGGAATTGTGATATTAAATGATAAATCAGAATTTAAGCTTATTACTTTTTTCGCTAAACGATAAGAATCTGTAGCTGTAACAATCAATGATTGATTCTCTAATTTAAAATTAACACCAGTTAAAACAGGACGAGTTTCTTTTACACTAGCCGCAAAAGAAGTTTCTTCAATAACTTCAGTTAATAAAGATTGTTCAACTTCAATGAAATCTGAAGGCATTGTAAAGTCAATTGTAGGATAATCATAAGCATTCATACCATTGATTTTAAATACTGCAGAATTACCTGAGAAACGAGTTAAAGATCCATCAATAATTTCTACTTGAACGGATTCACTATCAATCTTTTTAACGATATCTAATAAATATTTAGATTCAATTAAAATAGATCCTTCTTCTGTAATAATTAAATGATTATCATCATTCTTATGAATTGTTTTCTGAATAGAAATGTCAGAATCACTACCTGTAATGATTAAAGAATCATTTTTTGCTTCAACTTTAATACCTCTTAAAGATGGTTGAGGTGAATTAGAAAATACCGCATGAGATACAATGCTTAATGCATTGGATAATTCATTTTTATTGATTACGAAGTTCATGTGACTTCCTCCTTTTATATGTATATATTAATTTAATATAGTTATTGTTATTAAGACTGTGGAAATTGTGGAAAACTCTAAATATCCGCATAATAACAATATAATTTTATCATTTTAGAGTGTTGATATAAAGTGGATAAAATTGTTGATAACTAAGATAGTTGTTTTTCAATTTCATTCACAGCATTTTTAAATGTCTCATCTTTTTCGATTTGGTTTTCTACTTTTGTACAAGCAGAGATAATTGTAGAATGATCTCTACCACCAAATTCATCTCCAATTTTGATATATGGAATATCTAATAATTTACGACATAAATAAATAGATATTTGACGTGCATTTGAGATATTCTTCGTTCTTGTTTTAGAAGTAATTTGTTGACGTGTTAAACCATAATAATCCGCAACGACTTTAATGATTTTTTTAGGAGATAATCCTGTTTTATCAGAAACGACTGCTTGATTTTTTAAAGCGTTCATAACTGTTTCAAATTTAATACATCCTCCATCTGGTTGAAATTCAATTGCATAAAACAATACACGATTCCAAGCACCTTCTAGATCTCTGACATTACCAGAGAAGTTAGAAGCAATATAAGCGAGCCCTTCTTGATCTACATCATCTATTCCATAGCCATTTTGTTTGATTTTACTTTGTAAGATTGCTAAAGAAGTTTCAAATTCAGGAGAATCAATTCCAACAGATAATCCAGAAGAAAATCTAGAAATTAAACGATCTTCCAATCCTTTGATTTCACGTGGTTGTCTATCTGAAGCAATACAAACTTGTTTTTTGTTATTGACGAGTTCGTTATAGATCGTAAAGAAAATTTCATGTGATTTTTCTTTTCCTGCTAGAAACTGAATATCATCAACCAATAACAAATCAACGTTATACATATAATGTTTAAACTCTTCAATCCTATTATCTCTAATAGCATTCACAACCGTTTCAACAAATTTTAGAGATTCTGTATAATAAACCTTTTTTGTAGGATCATTGTTGATTACATAATTGGCAATCGACATCAATAAATGTGTTTTTCCTAAGCCTGAATTACCATAAATAAACAATGGATTAAAGAACTTACCTGGATTTAATGCACAAGCTAAAGAAGCAGCTTGTGATTCTTTATTACAATCTCCAACAATAAAGTTATCAAATGTACGATCTTTTTGAATAGGCATTGATTGAAAATCAAAATCATTAAATGAATTGACAGGTGTATTGATAATCTTTTCTGTAGGTAATTCATTTTCTTGATAAACTTCAATTAAAATACGATGATCAAGTTCTAATACATTTGTAAAACAGTCAGATAATATATCAGATTGGCTTTGTAAGATTTGTTTATTTACAATATTCGGTGATATAAGAATAGCTTTATCTTCTGTTAATTCATATAAAGAACAAGGTTTATAAAAGTTGTTTATTAATTGCGTATCTATATTTTCATTTGTGTGCATGTATTCTAAAACTTTATTCCACACATCTAAAAGATAATGATCTTTTGATAATTTCATTTTGTACTCCAATATATTTTGCTTATATATTTTATGTCGTTTATTGTGGAAAAGCTATGTATTTTTGTGGAAAAAAAAGTTATCCACAATTTAATGAATATAAAAAATAAGCATAATTATCATAAATTTGATATTTTTCCACAACTTTCCACAAAATTTAAAAGTTGATAAATAGTGGAAAACTTATAAACATTGTGGAAAACTACAAAATTTGTGGATAAATATAGATAATAAAAAAAGTAACACACAATTATCAACAATCAGAAAAAAGCATAAATATCAATAAATTAGAGTTTTCCACACTTTTCCACAATTGTGGAAAAGTGAAACTTTTTGATTGTTTATAAAATGTGGATAATTGTGTATAAATTACACACATAAATATTAAAAACATGTTAATTATCAACAAAAATAGAACTATTTTTCCACAAAAAAAGAATAGTCCTTCGACTATTCTCATTCTGCTACGGATTCTTCTGTAACTTCTTCTACATCTTCTTCAGGATCTGGAACATATTTAATAACTAAATGTCTGTTAGAACCTTCCCCTTCTGATTCTGTACTAATATTATGCCAATCATTCAATGTTTGGTGGATAACTTTACGTTCATCATTTGGCATTGGATCAAGTTCAACATTTACATGAGACTTTTGAACTTGCTTGGCAATTCTTTTACCCATAGATCTTAACTTGTAGTAACGATCATCTTTATAGTGATTAACATCAATCAATACATCAATTCTCTTTTTGAATTCTGCATTAACTGCTGCTCTTACAACAGTATTGAAAGCTGATAATGTCTTACCCATCTTTCCAATTAAAACTGCGTTATTATCTGCATTTAGATTAATGATGAATCCATCATTCTTTTCTTCTAAAGCAACTTCAATATCTAAATCAATTCCTGTAAAGAAATCACCTAAATAATCAAAGATAAATTCTTTTACATCTTCTAATGTGAATACATTGGCAGTAATGGATTTACCAATCCCTAATACACCATCATTTTCTTCAGTAATTGTATAAGATAATTCTTCAACAGAACATCCTTTATCAATAGAAGCATTTTCTAGTAATTCTTCAATTGTTTTAGCAGTATAGGAAGTCATTATCTTGCTCCTTTCTTTTCAGCATTTTGTTTATCAATAACTTTTTGAACAACTAATGTTTTAACAATATTTACAAGTGAGTTGATAGCCCAATAGAGAGCCATAGCACTTGGCCACATCAAACCAAACATTAAGATCATAGCCATCATATAGATCTGCATGAACTTCATAGATTTGTTATCTGATACTTCAGGTTTTCTATGATGTTTTGCAGCTTCTGCTTCCGCTTTCTTCTTTTGAATGATTTGTGGAAGTTTCATTGACATGAATTGACAAGCAGCCATGAAGATAAATAGTACTAAGTACATCCATCCAGCAGTATCACCACTCAATGCACCTTTGATTCCAGTTAATGGAGTAGAATCCATTCTCATTCCTAAGAATTGACCAGTTTGAACAGCTTCACTTCTTTGAACAGCCATATACATAGCCATTAAGATAGGAAATTGAATAAATGTAACTAATAACGTACCTGTTGGAGAGATGTTATATTTTTTGTACAAAGCTTGCATTTCAGCAGCTTGGCGCATCTTAGAAGTATCATCATCTCTACCTTCATATTTACGTTGAATCTTTTCAAGTTCAGGTTGAATTAATTGCATTTGTTGTGTTGCGATAGTTGATTTATAAGTTACTAAGGCAACGATACCATTAACTAAAATTGTAATGACAATGATTGCTCCACCAACAGAAATCTTTGGGGCAAGCAAATTGATCAACTTACTTAATGGATATACAAAGATTGCACTGAACCAGTTTTCATCAGCCATAATGCTGGAAAATGTTGTATCGTTTGTGATTAAAATTACGTTGTTATTTGCATCTCTAGGAACAGTACAGCCTACTGTCATAACCACAAATAACATTAAGCACGACCATTTCAATAATTTTTTCATGCGGGGACTAAATTTCATTACCCTTCTCCTTAATTGTCTAACTACAACATTGTAGCTTTATTAAACAGTTTTTCCAAGCTCTTTTTGTTCGTAGCGTAGTTGTTATCTTTATATCCAAATCGAACAATAATGATGGCATCATAATTACATGATTTAAAATCAATTAATTCTTCACACATCATACGAACTTGTCGTTTTAATTTGTTTCTTTCAACCGCATTACCAATCTTCTTTGAAAGTGTAATTCCAATACGATTCATATTTTCTTTTTTTGGAAGATAATATAATGCAAATTGACCATTGGTAACTTTCTTTCCAGTATGAATTAATTTCTGGAATTCTTGAGATTTTCTGACACGATTAATTTTTTTCATATCAAAAAGTAAAAAAACCACCAATCGGCGGTTTTAAGCAGATAAGACCTTTCTTCCCTTAGCACGTCTTCTTGCAAGGACCTTACGTCCGCCGACAGTTGCCATACGGGCCCTAAAGCCATGAGTGGCTTTGTTCTTTTTCTTGCTTGGTTGGTATGTTCTCTTCATTCATGCCACCTCCATTCATAAATTTTTCTACATGTTATAGAAAACAAACGCTATAAAATAATATCTTTTGGACATTAAATTGTCAATAAACATCATAAAAAAAGACATACTTTCTGTAAATTTTTTCAAGTTTCAGAAAATAATATGTCTTTTTATTAAAAATGCTATTTTTGAATGTTGTAATATTCTTCAAAAGTATAATTTGGATCGTTTAATTCTTGACCTTTATTATATATCGCATTTGCGACATCTACACCAACATAACGATAATGATATGGTGTAAAGGCAACACCTGTAATGCTTTCTTTTCCTTCCGGATATCTTTGAATAAAACCATATTCATGTGCGTGTTGATATAGCCACTGACCTGCAGCAGTTTCTTGGAATGCAGTGGTATTGTTGATATTTGTTGGATCATCTGTAAAGTCTAATGCTAGACCAGTTTGGTGTTCATTACATCCTGCAATATATCCATTTGCCTTTGCATATTCTTCTCCATTTAACGCAATAATATCTAATGCTTTTTCTTCAATTTCTTGATAAGACATGTATCCACTTGTAACAGTTAATGAAATACCTTCTGCTTCCGCAGCTGCTTTCATTTGTTTTGCCATTTCCCCTGCTTCCGCATTTACTTGAATAACATCTGTTGTACTATTCAAATAAGGAGTTGCTAGATTTTGAGGAACAAAGTCTTTTGATAAAGCATGCGTAGAATCAACAAGTACTTGCATAGAATTTGTATCTAATAATTCATCAGGTAACTTATTTGTATCATCACCACTCTCTTCAGGTGATAAAGTTGGAACTAAAGTAGGTTGTGCTGCTTTATGAATCGCTTCTCTATTTTTATAAGCATACATACTTACAAGTAATAAAACGAGTGAAACAACTAATAATATCGAAATAATAATAACGATTGTTGTTTTCTTTTTTGGTTTCTTTTTTTTCTTTTCTTTTTCTTCTAATTCTTCATAGATTTTTAAATCTGCAGCAGTTTCTTCAAGCTTTCGAAAAACATCATCTACTTTTTTTTCTTCTAATAATTCTGGTGAATCAGAAATATTATCAAATAAAGTACTTGTTTCAGAAACAATCTTGTCACTACTTGTTCCATTTTCTAATTCATAATCTATATCTTCAGGAAAAGAATTTGTTTTTTTACTTTCACGTTTTATATCTTCTAATTCTTTTTCAAATGTATCTTTATTATTCATAAATCTATTTTAAATGGAATTCTTAAAAAAGAAAAATTATTTCACAATATTTTCAGATAACAAGAATTTAGAAATTTTAATTTTTGATATAAAAATGGTAGTATTTAACTATCTTTGAGAGGTGAAATATGCAGATTATTATCTATTTAATATTTATTTTATTGATTGTTAGAATGTTCTTGATGTCAAAAAGAACAAATAAGAGCAAAAAATTAATTGATGTTGTAAATTCAATTGGTGATAAAGAAGAATTTTTTCATAACATGGAAGAATTTGAAGAAACAATGAAAGATGATGAAGAATTCTTAAATAAAGGAAGAGTGATTAAATTATGGGGATATGCATTTCATAATGAATTTTTAGATTTTGAAAATGTATTAAATTCTATCAATGTTGATAAATTAATGTCACATAATAAAAATGGAACAGTTTCTATTAGTGAAAATGAAGATGCATTCTTTTATTTATATTTAGGAATTCCAAATATTTTAGAAAAAGATGGAATGCCTTTATATCGTAAACAATTAAAAGAAAAGATGGATCAATACAGTGATGTATTAAAGAATCAATTGGTAAAAGAATTAGGAAATGAAGTAAATAAGTTCTATGAAAATGAAGAGGATAAAGGGTTGCATTTTTACGAAGATCTTTTATCTGGTAACTATAGTCAATATCAATATTCGAAGTCTTTGATTGGTATTTATAAATCTATCGCAAACGCAACAGCAGCGTATCTTTATAAAGAACAAGGTAACGCTGAAAAATATGAAGAATGTAAACCAATGTTAGAGAATTTCGCAAAGAGTGGAATTGGTGAAAGATGGATTAAACAACTTGGTTTAGAAGTTGAAAAAGAAGTAGAAGAAGAAACGATTGAAGTTTCTAATGAAGAAGAGGATACAAAGGAATGAAATTAATTGTTGGATTAGGTAATCCTGGAAAAGAATATGAAAAGACAAGACATAATTCTGGCTTTATGGCGATGGATTTTTTGTCAGAGAAATGTAATACAACACTTTCTACAAAAAAGTGGAATGCGAATATCGCAACAATCAAAATCAATGGAGAATCTGTTTTATTGATGAAACCATTAACTTATATGAATGAATCAGGAAATGCGGTCATTCAAGCAGTCAATTATTATCATATCGATCCTCAAGATATCTTAATTATGCATGATGATATGGATATACCTACAGGTTCTGTTAGAATTCGAAAGAATGGTTCTGCAGGTGGTCAAAAGGGAATGAAATCAATTATCAATCATTTAGGAACAAGTGAAATCGCTAGAATTCGAATTGGAGTAGGACATTCTAGTAAAGGAAATCATGATTTGGTTCCTGATTGGGTATTATCACCTGTACCAAAAGCAGAAAAAGAAGATTTTGAATTTGCGTTAAAGAATAGTGCAGAAGCTGCTTATGCATGGGTCAGTGAACCAATGGATAAAGTAATGAACAAATACAATATTAAAAAATAAATATGAGTAATGAAAAAATACCAAAGTGGTTATTAGATGAATTAGAAGATAATCCTGCAGTGAAGTTATTAGATGAAGAAAATTCAGATATTCCATTTAATACAGTTATTCAAGAAGCTTTAATGATTGCTGCATCTTTTCAACATCGAAAACGCTCTTTGTTAGTTGTAAAACAAAATTTATATCAAGCACAACGATTATACGAGAGAATTTCATCTTTTCTCTCTGATGAAGAATGTGCTCTTTTTGCTTCGGATGAGTCTTTAAGAGTCGAAGCGATTGCCAATTCTCCTGAAATGCAAGCCATTAAAGTAGAAACGATGGCATCTCTTTTAGAAAATCCGCATCAAGTTGTCATTACATGTCCAAGTGCTTTATTGCGTTTTTTACCTGATCCTTCTGATTTTCAAGATTGTGTGATTGATTTATCTATTGGAAAAGAAATCAACATGGATTCTTTAAAAGAAAGACTGATCAAAGGTGGATATACACAAACCACTCATGTAGATCAACCACTTTCTTTCGCAAGTAGAGGTGGCATCATTGATGTTTATTCTATTAATTATGAAAATCCAATTCGTATAGAATTTTTTGATACAGAAATTGATTCGATTCGATTTTTTGATGTCACAACACAAAAGACAATTCAACAAATCAAGGATGTAAAAATCGTTCCTGCTTCTGATGTTTTATTTACAAATGCACAAATTGAAGAAATCTGTACGAAAGCTAGAAAAATCATCAATGAAGATACAAGAAATATCTCTGGAGAAATTGAATCAGATCTTACATCCTTAGAAAGTCATATCTTTGAAAGAAGAATGTATCCTTATACTGCATTATTAGAAAAGGCAAGTGGTATATGGGATTATATGGATCATCCAACTTTCATCATTTCTGATCCTACAAAAGTATCAGATTCTGTAAAAAGTTTATTAGAAGATTCTGTAGCGTATATTCAAGAAATGGTTCAAGAAGGAAAGATGATACCGAAGTATTCTGTTTATCATGATTATTCTAGAATTGCCTTAGATTGTAAAAGAGTGAATGAAGAACCATTCATGGATAACATATCTATGATTGGTGAATTACATTTACCAAATGAACCATTAGATATTCGTTTGAAGATGATTCAAACACCAGAAAAGAATGTTATCGCATTAACTGAAAAAGAATTAAAAAAAGTAATTGAAATCTGTATTAATAACAAAATACCATATCAAATGATTCATGCGGATAGTGAATTAACACAAGGAATCAATCTTTATCTATCAGATTATGTACAAGGATTTCATATTGGAACACAAATCAATGTATATACTGCTGCAGAAATCTTTGAATTACATCATCATAGAGGAAGATATGAAAATAAATTTAGAAGTGCAGAAGTACTTCACCATTATGAAGATTTGAAACCAGGAGATTATATTGTTCATGCGACATATGGTGTTGGACAATATATTGGAATTGAAACAAGAGAGTTTCAAGGTGTAAAAAGAGATTTTTTGAAAGTTGTTTATCGAGGAAATGCAGAACTATTAGTACCTCTAGAACAATTTCGTTTGGTTAGAAAGTTCGTATCAAGAGAAGGTGTAGTTCCTCGTTTAAATAAATTAGGTAGTGGGGATTGGGAAAAGACAAAACAAAAGTTACAAGAAAATGTTGCGAATATTGCGGAACGTTTGATTTCTTTGTATGCAAATAGAGAAACACATATTGGATATGCATTTTCAAAAGATACAGAAGAACAAAAGAAATTTGAAGATGATTTTATTTATGAATTAACACCGGATCAAAAGAAAGCAGTCGAAGAAATTAAAAAAGATATGGAAAGTGATAAACCAATGGATCGATTAGTGTGTGGAGATGTTGGTTTTGGAAAGACAGAAGTATCTGTGATTGCTTCTTTTAAAGCTGTAACTGATAACAAACAAGTTGCTATGTTATGTCCTACAACGATTTTAGCTGAACAACACTTTCATACCTATATCAATCGATATAAGGGATATCCTGTTGAAATTAGAGTGTTAGATCGTTATGTATCGAGTAGTGATGTAAAGAAAACATTGAAAGATCTAGAAGAAGGTAAAGTTGATATTGTAATTGGAACACATCGCTTATTAAGTAAAGATATCAAGTTTAAAGATCTTGGTTTATTGATTGTTGATGAAGAACAGAGATTTGGTGTCGAACATAAAGAAAGAATTAAAGAAATGAAAAATGGAATTGATGTATTAACATTAAGTGCAACACCAATTCCACGTACATTACAAATGTCACTTGTAGGTATACGACAATTATCACAATTAGAAACTCCACCAATGAATCGTTATTCTGTACAAACTTATGTTGTAGAAAAAAATGATGGTTTGATTCAAAATGCAATTGAAAAAGAATTAAGTAGAAATGGACAAGTATTCTATTTATATAACAATATTGAACAAATTTATAATAGAATGCGAAAACTACAACATTTACTACCAGAAGCTAAGATAGGCTGTGTCCATGGGCAAATGGGAAAAGAAGAAATCGAAGATACAATGTTACGATTTAATCAACATGAAATCGATGTTCTTGTTTGTACAACAATTGTAGAAAATGGAATTGATGTACCAAACGCAAATACAATTATGATTGAAGATGCACAAAACTTTGGCTTAGCTCAAATCTATCAAATTAAAGGTAGAGTTGGTAGAAGTGATCGTTTAGCGTATGCTTATTTAATGATTCCTCAACACAGACAACTTACAGAAATCGCACAAAAGCGTTTAAATGCAGTCAAAGAATTCGCATCACTAGGTTCCGGTTATAAAATCGCAATGCGAGATCTCACGATTCGTGGTGCAGGGGATTTACTCGGTCCATCACAATCAGGTTTTATTGATACGGTTGGTATTGATATGTACATTGAAATGCTAGAAGAAGCGATTCAAGCAAAGAAGGATGGAAAAGAAATTGGACATCAAGAGATAAAACCAAATACAAGTATCAAGAAAACAAGTTATATTCCTGATTCATTCACAAATGATGACTTTGATAAATTAGATATGTATCAAAAATTTGATGCATTGGAAACAGAAGAACAATTGAAAGCATATCGTGATGAGATTGAAGATCAATATGGTAAATTACCAAAAGAAGTAAAAGCTTTATTTGAGAAGAAAGAATTAGATATCGCATTAAAAGATCCAATTGTACAATCTTATAGAGAAATCAAAAATCAAATGGAAATTACTTTTTCATCTTTGTATTCTCAACATGTAGATGGTGTGAAACTATTTGAAGCATTCACAAAGATATCAAAAGATATTACGATAAGATATGCAAATAAATGTATTATTGTTTTACTTCCAAAATCAAAGAATGATCTAAAGATGGCAGTAGAATGTATTCAAAAAGCAAAGGAGTCTGTTCATGAGAATTGATAAATACTTAAAAGTATCTAGAATTTTAAAACGTAGAACTGTTTCAAAAGAATTAGCGTTAAATCAAAGAATTGAAATCAATGGCAAAGCAGTAAAACCTTCTCATGAAGTTGTCGTTGGTGATATTGTTGGTGTGACATTTGGTAGTCGAAAGATGGAAGTTAGAGTATTATCTGTTCAAGAAGTAAAAAGAAAAGCAGAAGCTTCTGATATGTATGAAATTGTATCAGAAAGTCGCATCACAAATGAACATGACGTGTTAGAATAAAAGCGGTGATAAGATATGAAAGATAAAAAGAAGAAAAAACAAAAGAAACAGAAAAAACAATTGAATGGTCTTCCGATTGCGAGAAGAATTATTCCAATCGTTTTATTGCCAATTTCCGCATGGATGATTTATACAGCAGTTAATGAAATTTCAACGACGGTTAAATTAAATCAACAATTAGCTGAAGTACAGGCAAAATTACAAGAAGTAAAAGACGAAAATACATATCTTACGCAACAAAAAGAAAAATTGCAGGATCCTGATTATGTAGAATCTTACGCAAGAGGAAATTATCAGTTGTCAAAAGATGGAGAACAAATCTTTTATCTTCCAGAGAATACAAATAAGTAATCCGAATTTTCATTCGGATTTTTTGAAAGGAAATTTATATGAATATACAAGAATATATAAAGAAATTAAATCAAATTGTTCAACAATCTAAAAGTGCATCGATTGGTTATCAAAATACACATAATATCTTAACAATCACAGGAATTGCTTTGAGTGCAAGTGCTGCAGGAATTCTTGCTATTGGAACAAGTATAGGAATGAATCTAGGATTGATTATTGCCTCTGTTTCTTGTTCATTAGTATCATGTGCTACTTTATTGGTTGATCGTATTTATGATTTTGAATCAAAATCAATCTTAAATGAAACGATTGCCAAACAATTAGAACAAGAAAAAACATACTTCGAATTAAAAACAAATATCTACAAAGAAGATCATCAAGATATCTTTGTAGAAAGATGCGAATCTATCATTCATCAATAAGAGGTAATTATGTTTAAGATTATTAGAAACGCACATATTTATGCACCAGAAGATCTTGGTATCCAAGATATTTTGATTTGCGATAATAAAATCATTGAAATCAATCAAAATATATCATTTTCTTATGAACGTGAAGAAATTGACGCAACAAACCAATATCTTGTTCCAGGTTTTATTGATCAACATGTCCATATCATTGGTGGAGGTGGAGAAAATGGATTTGCCTCTTTGATACGTGAAATACAAGTAAAAGATTGTGTGCAATATGGTGTTACTACAGTAGTTGGTTTATTAGGAACAGATGCACATGTAAAATCTATTGCACAATTAGTTGCGAAAACAAAAGCATTAAAAGAAGAAGGAATGAGTGCATATTGTTTAACAGGATCTTATGCAATCCCTACAACAACATTAACAGGTGAGATAGGAAAAGATATTGCCTTTATTGATGAAATTATTGGAACAAAAGTCGCCATTAGTGACCATCGTTCTTCTGCCCCAAATAAACATGAACTCGCACGTATCGCAACGCAATGTAGAACTGCAGGTTTATTAGCGAAGAAGGCAGGTATTGTGCATATGCATACTGGAAAAGGAAAAGATGGTTTGAAAAGAATCATGGAAATTGTAAAAGAAACAGATATTCCAATTACACAATTTCGACCAACACATTGTGCAAACCAATATGAAGATTCTCTAGCGTTCGCTAAAATGGGTGGTTATATTGATTTTACTGCAGATGAAGAAACTGCTTCTTTATTAGTAGAAACTTTAAAACAAGTTCCTTTATCACAAATTACACTATCATCAGACGCTAATGGATCATTCCCAATATGGAATGATGATATGACAATACGTGCAATGGGAATTGGAAAAATGAAAACTTTATATGAAGTGATTCGTTCTATGATCATTGATCAACATATTGATCCTTCTATCGCAATTTCACTCATCACAAAGAATGTTGCGGATGCATTGTTATTTACAAACAAAGGACAAATCAAAGTAGGATATGATGCAGATTTAGTAGTATTAGATGATTCCTATCAAATTCAAGATGTGTATGCTTTAGGAAAACAAATGGTAAAATCAAAGAATTTTATTCACAAATCATATTATGAATATGAATCATGAATGTTAGCAAACATGTGATCATTGAAAAAAAACAAAATAAGACTATATTACATATTAAGAAGGTGATTTTGTGAAAGAAGTTCTAAAAAAATATTCAAAATTGCAATTTTACTATGCTTTCGTAGGAATCATATCTATTGTTTGTAGTGTTGTTTTATTACTTGCGACAAACGCAATGAGTGTTTTAACTAGTTACATAACAAGTAATGGTTTATTTCATATTTCTAGTTATATCTATAAAGTCTTATTTTTGTTTCTTTGTTATCATTTCATTAGTCAAGTTTTATTTAAGAAAATGAAAAGTATGATTCAAATCTATTTGAATCAAGAAATCTATCATCAATTAAGTGATTCTTTAAATCATAGATCAATTAATGATACTTATGAACAAGGTGATTTATATGCAATCATACAAAGTGATGCTTCAAGTAGTATTACTTTTTTATCAGATACATTAATTGATATCATTTATCAAGTGATTCGATTGGTGATGGTATTGGTTTATATTTTTGTTTTAAATATTCAATTATCTTGCATTTATATTTTAGCTACGATTGTTTCTATCTTTGTTCAAAAGAAATTTTCTGCTACGGTTTCGAGTGCGAATGAAGTAACAAAACAAAAAGAAATATCAATGAATACGATTTTATCCAATGTTTTAGAAAATCGTTTGATTATTAAAATGAATGGTATTGATGAATTCGCAAAGGATTTATATGAAGAGAAAGTAATGGCATATACCGATGCTTATTTGAATGTTGAAAGTAAAGCTTTACCTTTTCGTATGATTGGTATCTTTTTAGGTTTATTACCAATATTAAGTTTATGCGTTGGTGGTATCTATTTCATTTCATTAGGTCTAGTTTCTTTAAGTACTTTCTTATCGATTGAATATATTTGTAATTGTGTTGTTTATGATCAACTTCATTTCTCTGATTTTATTACAGAAAGTGTTAAAGCTTTTGTGAGTGTTCGAAGAATTGTTTCTTTTGAAATCAAACAAGAAATCGAAAAGAAAAATCAAACAAATGAAATTGAGTTAAAGAATATTTCTTATCAATATCCAAATACAAATAAAGTTGTATTAAATTCTATTTCCATTCATATTTCATATGGACAAAAGGTCGCAATTGTTGGAAAGAGTGGATGTGGTAAATCTACATTATTAAAGATGATCGCAGGTTGGATCAAACAAGATATGGGAAGTAGTGATTTACCTGAAGTTACTTTTGTAGAACAGTTTCCTTTTCTATTTACAGATACAGTAAAAAATAATATTTGTTGTTGGAAGAAAGTAAATCAAAAGGAATATGAACATGTATTGTCGATTTGTAAGATTAATGATTTTCTAGATGATGATCAAATGATTCTTGAAAAGAATGGATCAAATTTAAGTGGTGGACAAAAACAAAGAATCTCTTTAGCGAGAGCTTTAATGAATCATAAAGATGTTGTTTTATTTGATGAATCTTTTTCAGGAATTGATAGTAATAACGCATTAGAAATCTTACAAAATATCATAAAAGAATATTCAAAAGAAACAATGATATTTTCTATGCATCAATTAGAACTATTAAAAGAAATGGATCGTATTATTGTAATGGAGAATGGATCTATTGTATTTGATGGATCTTATCAAGAATATGAGGCAAATTATGGAAAAGAATAAGTGGAAAGTATTTTTGAGAACACAATCATATTTAAGACCATATTTAATTCCTTATCTATTCTTTGTATTTATATCTGGATTAGGACAGTTTTTAACTTTTTCATCCGTTGGTTTCTTTTTAAAAGAGATACTGTTATTGGTTTCTTCTAAGCAATCAGATTTTACAGTACAAAAAGGAATCTTGTATTTATTTGGAACATTTTGTTTTACTTGTTTAATGGGTTTTGGAATTTTCAATATTAAGAAAATTGAACAAAAAATCAGAGTAAAACTAAGACAAGAGATGATAGATGGATATCTCCATAGTGATGAAAAACAAGTAGAAAATATTTCAGATAAAGAAGTGTTGAATCGAATGTCAATGGATCTAACAAAGATGGTGGATCTTGTTGGATGGATCATGGCAGGTAGTATTTATATGCCAGTCATATCAGGATTATTGTCTGTTATTTATTTATGGTATGTGGATTATAGAATCGCATTACTTTGTATTGTGATTAGTATCATTGAGTATTTCTTATTACGTATGTTCTCTCAAAAAAGAGCAAACGCTATGGAAGAAATAACATTAGAGAAGAATCATATCGTTAACTTCTTGAATGAAGAAATAGATGGTCAAAAAGAAATAAAAACCTTCTCTTTAACAAAGAAATTTCATGAATTATTAGATCAAAAAGTCATAAAAGTAAATCAACGATTACGTAAATATAACGCAATGAATTCCACAAGATTATTTATATCTATGTTTTATATAGAATGTATTGAAGAAATCATTCTATTAATTGTTGGTGCTTCTTTAGCTTCTTCAGGTGCAATTCTATTTGCGAATATTATGCTTGCGATACAATTATCTGATCAAATCAATCAAATGATTGTTTCTGTATCAGTGATGAAAATGTTTGTGGATGAATACGCAATCTATCAAAATCGTGTATTTGAAATCATTGATCTAAAACAACAAGAAGATACAAGAAAAGTAGATACAAAGAATGATTTAGAAATGGAACATGTATCATTTTCATATGATGATACAGAAGTATTACATGATATTTCTTTTGGAATTACAAAGAACCAAAAAGTCGCTATTGTAGGTGAAAGTGGTAGTGGAAAATCTACAATTATGAAATTGTTGATAGGATTATATACACCACAAAAAGGAATTGTAAAAAAGAATGAAAATCAAATACTTTCTTACATGCCACAATCTAGTTCCATATTTTTTACAACTGTAGGAAATAACATATCCTTATTCTTGAATGGATCAATCAATCGGATAAAAGATGCATCTTTAAAAGCTGGCGCAGATACTTTCATTCAGAAAAAAGAAGATGGCTATGACAATGTAATAGCGTCTAATGAGGATGGATATTCTGGTGGAGAAATACAAAGAATTGCGTTAGCGAGAATGTTCTATCAAGATTCAGATATCTTTGTATTAGATGAACCAACATCAGCATTAGATCGAAAAACAGAAAAAGATCTCAAAGATAAATTAAATCAAATTAAATATAAAACAATTGTTGTTATTACACATCGATTATCATTGATAGAATACTTTGATAAAATCATCGTATTAAAAGATGGAAATATTGTTGAAGAAGGAAATCATCAACAATTATTGAATCAACAGGGATACTATGCAAGCATGTATGAAAAACAAATCAAAAAATAAAAGGTACTGTTTATGCAGTACCTTCATTTGTTAGTCTAAATCTTCACCTTGTGAAGCAATACATTTCTTATACCAGAAGAAAGAATCTTTTCTACTTCTAGAGAAATCACCAGTTCCATCATCATTTCTATTAACATAGATGAAACCATATCTCTTATACATTTCACCAGTTCCAGCAGAAACAAGATCAATTGGACCCCAAGTAGTATAACCAATCAAATTAACGTTATCTTCTTCAATGGCATCTTTCATAGCCTTAACATGATCTCTTAAGTAATCAATTCTATAAGAGTCGTGAATAGAACCATCTTCTTCTACTTTATCAATCATGCCCATACCATTTTCAACGATCATGAGTGGTACATTTGGATAACGATCAGCTAGTTCATTCAAAGTATAACGTAAACCAAGTGGGTCAATTTGCCATCCCCATGGAGTAGCTTCTAAGTAAGGATTCTTACAACCCATGAATACGTTTCCTTTTGCCTTCTCTTCTTCATGTGTTGTAACACAGTTTGTCATGTAGTAAGAGAAAGTATACATGTCAACGACACCTTCTTTGAGCACCTTCTTATCTTCTTCATTATCCATGAAAGAAGTATCTGTAACACCATTTGCTTTAGCGAAAGACTTCGCAAAATGAGGATATTCACCTCTTATCATGACATCACCACAATAGTTGTTCATGAAATTTACATTTTGTTGATTTAAGAATTGATCCTTAGGATCTGGTGTTAGACCATAAGAAGTCATATGCGCAATCATTAAACCAATCATAAAATCAGGATTGATCTTATGTCCAGCAATTACAGCTTTTGCGCTGGCAACGAATTCATTGTGTAATGCTTCAAAACGCTTTTGAGGATCATCAATTAATTGATCAACAGGTCTTTGTGCTGTGTTTGCGAGATCTTCTGCAGATACATAACCAACACCATTGTAAGATCCACCACCTGGCATTAATGCACAGTTGATTTCATTGAATGTTAACCAATATTTAACTTTACCATTGTATCTTTCAAAACATGTAGTAGCGTATTTTACGAACAAATCAATGACTTTACGATCCACAAATCCATGATATTTTGTAACAATGCCCCATGGAATTTCATAATGAGATAAAGTAACTAATGGTTCAATACCATATTTCTTACATTCATCAAATACTTCGTCATAGAACTTTAGACCAGCTTCATTTGGTTGTTCATCATCTCCATTAGGATAGATTCTTGACCAGTTGATAGATAGTCTAAATACAGTCCAACCCATTTCCGCAAATAATGCGATATCTTCTTTAAAATGATGATAGAAATCAATTGCTTCATGAGAAGGATAATAAACACCTTCTTCAATCACTGGAGAAAACATTCTAGGTGTTTTAACATTTCCTCCCTTTAACATATCAGCACATGATAAACCTTTACCATCTGTTAGATATGCACCTTCACATTGGTTAGCAGCAACAGCGCCACCCCATAAAAAACTCTTTGGAAAACTCATTTTATATCTCCTCTTTTCTCACTTCTTCTATTTTAATGTAAGTGTTTTCAAAATGCTATAAATAGGAATGGAACTTTGTTCCAAAAAAGAAGACTATAATAAATGAAATGAGAGGGATAGTATGAGTAATGAAAAAGTAAAAGGTTCTGTTGATTTGTTACATGGACCAATTTTAAAGAATCTAATTATATTTATGATTCCTATTTTTATTTCGAATTGTTTTCAACAATTATACAATGCGGTGGATACAGCGTTAGTTGGAAATATCTTAGGAGAAAATTCTTTGGCTGCAGTAGGTGCTACAGCTTCTATTTTTGAATTGTTAGTTGGATTTTCAATGAGCTTAAGTTCTGGTTTTTCAATTGTCATTGCCAGAGCATTTGGCTCTGGAGATTCTCATCGTATGAAAAAAGCAGTTGCTTGTTCGATTGTGATTGGTATTTTTACAACATTATTATTAACTTTGATTTCTGTTTTCGCATTAAAACCATTGTTAGTTTTAATTGACACACCACAAGAAATCATGAATGAAGCATTGTCTTATATTAATGTTATTGGTTATTTTGTGTTTGTAATGTTTGCGTATAACTTATGTTCTGGAATATTACGTTCTATTGGTAACTCTGTTATGCCACTTGTATTCTTAGTATTTTCATCCCTATTAAATATCTTCTTAGATTATGCTTTTATGGCATGGTTTAATATGGGCGTTGCTGGTGCAGCTATCGCAACGGTTTTAGCACAAGGTATTAGTGCAGTACTTTGTATTATTTATATGATTACAAGTGTGAAAGAAGTTGTACCTGATAGAAGTGATTTTGCGTGGGATCATGAATTAATGAAAGATCTTGCTGGACAAGGATATGCGATGGCAATCATGGGATCTATTGTGTCGATTGGTAGTATTATTCTACAATCTGGAATCAATGGTTTAGGAACAAAGATCATTGCAGGTCACGTAGCTGCTAGAAAAGTATACGCTTTAATGAATTTGCCATTTATGTCTATGGGTGTAGCGGTATCTACATTTATTGGACAGAATAAAGGTAGTAACCAAGGCGAAAGAATCTTACGTGCAATGAAAGATGCCTATTTATTTGATATTGTGTTTGCGGGTGTTTGTACGTTGATATTAGCGTTTAGTGCACCAACACTAATCCATATTATTTCTGGTAGTACAGATGAAACAATCTTATCAAATGGATCTCGTTTCTTATATGTTGTTGGACCTTTCTATGCGGTACTTGGTATGTTGATGCAAACACGTTTTGCATTACAAGGACTTGGTTCTAAGATCCTTCCTTTATTTTCATCTGTGATTGAATGTGTTGGAAAAATTTTATTTACCATTTTTCTGATTCCAATATTTCAATACGAAGCTGTTATTTGGTGTGAACCAATTATATGGTGTTTGATGTTAATTGAATTGATCATTAGTTTTGAATGTAATGATTATGTGAAACAAGTAAAAGCAGAAAAAAACAATCATTAAAGAGACATGATTGTAATAAAGATTACTAGACATAAATAAAATAAAATAATTTGTTTATGTCTTAGAATTAGTGCGATATATTCTCTAAGAGTTGCAGGCGGTACATAATACATTGCAGTTTTACCACCAATACAATAAGCATTTAAATCTAAATCTTTTGTAAGAAAAGCAGTTCTCAAAACATGAAAATCACTCGTTGAAACAACACATGTAGAATCTTCTTTCATCAAATTTTTTGAGAAAAGGAGATTCTCTTTTGTTGTGGTAGATTTATTTTCTTCAATGATGTTATTTTCGTTTATACCATTTTCTATTAAATATTGTTTCATTGCATAGGCTTCCGAAACGATTTCATCACTTCCTTGTCCACCAGAAACAATAAATGTTCCGTGATTTGTTTTGGTATACCACTCTAAAGCTTTGTCTAAACGCGTTCTAAGTAAAGGTGTAGGTTTGCCATCTATTGTAATGCCACAACCCAAAACAACAATATAATCACATGGATATGGTTTCTTTAATCGTGGATAAATAAACGAATAGATAAAAAAACCACCAATGGATAAAGGAATAAATAAAACGATATTCATAATGAAAGTTAGAAGTATTACATAAATATAAGAACCAGATAATCCATCAAAAGTATTGAAATACCAAGTATAAGCACCTAAAAAAGTAAGGAGTCCCCAAAAGATTGGCTGGATATGAACAATCGAAAATCCTTCTTTACGAATGACATAAAATCCATCAATACATAATAAAAGCCCTGTTATTACCAAACTGATAATAATTAAAAATATGATGGCATAGGCAAAAATATAACCAAATAGATCATTGATGATGAAATTCAGATACAAGAGAAATTCAAAAAAATAAAAGATTCCTAATTCTAATAAAAATCCATTACTAATATGTCTAGGTTCTTGTTTGATACGTATGACAGATACGATTAAAAATATCAATGATAATATTCCGTTTAGAATAATGACTTTCATTACTTCCTCCTCAATGATTGAAAATGTTAACGCAATATTCTTTCTATCTTATGAAATAGATCTTCTTTATTCTCATAAGATGCAATATGAAAATAACGATTTCCTTTTAACATTGCGGATAACATTGTATCTTGTTTTCGATAAAAGATATAAGTAGGTTTGTTGTGTTTTTCAGCATAAGCTAATTCGTAACCAACTCCTAAAGAAGGATGTGTACATTCCGCAATAACAACATCACATTCTCTTAACCATTGGGTATCTTGTTCATAAATCAATGCATCTTTATCGATTGTTTGTTCTTGAATTGAACGATGAACATCCCCAACATGTTCTGTTAATACGTGATCTGTTTGATTGATGTAAGAAATGATTTCATGATAAAGTTGCGTATCATTTTGACCACCACGAATACTTCCCGCAAAATATACTTTTTTATTCATATAATTCTCCTAAATATACTATAATTATACGCATTAGGAGTGAATATGTCGGACTTAATAGAAAAAACGATTTCTAAAAAATATGTTTATCAAGGAAATGTTGTAAATTTAAGAGAAGATCAAGCAGAGTTACCTGATCAAAGTATTGCGGATCGAATCGTTGTCGAACATCCTGGTGGTGTAGGAATTGCTTTAGAAGATGAAGATGGCAAGTTTTTCTTTGTATCACAATGGAGGTATGCGCAATCTGAAGTAACATTAGAATATCCAGCTGGGAAAAGAGAAGTTGGTGAAGATGATCTAAATACCGCAAAACGAGAAATCGTTGAAGAAGTTGGTTATGAAGGAACAGATTGGAAATATCTTGGATTGATGTACCCGACACCTGCCTATGATTCAGAAACGATTGGCATGTATTATGCAAAAAAGGGTGAATATAAAGGACAACATTTAGATGTTGATGAAAATATCAATGTTTCAAAATATACATTAGATGAAATCACAGAAATGATTTTAAATGGTGAAATTCATGATGCGAAGACAATCGGAATGACATTTTTAGTAAAAGAGATGAAAGAGAAAGGAAAAATTTAAAATGGAAAGAATTGCGAGTTTTACAATCAATCATTTGTTATTAGAACCAGGAGTTTATGTAAGTAGAAAGGATCATGTTGGTAGTGAAGTATTAACTACATTTGATTTACGTTTGACAAAACCAAATGTAGAACCTGTCATGTCTACCGCAGATGCACATACGATTGAACATCTGGGGGCAACATTTCTAAGAAACCATGAGGTATGGAAAGATAGAGTTATTTATTTTGGACCAATGGGTTGTAGAACAGGTTTCTATATGATTTTACATGGGGATTATGAAAGTAAAGATGTAGTGGATCTTGTAAAGGAATTATTTACTTTTGTTGTAAATTTTGAAGGAGAGATTCCAGGAGCTACTGCGATTGAATGTGGTAACTATTTAGATCAAAACTTGAGTGTTGCGAAATATTGGGCAAATAGATATTTAAAGAATACATTAGAATGTATTGATGAAGCACATCTAGTGTATCCACAATAAGGAGGAAGAAAAATGAAAATTGGAATTATTGGAGCGATGGATGTTGAAGTAAAACATCTAAAAGAAGCAATGACAATCACAAATACTGTAACAGTTGCTAAACAAGAGTATTGTGAAGGTAAACTAGGTGAAATGGATGTTGTTGTAGTACAGTGCGGTGTTGGTAAAGTAAGAGCAGGCATGTGCACACAAGTATTATGTGATTTATTCCATGTTACACATGTATTAAATACAGGTGTTGCAGGATCATTAAATAATGATATTAATGTTGGAGATATCGTGATTTCTACTAACGCAATCTTCTATGATGTGAATGCAGTTAACTTTGGTTATGCCTTAGGCGAAGTTCCTTCTTTAGGAAAAGTTTGTTTTGAAGCCGATGAAAGCTTAAGAAAGCTCGCAAAAGAAGCAGTACAAAAAGCTGCACCTGAAGTTGGTTTATTTGAAGGTAGAATCGCTACAGGTGATCAATTCATTTGTGAAGCAGAAAAGAAGAATTGGATTCGTGATACGTTCCAAGCTGAATGTTGTGAAATGGAAGGTGGCGCAATTGCCGAAGCTGCTTATTTGAATGATATTCCATTCGTAATCATTCGTGCGATTTCTGATAAAGCAGATGAAGAAACTGTCGTGTCTTATGAAGAGTTTGAAGGAAAAGCAGCAGTTCATTGTGCAAAGATTGTAGAATATATGATTTCTAACATGCATGCATAACATGAGAGTAATTCAAATGACAAAAAAATTGTTGATTACTTTTATTGTAATGTTTGTATTTCTTGTTGGGGTAATTGGTTTTGTATTAGTAAAAGATTATAAGCAAGATACAGCACAACAAACAAGTGTTGTAGAACCAACGTCACAACCTACAACGACACCAACAGTTGAACCAACGGTAGATCCAGAAACAGATGCGAGATTTACAAGTACAGATAGTGTACTAATCTTCGCAAATAAAACACATAAGTTACCAGATGGATATATTCCAAGTGATTTAGTTAGTTTGACGGTTACAACAGCGTATGGTGATGTACAAATGAAACAAGAAGCAGCAGAAGCAATCGCAAATATGTTTTCTGCCGCAAATGCAGATGGTGTTTATCCAGCTGTTACAACAGCTTATCGAAGTGAGGAGTTTCAATCAGAACTATACAATGGTTATGTAGAAAGAGATGGTCAAGAAGCAGCAGATACGTATTCTTCTAGACCAGGATATTCCGATCATCAAACAGGATTGGCTGCAGATATTTCTTGTGAAGCAAATGGATATAACTTAAACCAAGAATTTGAAAATACAGCTGAAGGACAATGGTTAGTACAACATGCACATGAATATGGTTTTGTTATGCGTTATCCAAATGGAAAAGAAGAAGTAACTGGTTATACTTATGAACCATGGCACTTTCGTTATATTGGTGTAGAAGAAGCAACAAATCTTTATAATTCTGATCCAAATATGACAATGGAAGAATATTACGGTATCTCTGGTGGAAACTATGCCGAGTAGAAAACGTAGGCTGAGAAAAGGTCGTTTACTTTTACTTGTATTAGCGCTATTGGTTGTGACATCAGGTGTATTTGTTATCGTACATTTTTTAACAAAACACACAGATGAAAAACAACCACAAACAACATCCACAAATGAACCTACACAACTTCCAACTGAAACACCAAATGAAAATAAAGTTCGTTTATTTTTAACAGGTGATGGTTTGTTACATGATTCTGTTTATACAGATGCGGAAGAAAATGGTTCTTATAACTTTTCTAAACAATTAGATGAAGTTTTAAATGTTGTCAGTAATTATGATTTAGCTTACTACAATCAAGAAACAATATTAGGTGGTACAGAACTTGGATTAAGTGGTTATCCAACATTCAATTCTCCAAAAGAATTTGGGAGTTATATGGTTTCAAAAGGATTTAATCTGATTTCTACCGCAAACAATCATTGTTTAGATCAAGGATTTACAGGTGTACAAAGTTCTAGAGATTTTTGGAATAGTCAATCTAATGTTTTGATGAGTGGAACAAACGCTACAGAAGATGAATATAACGCAATTCCTTCTATAGAAATGAATGGTATTAAAATTGCTTTTCTAGCGTATTGTGAAAATACGAATGGTATTAATCCTGATTATTCATGGGAAGTCAATTATTTCCCAGGACATGAAGAAGAAATGTTGAATAAAGTTTCACAAGCAAAAAGTGAAAATGATGTTGTTATTGTATCCATGCATTGGGGAACAGAATATTCTCATGAAGTAAATGAAACACAATATAACCTTGCGGATCAATTAACACAAGCAGGTGCAGATATCATTGTTGGAAATCATCCACATGTCATTCAACCTTTCCAATGGGTGAATAATAAACCAGTATTCTACGCAATGGGGAATCTAATTTCTACACAATTAAACCAAGAAAATCTAGTTGGTATGTGTGCAGGATTAGATATCACAAAACAAGAAGATGGAACAATTGTAATTGATAATGTTCGAGCAGATTTAATGTATACAACAATGGAAGGTACTTATCCAGATTTGAGATATAACATTCAAGTACATCCTATGACTTCTGTTTCTGATGAAACATTACAATCACAACAATGTAATAAAGATTACAATACAGTATCTGAATTATATGAATCTTCTAAATCTATTATTACATCTTTAGATTCTAATATCACAATTGGTGGAATATTCGAATGAGCTTACTGAAAGGTAAGCTTTTTTGTTGGGAAAATAAAACTTATCTATATAACACAACATAAATAAGTTTTATGAAATCCGTAATACCGTTTGAACATACTTATATAATGTTAAAAATGACTTACAATCGATTAGAGAAATATTAAATCTATCTCAAGAAGAATTTGCTGGGATATTTCATGTAGAACAAGCTACTATTTCTAGAAATGAAGATGGAGAATCAGAACCTTCCCAGAAATTTATTGAAGAAGTCTATAATTATGCTTTTGAAAAATCTATTCAATTAAATAGATTAAAAGAAATGTTGTGGAGAGATAATTTAAAAGAGAATGAGAAACTCCTTTTCCATGGTGCAAAAGATAAGATTATTGGGGATATAGATATTCATAAAGGAAGGATGAATAACGATTTCGGACAAGGTTTTTATACGGGAGAAAATTATAATCAAGCAATTACATTTGTTTCGAATTATGATAATTCTTCTGTTTATTATATCCGATTTAATGATCTAGATTTAAAAGTAAAAAGATATCAAGTTAATCAAGAATGGATGATGACAATTGCGTATTATCGAGGAACACTAGATAAATATAAAAACCATCCATATATTAAAGAAATAGTAAGTGAATTTAGAAATTGCGATTATATTATTTCACCAATTGCTGATAATCGTATGTTTCAAATCATTAATGCTTTTATAAATGGTGAAATTACAGATGAACAGTGTAAGCATTGCTTAGCTGCTACAAACTTAGGAATGCAATATATATTTATAAGTGACAAAGCAGTATCAAATTTAGAGATTGTAGAAAGGTGTTATATTTCTGAACTAGAAAAAAAGTATTATAGAAATGTAAGAGCACAAGAAACTTATTTGGGAGATAATAAAGTTAAGTTAGCTAGAAAACAATACAGAGGAAAAGGAAAATACATAGATGAGATATTGTTATGATAAAGAAAGAATGAATCATGATGGATCATTGTTGTGTGAAATTCAGGCAAATACATTTGAAAAATCGATTGATGAATTAAAATGTAGTTCTGAAATATTTATTAGACGTTTTATGAAAAGTAAAATTGCGAAGACATTCGATAATCAATCTATATTAGATACGAATTTACAACCATTAGATGTATTGGAAAGAATTGATGAAGAATATGGTGTTTCGACTTATGGTAGTGTGAAATATACACATGATGAAATGTATTGGATTGGATACTTGTATAGATACTTTTGTGTTACATATGATGTAACATCTTCACATGTATACAAAACAATCAAACCAAAAGAATTACGAGATGTATATTTGCCATATCATACATTAGATCCTTCTCAAGCAATTGAAAGAATTTTAGAAGCAAAAGGTTTGTTGTTGAGTGAAGAACAAGAACTACAAAGACAATATGAAATATTCAAAAGAATTCGAATGGAAGGAAAAAAATGAGAGCGAAACTCTCATTAAGATAGTGAATATGTTTGATCAAATAATTTGAGTTTATCATTTGTCAAATGATGACTAACAAGTAATAATGTTAAATTTGGATTTTTCAGTAAGCAATCTTCAACAATATTTGCGTTCTTTTGATCTAATGCACTTGTTCCTTCATCTACAAATAAAATGTTGTGATGATGTAATAAAGCACGTGCAATAGCGATACGTTGTTTTTGACCACCAGATAATGCATTTCCATTTTCACCTGCAATGGTTTGTAGTCCATCAGGGAAATGATTCATATCATTGATGAGAGCACTATCTTGTAATGCTTGATCAATTTCTTCTTTTGTAAAATGATCACCTAAAGTAATATTATTCAAAATCGTATCATCAAAAACAAATACATTTTGATCAATATAACTAATGTTTTTGGATATTGTTTCTTCACTGAATTCTTTGATATTTTTATTTCCTAATGTAATATCACCTTGATAATTAGAATACCAACCTAATAACAATTTTAATAATGTAGACTTTCCACAACCAGAAGGTCCAAGAATTGCATATTTCTTTCCCTTTTGAAATGTAATATTAGGATATTTGATTTCTGGTTTATCAGGATAGTTAAAAGATAAGTTATGAATCGAAATAGAATCAAAGGAATCATTAGATGAAGTTGGTTCTTTTTGGTTTGGTTCTATTGTTTCAAAGTATGACTTCGCTGAGGCAAGAGCCATTCTATCATTTGTAATGCCACTAAAACCATTCGCAATACCTGCAGCTAAATTACTCGCACTCGCAAATGCACCAATCATAACTTTTCCTTGTATAGCGAGTAATACTGTAATGATTTGTTGAACAATCTGCATGAGGATGCTAATCATTCCAGTTCCACAAGTGATATATCCTTGTACTGACTCTCTTTTGTAGTTTGGTTGTTCAATATTTTGACTATATTGATCACCTTTTTGAATAAACAAATTCTTTTTATTGAATGATTTAAATACATCAATTCCCGCAAAGATTTCTTTGAATTGTGATAATCCTTTTCCATCTGCATCTGCACATAATTGTCCTAACTTTTCCATTTTTGAAGTAAATAATTTAGGCAATAATAACAAAATGATAGAAGAGACAATACCAATAACTAATAGTACCCAATTCAAGATAAACAATGAAATCGCACAACTGACAATCATACAGATTTGATCAATGATATCAAAAAATGGTGTCCAAGCTAATGCATTGATTTGTTTAATATTTGTTGTTAATTGTGCAACATATTCACCATCATCTTTCTTTTGATAATCAACTCTATTCTTGTGAATTGTTGATACTAACATATCATGACGAATTTGATTGTTAAGTTTCATTTTCGCTTTGGCTTGTAATTGGATTTCAATTGCTGAGATAGATAAATACACGACATAACAAAGAACCATTAATCCTGTCCAATAAATAAATGTTTTTAAATCGAAATTAAATGCAGAAGTAAATGATTGTGCCATTAAGAATTGAATAATGACATACGTAATTTGTGCTAAACAACCTAAGATACAAGGTAACAATAATATGTTGATATTCTTTTTTAAATAGTGATTCATAAATCCCCCAAAAAATGAATATAAAACATTTTAACCATCCCTTAGCAGAAAAACATATCGTTTCATGAAAGTTTTAGAAATTTAGATCTTTGTTAATTGATTTGATTCTTTGAATTCCATTTTGATTTTCTGTAGATAAGTACATATAATATGCTTTTTTTAGATGATCTTCTTTTTCTTTTGTATCTTCACAACAGTAATAAAGGTGTTCATATAGATTTCCTAAATATTTAAATTTTTGGTATTTAATAGATTGTTCTTTTATATAAATTCCAAGTGTGTAAGCGTCAGAAAGATTGTGTGATTTAATATTAACAAACATAAAAACAAGAGTGAATTTGAGTATTAAATCGCTATTATTTTCGAATGATAAATGTGAATCAATTTGAGTAATTAATTGATTAATGATATTTTTTGAGATGTCAAAATCTTTGTTGAAGTAATGTAAAATAGAAAGTAAAAGTATTAAAGAAAATTCATTGTAATCTAAAATATATTTTGAAAAATCTAATTCTGAGAAATTTGGAATTGACAGTTTTATGTAATGAATTGTTTCTAGAATTGCGGTTTCTGTATGAATTGAATTATTAGAAATACTTAAAGTGGTTAATAAAATAAATTTGAGTTGTTCTGTTTGTGCATTTTCACATGTTATCGTTTCAACTTCATTTTTTAAATCTTCTAAAGAAATATTAGACTCATTATTTGAAATTTGGAAAAAGGATTCATAATCAGCTAAAATATTTTGGGATTTAGATTGATTAAAAAAAGTGTTGGATGGCACTAAAGAAATTAACATTTCACTTGGCAAATCAAGACGTTCTAAAATAGCTTTCAAATGATTGGTGGATGGTAATTGTTTTCCATTTTCTATTCTTGAAATTGTTACAGGTTCACAAATACCATCACAGAGTTCTTCTTGCGTGATGTTTAATTCTTTTCTTCTTTCTTTGATGATTCTTCCAATATCTAAATATTCCACGTAATTCATTATAACAAAAAACAACATCACAAATATGTAATGTTGTTTATGATGTTAGTCAATTTTTGTTCCACAATTTCTGCAGAAATGAGCATCATCTTCTACAGGTTGTCCACAAGTAGGACATGTTTTTTCTGATGTTTGTGGTTCTGTTGGTTGAACAGGTGTTTCAACTGGTGTTGGTGCTTCTTGTTTGAATTCTTGAATGCGCTGTTGAACTTCAATTTTATCAGCGTGCTTGTCACCACTTGGAATACCACCATTTAAACGAACAAGCGTATCAGAATTTTCTACAAGCGTTCCAAATGCATATAATACAAGGACATTGATCCAAGATAGTAGGATACCAATTCCTGCGATAACAACACCGCCAATAATTCCGAATAATACTGTAGCGAAAGCATTTTTATAAGAGTATGCAGCACTTACAAAACTGGATCCAATAAAGATAATACCAATTAAAATGCTAATAACAGCTCCAATCCAAAATAAAACTTTTGCGTATGACTTAACTTTTCCACCAGGGTTTTTAAACATATAAAATCCCTCCTTTTCCTTAATAATCATATAAGAAAAATGTGAAATGTGAAAATATTTTTGATGAAATGTGTGTGAACGATACGTTCTGCTTGAACTCTGTTATAGGAGAAGTCTTGTTTGCGTGTTATAATCAAAGGCATGAAAAAGGGTTTATTTATCACATTTGAAGGACCTGATGGAAGTGGAAAGACAACGGTATCTACTGCTGTTGTAGAAAGACTTCAAAAAGAAGGATATCAGGTAAAATATACAAGAGAACCAGGTGGTTCAAAGATTGCGGAAGAGATACGTAGTGTTATTTTGGATCCAATGAACACAGAGATGGATGCAAGATGTGAAGCATTGTTATATGCTGCAGCACGTCGTCAGCACTTGGTAGAAAAAGTACTTCCTGCTTTAGAAGAAGGTATCACTGTTATATCAGATCGTTTTGTGGATTCTTCGTTGGCTTATCAAGGTTATGGAAGAGGCATTGGAATGGATGAAGTATATTCCATTAATATGTTTGCGATAGAAGGAAGACTTCCAGATAAAACGATTTATTTAGATATTGATGCGAAAACAGGATTAGATCGTATTAATGCGAATCGTACATCTTTAGATCGTTTGGATCAAGAATCAGAAGATTTCCATAATCTTGTTCATAAAGGATATGAAGAAGTTGTACATATATATAAGGATAGAATGGTAATTATTGATGCATCGAAAGATGTAGAATCCGTGATTGAAGAATCTTATCAAGTTTTGAAAGGATTGTTAGATGATTAAGGAGTTGTTGGAGAAACAACAGCCAATTGTATATCATGCATTAGAGAATGCTTGTCTCAGCAATCGTATTTCTAGTGCATATCTTTTTACTGGGCCTTATGGAACACCAAAGTATGAAGCTGCTTTATTATTAGCGCAGAGTATTTTGTGTGAGAAACAAGGTTCTTTAGCGTGTGAAGAATGTAATACATGTAGAAGAGTTCGTGAAGGTATCTACGCAGATATGATTATCTTGGATGGAAAAGAAGAAACGATATCAAAAGATATGGTTGATGAAATCCAAGAGAAGTTTTCTAAAACAGCATTAGAGAAGAACGGACAAAGAATCTATATTATTAAAAACGCAGAAAATGCTACAATCGCTGCACAAAATAGTATGTTGAAATTCTTGGAAGAACCTGGTGTTGGTGTCACAGCGATCTTAACAACAGATAATGTCAATCGCATGTTACCAACCATTATTTCTAGATGTACAGTACTTCCATTTATGCCAAAAAATGATCAAGAATATTATTCTGATCTTTTACAAGTTGGTGTAAAAGAAAATGATGCATATTTTATGTCGCACATTGTTAAAGATATGCAAGATTTAAAAAATATGTTTGATGAAAATGAACAGAAATGTACAACATTATTCGAACATATTTGTGGCATGTTGAAACAATACTTAAATTGTGAAGGTTTAAGAAAAGAAGAACTAAGCGTAGATTGGGAAGTAAATTGGAGTTCGAAGGCAAAAGATAGTGGAACTTCCAAAAAAGAGAATCTATTGATATTGTCTGGTTTTTATGACTTATTAATCTTATTTTGTCATGATGTGATTTGTCATCATGAACAAGGGGCTTCTTGGTATATACAAGCTGTTCAAAAAAATTATGGAAAAGAAGAACAATGTGCTAAGATTCTAGAAATTGCGTTAAATAGTAAAGATGCATGTAATAAATATAATGATTTGCATTTGGTTTTTTATCAATCGTTATATGAACTTGGAGGTGTGAAATGAGCACAAATGAAAATATAAAAGAAGAAACAGAAACAATAGAAAAATATACATATTCTGTTGTTGTTCGTTTTAGAGGAGAAGGTAAACCATATTCTTTTGGAGCATTTGACAAAGAATATTATAAAGAAGATTGGGTTGTTGTTGAAACACAACAAGGTCTTGAAATTGGGCAGGTACAAGCAGATGCATTGAATGTAGAAAAGTATGCATTACGTATGCCTACAAAACCAGTTGTTCGTAAAGCAACGATCTATGATCACAATGCTTTTCGCGAAAACTTGGAATTAGAAAAAGAAGCATATGAAACTTGTAATCAAGAAATTCAAGATTTGAAATTAGAAATGAATTTGTTAAGTGCACAATATACATTAGATCGTTCTAAGATCTTATTTGTATATCTTGCGGAACAAAGAGTTGATTTTAGAGAATTATTAAAAAGATTAGGTTCTAAACTGCATTGTAGAATTGAACTTCGCCAAATTGGTGAAAGAGATAAAGCCAAGATGGTTGGTGGTATTGGAATGTGTGGCATGGAATGTTGTTGTTCTAGATTCAAATCACATTTTGATATTATTTCCATCAACATGGCAAAGAATCAATTATTGGCACTCAATATTGATAAGTTATCTGGTATGTGTGGAAAACTAAAATGTTGTTTGAAATATGAAGATGATGATTATAAACAACTCATTGAAGGATTACCAAAGATTGGTTCTCAAGTGGAATATGAAGGTGAAATCTATCGTCTTACAAATATGAATGTAATGAATAAAGAAGCAAAGTTAGAAAATAGAGAATCAGCAATCTTCATTACATTAGAAGATTTAAAAGAAAAAGGAATTCCTAGAAAAGGTGTAATCGTTAAAAAGAAACCGGAAGAAGAAGGAAAGAAAGTCAAGAAGACAATCATCCATCAAAATAGACCGGAAGGTGCACCAAAACACGTAAACTATGATTTACAAACACCTACAGTGGAATCTAAGAAAGAAGTTCGTACATTTGGTAAAAAGAAAGAAACAAATAATCAAAACGAGCATCATAACAATTACAGAAATAACAATCGTAGAAGACAAGAATCTACAACTGAGAAGAAGAATGTAACAGTACGTACATTTGGACGTAAAAAGAATACTGGAGAAAATGCGTGAATCGACAAAAGTCATTTGAAAATGGAAAATCAACACTCTATTTGGTTCCAACACCAATCGGAAATCTCAATGAAATGAATCCACGTGCAATTGATATCTTAAAACAAGTTGATGTGATCGCTTGTGAAGATACAAGAACAAGTGGACAGCTTTTAAAGCACTTTGATATTCATAATCGTTTGATTGCGTATCATAACTTTAATGAAGAAAGTAGCGCGAAAGGCATCTTGGAACTATTAGAAAGTGGAAAAGATATTGCGCTCATTTCAGATGCTGGTTATCCTTTGATCAATGATCCAGGACAAAAAGTCGTATCCATCGCAACAGAAGCAGGATTTAATGTTGTTCCTGTAAGTGGGCCAAGTGCATTTTTAAACGCATTAGTTGCCTCGGGATTAGTTGCACAACCTTTTATCTTTATTGGTTTTTTACCGCAATCTCATTCTGATCGTATGAAAAAATTAAAAGAGTATCAAAATTATCCTATGACAATGATTTTCTATGAAGCGCCACATCGAATTGAAAAATGCTTGGAAGATTGTTTAGCTGTTTTTGGGAATCGAAAGATGACACTCGCTAGAGAACTTACAAAACTACATGAAGAGTTTATAAGAGGTACTGTTTCTGAAGTGTTAGAAATCATTGATGAAGTCAAAGGGGAAATGGTCATTGTGATGGATGGAAATCACGAAGAACCAGAAAAAGCATTAGATATGTCAGATGTGATTCAAATGGTCAATGATTTGATTGAAACAGGTATGAGTACAAGAGATGCAATTAAAGATATCGCAAATAAAACTGGTATTAGTAAAAATAAAATCTATGACGCAGTAAATAATGCATCTAGAAGCTAAAGAAATCGTTATAACTAGCATGAAATAACATTTCGTTGTATGATATTTTGTGTTAAGGGGGAAACAAGATGTTTGATAATCCTGAAATTGATAAACTGATTATATTTGCATTACTAGGAATGGTAGCTGTATTAGGTATTGCGGTTATTTTCTTGGGTGTAAAGAAAAATACATATTATGTAGATGAAAATGGGGATGAAATAAAACCTGTCACAAAAGCACAAGCAAAAAAGAAAGTGGCACAACAACCAAAACCAGTTGAGCCTGCGGTTGTAAAGCCTGCGGAAGATCTTGCGTTTGAAAATAAACTTCAAGAAGCAATGTCAGTAAAACCTGCTTCACCAAAAGGTGTAGAGCTAACAATTACAATCAATGGTATGTCACAACAAGTAACAGTAAATACATTACCTGCAATGCTTGGAAGAGATAGTAATTCCTGTGAGATTCCTGTTTCTGAACCTGCAGTTTCAAGAAGACATGCAAGATTCACTGTAGAGAATGGAACATTGTATCTAGAAGATGTTTCGGAACACAACGGAACATTCTTGAATGGCTCAAAACTTCCACCTCTTGGTAGAGGAAAAGTAACAGATGGTGCGAAGATCAATCTTGGTCGAGCAGAAATCATTGTAAATAAGATTTTGTATTAGGCTTTCGTTTGAAAGTCTTTTTTTGTAGAAATAAAGTGCATATTTAGAAAGCACAAGATAAAATAGTACATATGCATTGGAGGGTATTATGGAAAATAATCAAATGATCAATGGATTTAAAGTAATCAGAGTGAATCAAGTGCCTGATGTAAAAGGTACATTATATGAAATGGAACATGTGAAAACAGGAGCAAAACTTGCGTGGCTAGATAGAGAAGATGATAATAAAACATTTTCAATTGCGTTTAAAACAATTCCTGAAAATGATACAGGTGTTTTTCATATATTGGAACATTCTGTTTTAAATGGATCAAAGAAATATCCAGTCAGAGAACCATTTGTGGAATTATTAAAGGGAAGCATGCAGACATTTTTAAATGCATTAACATTTCCAGATAAAACAATGTATCCTGTTTCTTCAAGAAACCAAAAAGATTTTATGAATTTGATGTCTGTATATATGGATGCTGTTTTTCATCCAGCTATTTATACAAATCCTAATATCTTCTATCAAGAAGGATGGCATTACGAAATTCGAAAAGAAGAAGATACGCCAGTATATAAAGGTGTTGTGTTAAATGAAATGAAAGGCGCATTCTCTTCTGTTGATGAAATTATTATCAATGAATTGAATCGTATGTTATTTCCAGATAACTGTTATCAATTTGTTTCTGGTGGAGATCCTGAATATATTACAGATCTTTCTTATGAGAAATTTATCGAAACACATCAAAAGTTTTATCATCCAAGTAACGCAAGAGTTTGGTTAGATGGAAGCATTGATATTGAAGAAGTAACAAAGTTTATCGATGAAGAATATTTCTCTCAATATGAGAAAGAAGATATGAACTTTGATATACCATTCCAAGTAGAAAAAGATGCACAACATCATAAAGTGATGTATGAATTATCCAGTGAAGAAAGTGAAGAACATCGTACACAGATTGCATTAGCTAGAGTTGTATCTTCATTTGATCAACCAGTGAAGAATATTGCATGGGGTGCATTGTCTACAGTATTAGTTTCATCGAATGAATCTGAATTAAAGAAAGCAATTATTGACAACAATCTTGGGGAAGATGTTGAATTGGATATCTATGATGGCATTCAACAACCTTGGATTGTCATGTGTATTCGTAATACAGATGAAGAGAAGTATGATGCAATCATGCATGCTATCAAGGAATGCGTTGAAAAGATGTTAGAAAATGGTTTGGATCATGAAGCAATCTTAGCGACATTGAATCAAATGGAATTTAGATATCGTGAAAAACATGAACCAGCAGGTGTCATGTTTGCACAAAGAGCATTAGAAACATGGTTGTATGATGGAGATATCACACAAGGATTTTCTTTAGGTTCTGTTTTTGAAGAACTTCGTAAAAAAGTAGAAGAAGGTTATTTTGAAGAATTGATGAAAGAATTCTTTTTATCCGATCACGTCTCTACTTTAATTGCGGTACCTTCTGTAAAACTAGGTGAACAAAGAATCCAACATGAACAAGAGAAACTATCCAAGGCAAAAGAATCTTGGAAAGAAGATATTCAAAAGTATATTGATATCAATCAAAAACTAGATGCTTGGCAAGCTACACCAGATACAGCTGAACAAATCAATTCATTACCAAAACTAACATTACAAGATATTTCAAATGAACCAATTGAATATCCATATGAAGTCGTTCATGAAAGCGGTGTAGATATCATTGTTCATCCACAAGAAGATACAGGAATCGTCTATATGAATTTCTATTTCAATCTTGCGGGTGTTACAGTAGACCATTTACCAGCTTTAGGTTTGTTTGTATCTCTACTAACAAATTTACCAACAAAACAAAAAACAGTTGAACAACTTCAAAGTGCAATACGAAAAGACTTAGGTGGATTATCATTTGGATTAGATTCTTATTCAAAATCTCATGAACATGAATCTTGTTTGCCATTACTTGTCGCAAGTGCATCTTGTTTAAAACAAAACACAAAACAAGCGATCGCATTGATTTTAGAAGTAGCGCAAGAAACGATTTTTGATGCAGATAAAATATTACCAATTCTAAAACAAGAAAATGATTCCTTTAGACAAAGTTTAAGTTCTTCTGGTCAAAGTTATGCGATGAGAAGATGTGCAGCACATAATAGTGCAGAAGGTGTATTCCGTGAATATGTTGGCGGATATGCATCTGGAATCTTTGATAAAGATTTAGAAAAGAATTATGAATCAAAAGTAGATGCATTTATCAATGATTGTTTGTTATTTCAAGAAATCTTGTTTTCAAAAGATCGTTGTACAGCATCTATTACAGGAAATGAGAATTTAGATGTTGTTCAAGAATTCATTAGTGAATTAAATACAGTTGAAGCAATCAAAGCGAAAGTACATTATCCATTCTTAAAAGAAAAGAAAGAATTTATTCAAATCCCTGGTGGTGTATCTTATAGTGCAATCAATCAAAATATTGAAGTGATAGGAGAAAAATATTCACCTGTATTAAATGTGCTCTCTCATTTACTGACTTATGATTATTTATGGAATGAAGTACGTGTAAAAGGTGGAGCGTATGGCACTGGATTTGCGGTCAATGCTAATGGAAATATTGGGGCTTATTCCTATCGTGATCCAGATGTAAAAAATGCATTAAACGCATACCAAATTATCTATCAAAGAGTCGAACAAATGAATACAAGTAATGAAGATCTCACACAGATGATTATTGGTACGATTGCATCAAGTGAACCATTGTTATCTTCCTTAGGAAAGATTCGTGTTGCAGATCGATTCTACTTTACAGGGATTACGTATGAAGATAGAAAAAGGAATCGTGAAAAAATCATTTCTACAAAAGCAGATACTTTAGGAAAATATGCTTCTATATTGAAGAAAGCAATGGAACAAGCTTGTATTTGTGTTGTAGGAAATGAAGAAACATATGAACAATTAAAAGAAGAAGGTTATATCAAATTAGAAATGATATAATCTTTGAAAGGGGGTTTTATGTCAAAGAAGAAATTTGAATCTAAAACAGAATTAGTTCTATTTTTTCTGAATGGTTCAAAAAGATATTTTATTGGCGCAATCATCTTTGCATGCTTGGTATCTTTACTGGATATGATCAATCCAAAGATCATATCTTATACAGTAGATTCTGTATTATCAGATTCTACAACAGCATTACCAACATTCATTGATCATATCATTAAAGATTTAGGTGGAAATGCATGGTTAAAGAATCATTTAGGTGTGATCGCTTTATGTGTAATTTGTGTTTCTTTGATTGGTGCAGTATGTAGATTTTTGTTTAATTTATGTAATACAAAAGGTGCAGAAAAATTAGTACATACAATGCGTAATGAATTGTTTGATCATATTTTACATCTACCATTTTCATGGCATTCAGAAAATCAAACAGGAGATATCATTCAAAGATGTACATCAGATGTTGAACAAATCAAAATCTTTTTATCCGAACAATTAACACTTTTATTTCGTTTTATTATATTGATTGTATTAGCGATGTATTTCATGTTTTCAATCAACGTAAAATTAACATTCGTTGCCGCAATCTTCATTCCAATTATTATTGGATATTCTGTTTTCTTTCATAAAGGGATTGGAGAATCCTTTGAGAAAGTAGATATTGAAGAAGGTAAATTATCTTCTATCGCTCAAGAAAACTTAACAGGTGTTCGCGTTGTACGTGCTTTTGGAAGAGAGTCTTACGAAAGAGAAAGATTTGAAAAACAAAACGAATACTATACATCAATGTGGGTGCATTTAATGAATTTATTAGCTGCTTTCTGGTCTAGTGCGGATTTATTTTCTTACTTACAAATCATGTGTGTATTAGCCTATGGTGCAGTTTTAACAGTCAATGGAGAAATGAGTGCTGGTGATTATATTGCCTTCAATTCCTATGCAAGCATGTTAATGTGGCCTATTCGTATGTTAGGTAGAGTCATTGCGAATTTATCCAAAGCTGGAATCTCGATTGATCGTTTGATGTATATCATGAACAGTGAAGAAGAACATGATAAGGAAGACGCAAAAGATATTGATATGCATCAAGATATTGTGTTTGATCACGTTTCTTTTCAATATGAAAATGGAACATCAGAAATATTAGAAAATATTTCGTTTGAAGTGAAAGCAGGAACAACCGTTGGTATATTAGGCGGAACTGGTTCAGGTAAAAGTACATTAATGTATTTATTGGATCGATTATACGAGTTAAAAGATGGTGAAGGTTCAATCACCATTGGTGGTGTTGATATCAAAGATATCAAATCTGAGTGCTTAAGAAAAAACATTGGTATGGTACTACAAGAACCTTACTTATTCTCAAGAACACTTGAAGAAAATATTGCGATTGCTTTACCAGATATGGATCAAGAAAAGGTTCGATTAGCAGCGAAAGTTGCTTCTTTAGATCATGCCATTGAACATTTCCAAGAAGGTTATCAAACTTATGTTGGGGAAAGAGGCGTTACTTTATCTGGTGGTCAAAAACAAAGAACAGCCATTGCGCAAATGTTGATTTCAAAACCACCAATTATGGTGTTTGATGATTCATTGAGTGCAGTAGATGCTGAAACAGACGCAAAGATACGTAGTGCATTAAAAGAAAACGTAGGTGATTCAACAGTTATTTTAATTGCACAAAGAATTACAACATTGATGAATGCAGATTTAATTCTTGTGATGGATAATGGAAAGATCATTGAAAGAGGCACACATGACCAACTTATCCAACAAGATGGTATCTATAAAAAGATCTATGATTTACAAAGTCGTAGTTCTTCGGAGGTTTTACAATGAAAGAGAATCAGAATGTAAAATTAAAATATTTTGGAATTCCAAAACTTCTTCCATTCATGAAACCATATCGTAAGATCATCATTACAATGATCGTCATTGGTGCACTATCTTCATTGATAGATTCTATTTATCCACTATTTAACCAATATGCTTTGAATCATTTTGTCGCATTAAAAACAACAGATACATTGATTCCATTTATCATTGCGTATTTAGTCATATTAGTTTTATTTGTTATCATGAACTATATTAGTACATCATTTGCGGGAAAAATAGAAATGAATGTTAATAGAGATTTAAGAAATGCATCTTTTAATCATCTACAAGAATTATCATTTTCTTATTTCAACCAAAACAATGTTGGATATGTTCACGCTAGAGTTATGAGTGATACAGGTAGAATTGGACAACTTGTATCTTGGGATATGATGGATATTGTATGGAATGGTTCTTATTTGATATTTATTGTTTTGAATATGGCACTTATCAATATTCGATTAGCTCTCTATATTATGATGATTATTCCAATTGCGGTAATCGTGATAGCTTTCTTTCAAAAAGAACTCATTGTATTAAATAGAAAGATTAGAGAAATCAATTCAAAAATTACTTCGAATTTCAATGAAGGTATTACAGGTGCGAAATCCATTAAAACTTTAGTTGTAGAAAATAAAATCAATTCTGATTTTGATAGAGATACACAAGATATGGAAAATACTTCTGTAAGAGCGGGTATTTTTTCTGCCGCTTTTACTTCTTTAGTAACAATGTTATCTTCTATTACATTAGCCATTGTTTTATGGAAAGGTGGTAAGATCAATCAAGAAGGTGTGATACTCATCGGTACATTATCTGTATTTATGACATATGCATTAAATATGTTAGAACCAATTCAGAACATTGTAGGTTCCATTTCTAGATTGATTGCGATACAAGTAAATATTGAAAGATTAACAACACTATTAGAAACAGAATCAGATGTTGCGGATCGTAAAGAAGTCATTGAAAAGTATGGTGATACATTCCATCCAAAAAAAGAAAATTGGGAACCATTATATGGAGATGTTGAATTCAAAGATGTTTCTTTCAAATATCCAGATGGAAATGAGATGGTATTAGAACACTTCAACTTAGTTGTACCACAAGGAACCAATGTCGCAATTGTAGGTGAAACAGGTGCAGGTAAATCTACACTTGTTAATTTAGTATGTAGATTCTTTGAACCAACAGAAGGACAAGTTCTCATTGATGGAAAAGATGCAAGAGAAAGATCACAATTATGGTTGCATTCAAATATTGGGTATGTGCTTCAAACACCACATTTATTCTCAGGCTCGATTCGTGATAATTTGAAGTATGGAAATCCAAATGCATCTGATGAAGATATTTGGAAAGCCTTGAAACTTGTAAATGCTGAATTTGTGATTGCGAAGATGGATAAAGGATTGGATTCACAAGTTGGTGAAGGTGGAGATTTATTATCCACTGGTGAAAAACAATTGATCTCATTTGCACGTGCAATTTTATCAGATCCAAGAATCTTAGTATTAGATGAAGCAACAGCTTCTATTGATACACTTACAGAAAAAGCCATTCAAGATGCGATATTTACAGTCATCAAAGGTAGAACATCATTTGTGATTGCACATAGACTTTCTACCATTGTTGATGCAGATGTTATTTTAGTTGTTAAAGATGGAAAGATCATAGAAAGAGGTAAACATAGCGAACTCATGAAACAACATGGTTACTACTATGATCTTTATACAAGACAATATGAAGAAATGGCAACAAATCTAATTTCAGAACAAGCATAAAATAAATACCTCTTAGTGAATAAGGGGTATTTTTAATGGGTTTGGATGTATCATGTGAATTTTAGAATAATTGGAATTATTTTGGGAAACTGTTAAACAAATATACTACTTGAAAAATGCATGAGAAAAGATAGTATATAAATAGAATTGCAGTTTATAAAAACGGAGGACAATAACATGAAAAATCTTGATAAAAGAAAATTACTTGGTGTAATCGTATCTCCAATCATGATTATGTTTGGTGCTTATGTTATGGAACCATATTTCTATAAGTATTATGAATTTATTGACGCGAAATATTACACGAAATTGATAGCTAAAATTCCTCCTGCTTTGATTATTGCGTTATGGATTACAGTCTGGTTGCGATTCATGATTGCGATGTTCCGTAGTAAAGGAAAAGAAATTCATTTTAATGTTTATCCATTGATATTCTCCATCTTTTTTGTAATATTCTTCTTCATAAAATTTAGTTCTACAGTTTCTATCTATGGTGAAGAATTACCATTTACAATTTTGTTTTTGTCTTTATCATTGTGCGTAGAAAAGAAATAGAGATCTAAGAATGACTCTTAGATCTCTATGAATGATTCGTTATGGAATGAATAGGCATATGCAGTGATTGTAGTATTAGGATACATGATCTGCAATGCTTTTTTGTATGTGTTTAATTGTGGTTCATAACGATTCTTGATTTCTTCATTTGTTGTGTTATCTGTTTTATAGTCAATCAGAATAATTTCAGAATCTGAGATTGCGACAAAATCCATAGTTCCTGTAATACGTTCATTGTTTTGATCAACATAGAAAGGAAACTCTTTGTATATCTGCATGGATAATGCTTTTTGATATATATCACTATTAGAAAAATGTAAGATTTTATCTTTGTCGGATTTTGTTAAATCAAAGGAATTCAAATCATCAATTGTCCATGGTCTATTTGGTAATGCTTCCATTGTTTCATGCATCTTAGTACCATAGTTTGTTCCAGATTGTTTACTTGTTGCATCTAATCCTGGTAATTGTTTTACTTCAGTTGATGATGGTGTATATAAATCTGATAGTAGCTGTGGTTGTACTTTTAATTGTGGTAGTTTAGAAACGTAGTTTTTTGAAATGATTTTATACTTTTCAACATCCATCTCTTCAATATCTACCATTTTAAAGCATGGGTCATTGAACATCGCATTGATAATTAAACCTGTCATACCATTTCTTTGGCTTAACAACGATAAATCAACATCTTGTTCTACAAGATCTTTTTTTGTTGCATCAACAATAAATAATCTTTTTTCTGCACGGGTGATCGCAACATATAAAAGACGAATGAATTCTTCAATATCTTCTAGATTTGAATGATATTCCACAGCCATTCTTTGAATCGTAGGACGTTTGACACGATTTGGCATTGTAAGATGTGTAATTCCTAGTTTCAATACATCATCAATCATGACAGCACTTGAAGTATCTCGAAAACGATTTTCAGAAGTACTCCATAAAAATACATTTGCGTATTGTAAACCTTTGGATTGGTGAATTGTAGTAACGGTTACTACATCATCATCTTTTCCTTTCGAAACTGCTTCCGATGATTTCTCATCTTCACTTGCTTCCATGACTTCTAAGAAATCTTGTAAAGAAGTAACTTTACTATTTGAAACCATTTCAAATAAATAATCAAAGTTTGCCTTTTGAGCGTCATTTAATCGATTGTAGAAATCATGTGAAATACTAACTTTTGTTAAAAAGTTGAGTACGCCTTCATATTCTGCAATCTGTCTTAGTTCTTTGAATTCATCTAGAATCTCTTTATGTTTGATACAAATACCATCATAAATTGTTCCATATTGTATTTTTAAGCGTGCTAAATCATTATCAGTGAAATCAAAATAATGAGAAACAAGAACAGAAATCAATGAAATTTCATCTTTTGGATTTTTGATAGCACGAATCATGGCTAATATCGTTTGACATAATTCTGATTGATAAAAACCTTCACGTGCATCAATCATATAAGGAATGTTATATTGATCAAATGCATCACGAATGATTGCCTTATCCGCATGTGATCTAACAAGAATACAGAAATCTTTAAACTTTAAAGAAGAATCTTCCTTCTTCATTGTAAGAATCTTTTTGGTAATCCAATATGCTTTTTGTTCTTTTCCACTAAATTCTTCATCATCAATTTTTTCACCTAAATGAATCAACGCAAATTCCACCGGAATAATATCTTCTTGTTGTCTTGTTGATCCAACAGAAACAGTATCCAATTCTGAATAAGAATCTTTACAACCATCTACATTCATAATTCTTTGAAATAAATGATTTGAAAATTCAACGATAGAATTCATAGAACGAAAGTTATGACGTAATGTAATTTGAATCGTATCTTCATCCTGCATGAGATTTCTCATCAAAGATGGTTTTGCTTGTCTAAAACGATAGATGGATTGTTTAACATCACCAACACGAAATACGTTATGTCCATTGGAAATCATATCAATAATTGCGTTTTGTAAATCTGAAGTATCTTGGAATTCATCAACCATGATTTCATCAAATGCATCTTGAAGAATATGAGCGACTGTATTTTGATTCGCACATAGAATATTGAAAGCATAACGCTCCATATCTGAGAAATCCATCACAGCGTCTTCTTGTTTTTCAGAGATAAAAAGTTCCCAAGTTCTTTTACATAATTCAATCAAAGTCTCTGTTAAATCTGTTAAATCATTATGGTCTGCAATCAATTGTTTTTCATCATAGTTTTCTGCAAGAAGTGCTTTGATACCATCTTCTTGTTTCTTTCTAGCAGCTTTATAAGATGCGTTTTCTTTAGAACCTGGTTTTGTAATAGAAAGTGCTAAAGTTTCTAAAGAATTCGAATACATACCATAATTGTGATTCTGGATTGCGTTGATACAATTATGAATACAATTCTCTCTTTGTTGAATTAAATCATAATCAACTTTTGTATCACCTTCACCAAACGTTCTCATTTGTTTAGAACAAGATAATAAAAGTTCTAGCTTTAATTGAATTCTAGAATAAAAACAGTCTAATGTAATATCTGGTAAATCAGATAATCTTTGAATCTTTTCGTAAGAATTTTTTGCTTGGTCATACCATAAATCAGGATCAATCATACTTTGTGCGTGTTGATTGATGGTATGTACAATGATTTCTAATGATGCATAATCTTCTGCACGTGCAGAAAAATAACTTAACAATTGATAAGCTTTTTGTTCATTTTGATCAATAAGTTCTTCTAATGCAGTTTGATAAGCAGCTTGTTTATAAAGTGTAACACTACCCTGCGATAGAATGTTTTGTGCAGTTGCAGGATCTAGACCAATGATGGAATAATATTTTTTGATGATTGTTAGACAATAGGAATCAATTGTTGTAATATTAGAAGCTTCTAATTCAATCAATTGTTGTGTTAACCATTGCTTTTCTTTTTCATCTGTTTCTTGTAAGAATGCTTGATGTAATTCAGAAGCTAAACGTTTCTTCATTTCAGAGGCAGCAGCAGCTGTAAAAGTCATTGCGAGAATTCGAGATACACGTACGTGATCTTGTACAACACGTTTCTTCAATCTTTGAACAAGAACACCTGTTTTACCAGCACCAGCTGAGGCAGAAACTAATATATTTTTATCTAAAGCATTGACTGCTTGATATTGTTGTTCATCGAGCTGTATTGGCATTTTATTCCTCCTCTATAATTGATTTACTTTTGTGCTTTTGCCCATGGAATCTACAAATACTTTTGAAATTGCAGTACAAACAAGCATTTTCTTCTGGATCTAAATCAATTTCACCATTGGAAACATGTTCATAAAAATAGTCATAGATTGTTAAGACCCATTGTTCGATATCATCATAATTCTTTTGACGATTTAAGGATGCAATATGATTTCCTGATTCATCTAATTCTGTTGTGCGATCGGTAAATGTCCAACCACTTAACTTTCTTTCTGCATTTGTACGAATTTGTTCTGCTTCTTCACTCCAATCAGTTTCTATCATTTCTTTTTTGCTTACTTTTTTAGCTTCGACAGAATAAGCTTCTTCTTTTAAGGAAAAGTAGTAAGCACCTGCAGGTGTTTTTTGGAACAAGCGTTTTGCGATGATTAAATAGGATAATAATTGTAGTTGTACACCTGATTTTACTTTTGTTTCACTCAATGTTCTAGAAGAAGATTTGAAATCAATGATTCTTAACATTTCATTGCGATAAGAATCGATACGATCAATGATTCCAACTAAATGTACATGTTCTGTGATATCTTCACTAAACTTAAATTCTACTTGATCTGGTGTAAAAGAATTATTATTTTCAAAATCTTTTAGAAATGCACAAGATAACAAAACACCCTGTATGATTCTTTCTTTTGTGATTCTATTAAATGATGTATTTGTTGGATGTAATATATCTAATAATTCAAAAGATGGTTCTAAATAAGAACGGATTTGTTCTTCATTGATTTCAGCATATTTCTTAGAATAGTCATGAACACTAGATTCAAATATTTTATGTTGGATAGAACCTACACTTGCCGCATCAATCGAAGGATCATCTTCTTGATGAATCTTTAATCCAGATTGAATGAAATACGAATAAGGACATAAGAAATAACGTTCAATCGTTGAGATAGATCCAGTGATTTTTCCATCTTTAAAGAATAGTTTTTTCGCAAGACTTGGATCTAAAATATGTTCTTTTTTCTTTTCTGGTTCTAAAGAATAGAGTTCCCATTTGGTTTGTGCTATTGGATATTTATTTTCAATATCAAAAGATAATTGAATATCATGACCTTGATAATCATTTGTGAAATACGAATAGATTAATTGTTCTGTAGCACTATTTTCAATCCAAGATAATTGTTGCATGTACATTGTATATCTTTGATCTTGATGAGGAAACTTTTCAACTTTTTCTAAATAACTTTCATCAAATAATCCTGTGCATTTTGGAACACCTGGATAGTTCGAACCACTAACAGAAGCAACATAAGTAATCTTTCTCGGATTGATTGGATGTGTTAGATCTGTAATAATACAGAAATCAGAAGTTAAAACTTGTTCATCAACTCTACCATTTTCAAGTGCTCTAGCTAAGAATAAAACGTCATCTAACGTATGAATCAAAGGAATACAATCGATAATCGTTGTGCGCATTTGAATGCCAGCTGTTAATTCTGCTTTTTGTTTGAGATATGGTGATTTTTGTAAGATTTGAAATGCATGATAAATTAATTCTTTTGCGTCTTTATAATTCACCAAAGAATATAAATCTTCAGAAATACAATCATAATAATTTTTTGCTTTCTGATATTTTTCTTGAAATTGTTTTGTTTCTCGATGAAAGATATCATAGGAAATATCTTCAGGAATATTATCAGGCATAGAAATATCCACTAATGTTTGCCGAAAGAATGCATAACTTTCGGCATCAATTGGTTTTTCAAAAGCATTTTGTTTGAATGCATCTAATAATGCATTTCTATCTTTTTTGATTCCTAAAACGATCAAAGTTTTAAAAACTTTTGGTAAATGTAATTCTTTAGAAGTACGTAAAGATGAAAAAGGAATGTTGTATCTTTGAAAAACAGATTCATATAAAGAGATTGATTTAGAAGATGAAAGAATCACATTACATGGTTGATTATGCTTACAAATATCTTGCGCAATTGCTTCTGCTTCACTTCTTGCGTTTAAGGCATAATGAATGGATACCTCAGGTTGATTGGTTGGATAAGAAATAGAATCACATTTCTTTTTTAGATCTTGATAAATAGAAGCATGATACATATCACGGATATATTGATAATGTATTGTTATATTTTCTACATCAAGGTTTTGTAATACTTCTTCTTTCTTTTGAATGTTTTTCTTTTCTGCTAGATCCAAATTCAAAGCAATCTGAATGATTTGTTTTAATTCTTTTTCATTTGCGTTTGTTTCTGGTAATTCATTAGAATCAATGCCATAAAGAATACATTCTTTTGTGAAAGATAAAATTTCTGTAATAAATGCAGGATAAGAGAACATCGCTTGATAGATAGGAAATTGTTCTTTCTTTTCCTTTAATAAAGAAGATAACTGCAATGATAAAACAATCGAATCCTCTTTTTCTTCTTTCAACAACGTATTGAGAGATTGAACTTGTATGTCTTTTAATATGCCATCATTTTTAGATGCAAGATCTCTCATAATTGCATCTTTTTGATCCATGCTTGCGATAATTGTTTTCATGGATATATTTTACAATGAAATTGATCTTTTTACTGTACCAAAAGAGGTACAGTAAAATTAACTTTTTGTGGTAGGGGATATGCTATAATGGAAACTACTCGAAAGGAGCTTTACATCTTTATGAGAAGAGGAAATAACAGTTGGTGGATCTGGATCGTTTTATTTATTATTTTAGGTGGTGGAATGAGTGTTTTATTACCATTATTTTTAATTATCGCGGTAGTAGTAGGCATCGCATTGGCTTCTGTTTCTGCATATAAAAAAGGTGAATCAAGTCAACCATTCCAACAATTTTCAACTTATAAAAGAAATGGAAACTATCAAAGAAGTGAAACGGAATCTAGTAAGATCGCTAAAATCAATGTTTATCTACGAAAGTATTTTAAGACAAGAAAAAGTGTTAATGTCGTAGATAATGTTGAATTACGTTTGAGAGATGAACAATATGCTTCTTTATCTTCTTTAGATGTTTATCGTAATAATGCTTATATTTGTTCTTTTAATGATTATCACAGAAGATATCCAGAATCCTATCAAGCAATTATTAATGATCTATTAAGACTTGTTTCAAATGCTCCAATTCATGATGAAGTGATTGATGCGGAAGTTGTAGAAAATCCACAACCAAAACAACAAGAGAAACCAAAGTCATCATCTAAGACATCTCAAACTTTCATTGATGAAATCAATGCATTAAATGATGATATTCCAGATGAAGAAATCTCAAATGGTTTATATGAAACTTGTTCACTATTAAAACAAATTCAAACATTAGAAGAAAAATTTCCAAACTCAAAAGACAAGTTAAAGAAACTCTATGAATATTATCTTCCAATTTTAACGAAGATCTTAAAACAATATCGTAATCTACAATACGCAAAAACAGATTCTGCTTATGAAGAAACAAAAGAAAAACTCACAAAAACAATTCATTTAATTAATGATGCGATGGAGAAGATTATTTCTTCTATGACAGATGAAGACTTTATTAATCTATCTGCTGATATCTCAACTTTAGAAGCAGTTCTAAAAAAAGATGGCTTAACAGATGAAGGTACAATGAAATCTACAAATGGGTAATAATCATGACAGATAAAAATGATGAAAAGAACCGTCTTTGGAATGAAGTGTTTTCCAAGAAAAGAACAAATGATATAACTGAAGAAATCAATCTAACATTAGATACACCAAAAGAATCTAATCCATCATCAACAACAGAAAATATCTTAAAGTCTGCAGATAAAGCAATGCAGGAATTAAGTCGTATTCTCAATAAACAAAAAAATGAATTAAATCAAATGCATGAAAAGATTACAGAATCAGATCAAACAGATATTGATATCAATGCATTAGAAGAAGAGATTCAAAAAGACTATGGTGTTAAAGAAACAATCAAAGACTTTGATAACGCAAAAGTATTTCAAGAAATTGAATCCAATACGCAACAAAAAATTCTAGGACAAGATAACGCTGTAAAAAAATTATGTGTTGCCTTTAGAAGACCTTTTGTGATGGGAGATAATGAAAATGGCATCAAAAATGTTGTTTTGGTTCATGGTCCACATGGTTCTGGAAAACACGCTGCCATTTCAGAAATCACAAAAGAATTAAGTGAGAAAAAAATATTTCAATCCAGTGAAGTATATACAATGGATTTATCACGTTATACTTCAGCTTCACAAGAACAAATATTCTTATTAGATTTATATGAAGCTTTGAATAATGAAAGTTCTGTCATTTGTTTTGAGAAGTTTGAATCTTGTTTTGCCTCATTTTTAAGAATGATTCAATCTTTAGCAGTAGATGGAAAAGTATTATTAAATAAAAGATATGTTGTTTCAAAAGGAGCTTTAGTAGAAGCACAAACAGGTCTTGTACAAGATTCGATTGATTCTTTAACAATTAACGGAAAATACTTATTCTTTATTACAAGTGGAAAAGTATCTTCTGTACAAGATGCATTTGGTGCTGATTTTATGTATCATGTCATGGATGATATAGAATTTGAAACATTAGATGATGCATCTGTTAGTTCTATCATTATTCAACAAGTAAGTACTTTAGAAGAAAAATGTAAAAAACAATTACATATCACAATTCAAGTGGATGAAAGTATTCGTAGTTGGGTACATACACACTTTGATAAGACATTAGGTGGAGATTCCATTCGTTCTATTTTCTATGATTTTTATGTGTCTTTATCTGCATTTGTTTTAAATGAAAACTTAGGCTCAAATGAAGATATTACAATGACAGTAAAAGACAATGTTCCATATGCATTCTATCAAGATAAGCAGATGCAGTTATCAAGAGAAAAGAATTCTGCAGAAGAAATAGAAGCAGTGAATAAAGAATTGGATGAAATTGTTGGCTTAGATACTGTAAAAAAATATATTCGTTCTTTGCAGGCACATATCGCATTACAAGAAAAGAGAAAACAACAAGGCATGAAAACGGCATCTGTTTCCATGCATATGATCTTCACTGGGAATCCAGGAACAGGAAAAACTACGATTGCGAGATTGCTTTCCAGATATTTAAAGGCAATCGGTGTGCTTTCGGAAGGACAACTTGTTGAAGTGACAAGAGCAGATCTAGTCGCACAATACGTTGGACAAACTGCTCCATTAACAATGTCAGTCATCAAAAGTGCTTTAGGTGGTGTTTTATTTATTGATGAAGCATATTCTTTGTATCGAGGAAAAGATGATTCTTTTGGTTTAGAAGCAATTGATACATTGGTCAAAGCGATGGAAGATAATCGTGATAATTTAATAGTTGTTCTTGCGGGATACAAAAAAGAAATGGCAACATTCTTAGAATCTAATTCAGGTTTGAAATCTAGATTCCCAAATATTATCAATTTTGAAGATTACACAGGAGATCAGCTCTATCAGATTGCATGTATCCAAGCGAAATCAAAAGGCTATGAAATCGAAGAAGACGCAAAAGATACATTGATTACATATTTTAATCAAGTACAAGCAACAAAAGCGGAAGAAGCAGGCAATGGTAGACTTGCACGAAATATGATTGAAGATGCTATCTTAAAACAAGCAGAGAGAGTTATTGATACAACGGATACAAAAGAAATGACAATCTTGAAATTAGAAGATTTTGACTTAACAAAATAACACGAGATGATTTTATGACACTAGAAGAAGTGATCAGATATGAATGAAAGCTTGAAGCAGAAGCGCAAAAGAAAGCGGATGTGGCTGGATTTTGTAGGAAATTATTTTCTAAGAATATGTCTATCGGTGATATTATCGACTGTACAGGATTAACTGAATCAGAAATAAAGGAAATACAGAAACAACTGTCATAAAGAGGTATGCAAATATCTCTTTTTTGTATATGAGAATAAGTGTTAATGATATAATGCTTACAGTTGAGGGTTTACGTATGAAGAAATTTATTCCACTTTTTTTATCGACATTATTAACATTCTCTAGTATGAATGTTTCTTTGTTATATGCGGAAGGTGATGAAGATAATGGTGGAGAAACAACAGAAGAAAATCTAATTGAAAGTAATTATTTTCGTATTCTTTTTACAAGTGATCTACAAGATCATGTTTTATCTAGTAAAGTTGTAGATGGTGAAGAAACGAAAGAAGTTGGTGGATATGCACGTCTTGCGAATGTCATTGGTATGAATCGTACAGATGATACGATTGTTATTGATGGTGGTAACTTTTCTACAGGCACCGCATTTAGCTCATTGAACGCAACAAATGCACCAGATTTAACTTTATTATCTTCTATTGGTTATGATGCGATTGCCTTAGGTGATGAAGAATTTACTTTTGGAACACAATCTTTATCAGATATGATCAATGCTTCTGAAAACACTGCTACTTTATTAACAGGCAATTTATCTTATAGTGATTCAGAATCTAGTAAATCATTAAAGAATGCACTCTCTTCAAAAGGTGCAGCTTCTTATAAAATGATTGAAAAGAATGGAATTCAGATTGGTGTATTTTCTGTTATCAATGATACAAAAGAAATCACAAGTGATATTTCTTTGAATGATGCTGTGGATACCGCAAAAGATATCGTTTCTTCTTTGAAAGAGGCAGGCGCAAACTATATCGTAGCGATTGCGCATGGTGGAAATGATTTTGCGCATACAATTGCCAAAAAAGTGGATGGTATCAATACTGTGATTGCATCGTGCAATACAAACGCAAATACAAAGATTGAAAAAGAAGAAGATGTGAATATCGTTTCTTGTGGGAAGAATGGACAGTATTTAGGCGTATTAGATATTCAAAAAGATTCTTATTCAATTGATGGCTATCAATTAGTAGAAATTACTACAGATATTGAAGAAAACGAAGATATGAGAAATCGTATCAACGATTATAAAAACAATGTTAATTCACAAATCTTTGATGCTTATAATATATCAATTGATGATTCATTAGCGAATAATCCATATAACTTTACAGAAATTGACCATTCTACAAATGATCTTGTGAATAACAATACCGCAGATCTAATAACAGATGCTTATGCTTATGCATATGATGATTGGTATACAGAATGGTATGAAGATTGGAAAGATAAAAAGAAACAAATGTTAAAAGCCGCCCAATCACTTTTAGAAAATGAAACAAGTGAAGAAGCAACGGATGAACAAGCAGAAGATGGGCAAGAAGATGCACAAGAAGCAACACCAACTCCTGATACTGAAGTAACAAAACGTATTGAAGAAATTCAAAGTATGAAACCAACTGTTAAGAAAAGAGCAATTGGTCTCATATCACAAAAAGAAATCAAAGGAACATTTACGAAAGATAGTATTACGGCACAAGATGCATATAATGTAGTTCCAAATGGAATTGGAAGTGATGGTAGTTCTGGAGAATCATTGATGCTTGTATTCTTGAAAGGTTCTGATATTCGTAAACTATGTGAATATGATGCAACGATTACAAGAAAGAATAATTTAGATGATCAATTATTTTTCTCTGGTTTAAAATATACTTATAGTGACTATAGACAAGACTATAATCATGTAGAAGAAGTATATGTTGACGCAGTGAATGATTACTACACACCTGTTAGTAATGATGATTTATATCCAGTTGTAACAACACTTTCATTGGCAAAAGAACTATTAGATCTATCATCTAAAACACATGGAAAATATCAGATTCAATATTATGATGAAAATGGTGGAAAGATATTAAGTCTTAGTTCTCAAGCGTTAACATATAATAATAAAGAATTAAAATCTTATAAAGCAATCGCATCCTATGTATCTGAGATGAGCAGAAATAACGATGGAAAAGCAGAAGTAACTTCTACTTATAACACTGCAAATGAAAATAAACAAAAAGATACTGAATTTACATTTACAGGTTTCTTTAAAAATACGTCTCATATTCAACTTGTTAAATATTTTGAATATTTCATAGGAATTGTAGGATTGTTCATTGGAATAAAAATCATTTCCTATATCATTCGTTTAAGAATTGAAAAGAAAGAAAATAATAAGGAGAAAGACGATGAGTGAAAACAAACAAGCACAAGCAGAAGAAATTACATTGACATTAAATCCAGAAGAAGAAACGACAAAAGAAGAAGAAAAAAAGGAAGAACCTGTTGTTGAAGAAAAAGATCCTATTGATGAAGCAAATCTATCTGAAACAGAAAGAAAAACAGTAGATGATTTCGCATCTAAAATTGATATTACAGAAAGTAATACAATTCTTCAATATGGTTCTGCAGCACAAAAGAAAGTATCCGATTTTTCAGATACTGCTTTAGCGAATGTGCGTACAAAAGATCTTGGTGAAGTTGGAACATTATTAAGTGATTTGGTTGTTGAACTAAAAGAATATGACGCAAATGACAATAATGAAAAGAAAGGTTTCTTTGCGAACTTATTTGATAAAGGGCAAGATTCCGTAACAAAGTTCAAAGCGAAATATGATAAGGCTGAAGCGAATGTTGAAAAAGTCGCAAGCATGTTGGAAGATCATCAAATCACATTGTTGAAAGATATTGCGTTATTAGATGAACTTTACGCAAGAAACCAACAAAACACAAAAGAATTAACAATGTATATTCTTGCAGGTAGAAAAAGAGTAAAGGAAATTCGAGAAACAGAATTACCAAAGCTAGTAGCTAAGGCAAAAGAAACAAATCTACCAGAAGATGCACAAGCCGCAAATGATCTAGAACAAGCATGTGTACGCTTTGAAAAGAAACTTTATGATCTTGAATTAACAAGACAGATTTCTATTCAAATGGCACCACAAATTCGTTTGGTTCAAAACAATGACACATTGATGACAGAAAAAATCCAATCTACATTGGTAAATACAATTCCACTTTGGAAGAACCAAATCGTATTAGCTTTAGGTATTTCTCATTCTAAAGAAGCTATGGAAGCACAAAGAGAAGTTACGGATATGACAAATACACTTCTAAAAAAGAATGCGGAAACATTGCATCAAGCTACAGTTGATACTGCCAAAGAAAGTGAAAGAGGCATTGTTGATCTTGAAACACTACAACATACAAATGAACAATTGATTTCTACATTAGAAGAAGTTCAACAAATTCAAAAAGATGGTAGAGAAAAGAGAGCACAAGCAGAACAAGAACTCGCAAAGATTGAAAACCAACTAACAAATAAACTATTAGAAATCAATCAAGAAAAAGAAGCAGTAAAAGAATAATGAAATGAGGCACATATGAACATCATTGTTGATATGTGTTTTCTTTTTTTTTAGATAATATACGGTGTTATTAAGGGGTGAAGTGGATATGAAAAAGTATTTATTAAAAATCAAGTGGTATCTATTTCTAACAATCGTAGGTGATCTATTAGAAACACTTTCAACTTCAGTGATGTTATATTTGCCAGGATATTTGGTTGATCATTATACAGAGGGAACACAAAAGATGATTGGATTAATTGTTCTTTAACTCGTGTTCTTTGTTTTGTATTTATTTTCAGCATATTTTGGAAATCGAATGGCAGATTATCGAAGAGTGAAATTCGAAAAAACAATCAATAAAGATTATTTTAATGCAGTGATTGAAAAAGATTATGAAGATTATAATCAATTATCTTCTGCGGAATATATTTCCATGCAAGCTAATGATATTACAGAGCTTTGCCAAAATTATATAAGTCCTTTAATGGCAGTGATAAGAAACGGTATTATGATTGTAAGAATCTCAATCTTTATGAACAATGTTGTGATTGATAGTTTTATGAACCATTTAAAAGATATCAACAAGTTAATCATTTTTGTTGCACATAACATGAATCAATATAAAGATATATTTGATCAGGTATATTATTTAAAAGATACAAGAGAAGAAAAATAGATTAAATATTTTGGATATATGCATTCTTAAGAATTGAAAATTTCTATTATTCAATTCTAGGTGTAAAATCATTAATATGGCAAAAAGAAGAAAGAGAAGAAAAAGAAAAATAAATAAGAAGAATATGATGATTTTCGTTGTTATTCTTTGTGTGATCGTATTTTGTTTTTCTTCTTTTTTTCATTTGATGAATCAAAAAAGAAGAGAACAAGAAGAAACGATGATTGAAACCAATCTAGTTCAAAATACATATAATTGGAACAATCTGACAAAAGATGGTTCTCTCATGTCTTATGAAGATGATACGTATACTTCTCTACAAGGAATTGATGTATCTGCACATCAAGAATGGATCGATTGGGAAAAAGTTAAAAATGCAGGAATAGATTTTGCGTATTTAAGAGTTGGATATAGAGGATGGCAGACAGGTGAAATTCATAAAGATTCTTACTTTGATTATAATATTCAAGCGTGTCAAAAATATGGAATCAAAGTAGGTGTTTATTTCTTTTCACAAGCTACAAATGTAGATGAAGCACGTGAAGAAGCGGAATTTACACTCCAACAAATAAAAAGTTATACAATAGATTTGCCAGTCTGTTTTGATATCGAACAAGCAGGGGAAGGAGAAGGAAGAGTGGATGATCTTTCTCAAGAAGTTTGGACACAAAACGCTGTGACGTTCTTACATATCATTCAAAACGCAGGCTATCAAACAATGAATTACAATAGTACAAATTTATTCGATGAATATTTTTTGTTGGAATATCTGCAAGAATTTGATACTTGGGTAGCACAATACGATGTGGATCATCCAACATATCCGTATACATTCTCTATTTGGCAATATACAGATAGTGGAACAGTAGATGGAATAGATGGTGATAGTACAGATATGGATATTATGTTTGTGAAGAAGGAGAGTTAACATGAGTGAAGTTTTACAAGAAAGAAAAGATATGGATCCTACTTATATGTGGAATCTAAACACACTATTTGAGAGTGATGAAGATTTTGAAAAAGCTTTAGAAGGAATCACAGAAAAAATTGAGAATCTATCAAAGTATGAAGGTACTTTAAATAACGCAAATACAATTCTTTCTTTTTTAAAAGAAGAAAATGAAGTTGCGAAAAAGATGAGTAATTTATTTTGTTATGCTTCTTTACGCAAAGTAGAAGATACAAGAGATACAAAGGCACAAACGATGTTTGCGAAAGCTTATTCGCAATATGTCAATTTCTCAACGGTCGTTTCTTTTGCGGAACCAGAAATCTTATCAAATACAGAAGAACAATTAAACACAATCGTAAATGATGCTTCTTTAAAAGATTATGCATTTTATTTAAAGAATTTATTGCGTTCTAAACCACACATGCTATCTAGTAAAGAAGAAGCAATCTTAGCTTCTTTTGGGGAAGTATTTAATACACCAGAACAAACGATGACAGCGTTGTTATATGCTGATATGAAGTTTGAAGATGCATTAGATTGTGAAGGAAAACCACATGAAGTATCTGAATCTTCTTATATTCTTCTACAAAATAGTACAGATCCTATTTTAAGAAAGAATGCATTTGAATCTTTCTATGAAGGTTATAAAAATCATATCAATACATTAGCGACCGTATTCTCAGGTTCTGTAAAAGCTTGCACGACAGAAGCAAAGCTAAGAGGTTATCATTCTTCTAGAGAAATGAGAATGTCGAATGATAATATTCCTGAAAGTGTATATGACAATTTAATTGAAACAGTGCATAACAGAATGGATCTTATGTATCGTTATGTACGTTTAAGAAAAAGATTGTTGAAGTTAGATGAAGTTCATTACTATGATTTGTATGCACCTTTAACACAAGGCATTACAGAAAAATATACATATGATCAAGCGAAACAAATGGTATTAGATGCTGTAAAGCCTTTAGGGAAAGAATACGTTGAAAGAGTGAATGATGCATTTCATAATGGTTGGGTAGATGTATATCCAAACAAAGGAAAAGAAGGTGGGGCGTTCTCTTCTGGCACCTATGAATCTAATCCATATATCAAAATGAATTTCACTGGTACATTAGAATCAGTATCCACATTGGCGCATGAAATGGGACATTCTCAACACACATGGTTAACAAATCATACACAACCATTCCAATATAGTGAATATACAATGTTTGTTGCGGAAGTTGCTTCGACTGTTAATGAAAATCTATTGATTGATCAATTATTAAAGAAAGAACAAGATCCATCTAAAAAATTAGCTCTTTTAAATCAATACTTAGAAGGATTTAAAGGAACTGTTTATAGACAAACGATGTTTGCGGAATTCGAAAAAGAAGCACACGCAATGTATGAAAGAGGAGAAGCTTTAACACCAGAATCCTTAAGTGCATACTATCTAAAACTCATTCATGAATATTTTGGTGAAGATATGGTCGTAGATGATAAAGTAAAGTATGAATGGGCTAGAATTCCTCATTTCTATTACTTATTCTATGTTTATGTTTACGCTACAGGATATTCTTCTGCTTGTGCAATCTCTGAAAAGATTCTAAACAATGAAGAAAATGCAGTAAAGAATTACTTGGAATTCTTATCTATGGGATCTAGTCAGTATCCATTAGATGAACTCAAACATGCCGGTGTAGATCTAACAACACCAGAACCAATCAATATTGCCTTAGATAAGTTTGAGAAAGTATTAGAAGAAGCAGAAAAAGTTGCAGATGAATTAGGAATGTAAAAACGAAAGAAGAACGAAATCTATATAGATTTCATTCTTCTTTTTGTTAACTGTTAAAATTACTAGAACTTGTTGGAATAAATGGAATTAGAGCATCTGCTAGATTATGAATGTTTCTAGATTGGATATAAACAGTACCATTTCCGTGGAATTCATTTACAATTCCTTCACCTGTTGTAAAACCAAATGTTCCAGAAGCAATCTTTAATTCATAATTTAAAGAATCTTCCCAAGCTACGACATGTTCATTATCAATGGTAATAGGATGATTTTCATCAACTTTGATTTCTAAAATATCACCAAATGCATTTACTAATACATCACCAGTACCACTTGTATGCATAACAAACAATCCACCAGTACCACCAAACAATGCTTTACCAACAGATTGTGATTTCATTTCATAAGAAACTTCTTTGTCACACGCAACAAATGCACCATTATTTAAATAGAATTGTTTTGTAGAATCTACATGTAAGCAAACGATTTTTCCAGGAACAGATGGAGCAATTCCTAATAAAGCATCATCACCACTACCAGTTGCTTCTGTAATAAACATACTTTCTCCAGAAGTTAAACTTCTACCAAGTGCACTTAACAATCCACCCAATCCTTTTGTTTTAGCGTTCATCTTTCCTTCAATCACAACTTGTGACATATAAGCCATGGAGCCACGCTCAATCATGACTTTTTCACCATTTTGTAATTTGATTTCAACTAATGGACAATCCGAATCTCCTCTAACAATATAATTCATATATTTCACCCTCTTTTCTAAAACTATTTTATACGATTTCCTTTTCTCTGAATACCTCTTTAATAAAAGTGGGTGTAATAGCACCAGATGTTAAATTTTGAATATCTTGAATAATTGAATCTTTGTCTGTTTCAAATAAACAAGTTACTTCTTCATCATACATAAAATCTTTAATGTTTGTATTTCTTCTCAACCAATTTTCTAAAGTACCAGATAAATCATATGGATAAGTAATCGAGTATTGTTGAAATGGAACTGTAATGACTTTATCTGCTTCTTTTAAAACATTTGCTGCGCTAGAAGAATAGGCACGAATCAATCCACCTGCGCCAAGCTTTACGCCACCAAAATAACGCACAACACAAATACAAACATTTTCAATTCCAGAATTTAAGATTGCTTCTAACATTGGAACACCTGCAGTACCAGCAGGCTCTTTATTATCGGATGATCGTTGGATCATGTTATTTTCTCCGCACACATAAGCAGTACATACATGTGTTGCATCAGTGAATTCTTTTCGAATTTGTTCGATGTAGTTACGTGCTTGTTCTTCATTCTGAATTGGTTTTGCGCAAGCAATAAATTTTGATTTTTTTATGATTTGTTCAAATCTGTATTCTTGTTTTAAATGCATGTTTTTATTGTACAATATTTAATATGGGAAAAATACATCAATTAGATTCACATACCGCAAATATGATTGCGGCAGGAGAAGTTGTCGAAAGACCAATGGGCGTTGTGAAAGAACTTGTTGAAAATGCAATCGATGCAGGTAGCACTTCTATCACGATCTCTATTGAAGAAGGAGGCATCTCAAAAATCACGATTCAAGATAATGGATGTGGTATGAGTAGTGAAGATGCTGAAATGGCATTTCAACGACACGCAACAAGTAAGATTCAAGGAGAAAACGATCTTTTCTCAATTCATACATTAGGATTCCGTGGAGAAGCGTTACCTAGTATTGCGGCCGTTTCCCAAGTGACTTTAGTTACAAGTGATGGTGTTGATAATACTAAAATTGTTATTGCGTATGGACAAAAACAAAGTGCTTCACCTTATCCTTGTAATCAAGGAACGGAAATAACAGTAGAAGGTTTGTTCTACCATACGCCTGCACGTTTAAAGCATATGCGTTCAGCATCTTATGAATCTTCTTTGATTCAAGATGTTATTAGTAGATTTGCGTTATCACATCCTGAAATTGCGTTTCACTTTATCAATGATGGGAGAGATGCATTTCGAACAAGCGGACAAGGGAGTCTTTTAGAAGTTGTATTTAATGTATATGGTCGAGCTGCAAGTGAAAATTGTATCGCAGTAGATTTTTCGGATTTTGATTATCACGTAACAGGATATTTAGTAAAACCAGATATCACAAGAGCTTCTAATAAAATGATGCATGTTTTCTTGAATGGTAGAATGGTAAGAACATATCGTATCTATAAAGCAATTCAAGATGGTTATGAAGGATTGATTCCAAATGGAAGATATCCAATGTGTGTATTATCTATTGAAATGGATCCGCATTTGTTGGATGTTAACGTACATCCTTCTAAATGGGAAGTTCGTATATCAAAGGAAATACAATTGGAATTATTGATTAAAGATGAAATTCATAAAGCATTGAATGTACAAGACATCATACCAACTGTTCAAGTTCATGAAGCAGCTGTGGAATATTATCAACCATTATCTTTTGACGAAGAGTTAAAAGAACAACCAATCATAGAAGAAAGTCCAAAAGATGAAAAGAAAGAAATCGAACAACCAGATGATATTCAACTTTCGATTCAAAAGGAAGCAGAAGAAGATGCAAAGATCTTAAGAGCTTTACAAAGTGAAGTTGTAGAAGAAAAGGTTGAAGAAAAACAACCATTTCCTTTGATGCAAGTCATTGGCCAATATCACAATCAATATATTTTATGTGAAATGGAACATGCATTAGCGATTGTTGATCAATATGCTGCGAATAAAAAGATTCTTTATCATGAAATTTACCAAAAGATGAAACAAGAATCTACAATGATGGATCTATTATTACCAATCACAATTCATACAAGTGATGATATTGTACAAAGATGTGATGAAATCAATGAATCATTGGCTTCTTTTCATATAACATTTGAACCATTTGGAAAAGACACTTTGATTATTCGTTCTTTACCATCATGGTGTCAAAAAATAGAAGAAGAACAATTCATTCAAGATTTAATTGAATCCTTTCATAATGAAGAAACAAATCACTTCACAAAAACAAAACAAGAAAAAATAGCACAAATCGCAACATCTCATCTAATTAAGAAAACAAAATATTTTACATTAGAAGAAATGAATCAATTGATTGAATCTTTATCAAAATGTGATGATCCATTTGTTGGCGTAGATCATAAACCAGTATTGATCGTTTTAGATGAAAGAGATTTGATGAAGGAGTTTAAACGATGAAAAAAGTGATCGTAATTGCTGGACCAACGGCTGTAGGAAAAACTTCATTCTCGATTGAAATCGCAAAGAAATATGGTTTAGAAATCATCTCTGGAGATTCTATTCAAGTTTATAAAGGATTAGATATTGGTAGTGGGAAAGTAACCAAAGAAGAAATGGATGGTGTTCCACATCATTTGATTGATATTCTTTCCCCAAAAGACTCTTATAACGTTTCTATGTTTCAAACAATGGCAAGAGAATTGATTGAGAAAAGTGAGAAACCAATGATTATCTGTGGAGGGACAGGATTATATTTGAAAGCTTGTTTGTATGACTATTCGTTCAATAAGGAAGAAGCTGAAGCATATGATCCAGAGTTAGATAAATATACCAACGAACAATTATATGCCATGTTACAAGAAACAGATCCTGCACAAGCATCGAAGATTCATCTAAATAATCGTAGACGTGTCATTCGTTCTTTGACGATTCAAAAGAATACTGGGAAAACACAAAGTGAAATCGAAAAAGAACAAAAACATGAATTGTTGTATGATCCATTTATCATAGGATGCACAATGGATAGAGAATTGTTATATAACAGAATCAATCAACGTGTAGATAAAATGTTTGAAGATGGTTTAGAACAAGAAATCAAAACATTATTGGAACAAGGTGTTTTATTTTCAGATACTTGCATGGAAGGAATTGGATACAAAGAATGGAAAGATTATTTCCAAGGAAATAAAACAAAAGAAGAAGTAAAACAAATGATTCAAAAGAATTCTAGAAACTTCGCAAAAAGACAATACACATGGTTTAAACATCAAATGACAGTTCGATGGTATGATGTAACAAAACAAGAAGAAAGTATTTTGAAAGAAATTGATACTTTCTTAGAAGGTAGTTTATGATCACAAAAAAAATCAAAAAAGATATTCGAAATGAAATGTTTGGTTGGATTACACTTTGGTGGGCAATGATTATGGTCGTTGTCTGGCTCATTGTTCCTTCATTAGATTACACAAGTTATATTGGGATATTAATGATTGGCAGTTTTGTAGTGCTTTTCTTGTTATGGGTAGTAGCGTATTTTGTTTCTTTGCATGCATACAAAAAAGTCATGAAACGTTTAGATGAATCAATTAATACGGAATCCTTTCAAACAATCAATCGTTTTTCAATATCACAACATTGGTGTGTATATCATAAAGGAAACAACTATTTTCCATTTTATAAAGATAAAGTTCAAGGAATCTATTTTGATGGTAAACAAGTTTTAATTAGTGAAAAAGATAGAAATGGAGTATACGCAATTCGATGTGACGCACAAACCAATCAAGTTCTACAAGATTGTTACTATTCACCGAAAAATCAATAAAACAAAAACTTGTCAATAGGAGTTATCCACAAAATAAATAAATTATTCAGAAAATGCATAGTG
>CAVJMM010000002.1:0-65703 GCA_963650865.1 Eubacterium sp. AM49-13BH | reverse complement strand
CAAGAACATAAAAGCCTCCTTTTACATAGGGACTATAGTCCCTATGTAATTATACACCCAAAAGGAGAAAAAAGAGCGATTTCTCGCTCAAATATGCAAAATTTTATACTTTTATTATTTTTGAGGGACAAAATTATTGGAAGTTAAGATTAATTGACGGAACATTTCAAGAACTTGTTCTTTTGTTGCTTCTCTAGGATTTCCTGGATAGCAAGCATCATTCAATGCATCAATAGATAATTGTTCAAGATCTTCTTCCTTAATTCTTTCATTCTTAGGATTGATACCTACATCACTAGAAAGTTTCTTAACTGCATTAATAGCAGCATCTCTATATTCTTCTTGACTCATAGAATCAACACCTTCAACACCCATTGCACGAGCAATTTCTCTATACTTTTCACCAGTATAGTCTCTATTGAATTCCATAGAAATTGGAAGTAATGATGCACAAGCAACACCATGTGGTGTGTCATAGTAAGCACTTAATGTATGTGCCATTGCGTGGTCAATTCCAAGGCCAACGTTAGAGAAACCCATACCTGCGATGTATTGGCCTAAAGCCATGCCTTCTCTACCTTCTTTTTCATTATTCACTGCACTTCTTAGATACTTAGAAATGAGACGAATTGCTTCAAGATGGAACATATCTGTCATTTCCCAAGCAGCCTTTGTTGTATAGCCTTCGATTGCATGTGTTAATGCATCCATACCTGTTGCGGCTGTTAATCCCTTAGGCATTGAAGACATCATTTCTGGATCTACCACAGCTATAATTGGCATATCATGTGTATCAACACATACGAATTTTCTCTTCTTTTCAACATCTGTAATAACATAGTTGATTGTTACTTCAGCAGCTGTACCTGCAGTTGTAGGAACTGCGATGATTGGAACACAAGGATTCTTTGTTGGCGCAACACCCTCTAATGAACGTACATCTTCAAATTCTGGGTTTGTGATGATGATACCAATTGCCTTAGAAGTATCCATACTACTTCCTCCACCAATCGCAACGATGACATCAGCACCACTGTTTTTGAATGCTTCTACACCAGTCTTAACATTTTCAATTGTTGGGTTTGGTTTGATATTGCTGTAAAGTTCCCAAGGAATATTTTCTTTATCTAAAATATCTGTAACCTTACCTGTAACACCGAACTTAACTAAATCTGGATCACTTGCGACAAAAGCTTTCTTGAAGCCATGTCCTTTGATTTCTGTTGCAATCTCATTGATTGCACCTGCACCATGATAAGATGTAGGATTTAATGAAATTTTGTTTGCCATTGATTAAACACTCCTTTTTCATACTTTTAGTTTAAAGGTTGTGAAAACAAAAACAAGTTACACCTTTGCCAAAGTGTAACTTATAAAATTTCATTTTGCTTACAATTCTGCAACAGCTTCAATTTCACACAACAAACCCTTAGGTAATGTTTTGACAGCTACACAACTTCTTGCAGGTTTTCCTGTGAAATATTTTGCGTATACTTCATTGAATGCCGCAAAATCATTCATATCAGCTAAAAAACATGTTGTTTTAATCACTTTTGTTGCATCACTTCCAGCTTCTTCTAAAATAGCACTGACATTCTTACAAGACCATTCAGCTTGTGCTGCAATACCCTCTGGCGCTTCGCCTGTTGTAGGATCAACACCTAATTGCCCTGAAGTAAAGACAAAGTCTTTTGTTACATAGCCTTGCGCATATGGTCCAATTGCGGCAGGTGCATTCTTTGTTACGATTTCTTTCATTGTTTTCCTCCTATTTCACTAAATGAAAATTTGTTTGCCTTCCAGCTAAGAAATATTTTTTGTTATCTCGAATCATGATATCAGATTCCATACTGAATATCTGCTTTTTCCCAAAAAATTCTACCGTTGCGTTGAGTTCTAAAGAATAACAAGTATGATCATGAATGACATAATCTCCTTCATGTTCAACACCATCTTGATGATCCCACAAACCAATCGTAGGACCTGCTGCATGGCCATCAAAGCCTAATGGATGAGAATAGATACAAGGTTCAATTCCTTGTTTGATTGCTTCTTCTCTTGCTTGTTTTAGAACTTCATTTCCAGTTTTCCCAACTCCAAATTGTTGTAATGTAATATCTTGTAGTTGATTCACTATTTTCATTGCATCTTTTAATTCTTCTGGTGCATCGATTTCATCATTTTTGAGAATATACGCCATTTCCTGTGTATCTGTACACAATCCTAAATAACGAAATCCAATATCACAATGTAATACATCCCCTGGTTTAATAACTGCTTCACCTTCAATCTCTTCCTCTTTTCGTATGATAGAAGTTTCAAAATCAAACCATGGTTCTAATCCTAAACTTCTCGCTTTTTCCATCATCCAAAAACGAACATCATCATTTGTTGTAATGCCTGGATGAATCACTCTAGAGGAATATGCTTCTTTGATCAACGCATGTGCAATTTGTACAATACCATTATAAGCATCCAATTCTTCATCTAATCTTGTTTCTAACCACCCAATACAGAGTGGCTCAGCTGATACAACTTTATCTTTGTCTTCTGGATAGAGAGAATTCATTACTTTTTGATATAAACTATGAGACAATCCATCCGCATACGCATCATATTCAGAATAATTTAAGCCAATCTTTTTCGGTTTTAATTCATGAATGACTCTACCAAAACATTCCCATTGTGTTTCTGGTACCTCAGAAACTTTCACACCTTTTTTATTTTCCAGGAAATATTTATCATTTCCCCATACTGCATCTTTTGGATTCAACCAACAAGGTGTATATAGATGTGCAATATCAGGAACAGGATGTGTAAAAGAATATCTTTCAACTATGCCATCTTCATTCAAATGCATGACTAAGATTGTCAATCTTCTAGCACTCATCATCAAAGCAGGTGATAATGTACGAAAGACAGGATCTTCATTGTGTTCATTGTTGCAGATAACCCATGTATCAATTCCTTCTCTTTTCATGATAACTGGTAAAATCGTATCCAATCTCTTTACTAACCATTGATCAATGATTTCACATTCTTTCCGATAAGATACCAGTTTTTCAGACAAATCATCAACACTTGGAATATCCGTTAAAAAGTCTTCCTTTGAGATATTCATAATACAAAGTCACCTTCATCCATGATGACAACAACTTCACCATCTTTTGTGACACCTTCCACATGATAATGTTCTGTACCAACCATAAAATCATGATGACTAGATGCTACATTAACACCATGTGCAATTAGTTCTTCTTCATTCATTGAAATTCCATTTTGAATATTTGTTGGAAAGCTAGAACCAAAAGCTAAATGACTTGCGGCATTTTCATCAATCAAACCATTGTAGAATAAACGACGCATTTGATTGATTGGAGATTGTTTCGAAACCAATGCAACTTCTCCAAGTCTTCTTGTTCTTTCATCATGAAATAACGCGTCTTTTAAGAATTCGACATTTTGACTCGCACCACAATCAACTGCTAGACCATCTTCAAACTTGATCCAAAAATCTTTAACTAATTTTCCATTGATGACCAAAGGCTTGGAAGCATATGCAATTCCATTGACTTTATCACAATGTGGATCTGTAAAGATTTCTTCTGTAGGCATATTGGCAATATACTTCGCTCTAACATTTGCTTCACCCATATCTGCTGCAGAACACCAAATATGATTTTCTACAAGGCCAACTGTAAGATCTGTTCCAAGTTCACTTGTAAGATGTAATTTTTCAAATTGATAGGCATTTAATTTATCACCAACACTTCTTAGTTTTGAACAATGTTCATCCCAAGCCTTACAAGGATCCTCTGTATCTAAACGCATCATATGCGCAATATCTTTTTCTAGTTGTGCAAGTGCATCTTCTTCATTCATCTCTGGATATACTTGTTTTGCCCATTGTTTTGTTGGATACGCTGTTCCTGTCCATTGTAAAGAACCATCATGAATATATTTACGAACAACATTACGCACTTCATTTTTTGCTTGTGCGATTGCCATGGCATTTTCATCCTCTACATCTTCAAAAAGAGTAGGATAAGTTCCCATGATTCCGAGTTGCACACAATCTTCTCTTAAATAAGAATCTAGTTCTTCTTTTTCCCATTCCATGACTTTCTTACATTGTTCAGGCGTCAAATACTTTGCACGCAAATGATCAACGTTTGGATCATTAATGGAAATATGAACATCTTTCGCACCTTTTTGAAGTGCTTTTTCACATACAATTTCCGCAAGTTCTAACGAATCCGGACAACATTGTAGTAACAAATATTGTCCTTGTTGCAGATTGACACCTTTTTCTAAAAGAACATCTGCATAACGATTTAACATTTCTTTAGAATACATGTTTATTCATCCTTCATTGCTTCTAAAATCATATGTTTTACTTCTTCATATGTTTTATCAGCATCATCACTCTTTACAACATTTGTGAATAATGGAGCTAATTCCATGTCCATTTTTGCCTTATTGATACGACGTTGTGCACTTGCATCTTCATCTTGATAGATTTCATGAATATTAGATTCTAACTCTTCAATAGAAGCAGGTGTAATAAAGATAGCCAATGCATCTGGCAATTCTAATTTAATTGGTCCAACCCCTTGTGCTTCTACTGTAATCAAAACATTCTTTCCAGAATCTCTTAAAAACTCCACTTGATTTTTTGGTGTTCCATAATACCAACCATTAAATTCAGTATATTCTAACAATTGATGCTTTTTTACTGCTTCCGCAAAGCTTTGGAAATCAACGAAATAATAATCTTTTCCATCCACTTCAGATTCTTTCTTTGGTCTTGTTGTCAAAGAAACAGAATACATCAAATCTAAATCTTTATCATTCAATAAGCGATCTGTAAGATCATGTTTTCCTACTGAACAAGCACCACTTAAAATTACAACTAATCCTTTTTTCATCTTATGCCTTCCTATCTACGCTCGCAATGATCGTTGTTAACAATTCATATGTTCTATCAAAACTAGCTAAATCTAAAAATTCATCTGGTGTATGGCAGCCTTCTGAAACAGGCCCACAAGTAATAATGTCCATACCACCCTCAATTTGTGTGAATACTGCACACTCTAATCCACCATGTCCTGCTCTTTCGATGAGCTCTTTTCCATCATACAACTTCGCAAGTACTTCTTTAAATGTTTTTCTGATTTTAGAATTTTCATCATACTTCCAACCAGGATAACGTGCAAAGGTGGTAACACTTCCACCTGTATATCCCGCAAGTGTTTTTAAATGATCGATATAATCATCCATCGCTTCTTCTAATGCACTTCGAACGGAAGAATTACAAATCACTTTATCCTCTTCAGTTTTAACGATTCCAAGATTTAAACTTGTGATTGTTAATCCTTCAATTACTGTTGAACGATGTTGAAAACCATTTGGAACAAGATACATATAATCAATGACGTTTTTCGTACTTGTTTCATCCATACATTTTTCTTTCTGATCTACTTTTAACAATTCACTTTTCAAACCAGGATCCGAATCTTCAAATTCTACATAGATTTTATTAGTTAGTTGTTCAACCAATGAATGCAATTGTTCTTCAGATGCATTACTACTAAATATCGCAATGGATTCTCTAGTGATTGCGTTATCCTTTGTACCACCATCAATTGAAATCAAAGAAACATCAACTTCTTTCATCATTTCTTTTAGAATTCGTGTCACAAGTTTATTTGCGTTACCTCTTTCTTTATGGATTTCTCCACCAGAATGTCCACCAAGTAATCCTGTTACTTTTAAAGAATATGTTGATTTTGTATTTTTTACAAATGTACAAGGAATCGTATTAATGACATTCACACCACCTGCACTTGAAACAGCAGTGACAACTTCTCCACCACCGTCTAAAGAAATCATACGATGTGAATGAAGCAAAGAACGATCCAATGCAAATGCACCAAACATGCCAACTTCTTCTTGTACAGTAAATACACATTCTAATGGTGGATGTTTTAAAGAATCATCCGCAAGTATCGCTAACATTTCCGCAACACCCATACCATCATCTGCACCTAATGTTGTACCTTTTGCACGCAATCTTCCTTCTTCATCAACATAAGTTTCAATTGGTTGTTTTTCAAAATCAAAATCTAAACCAGATACTGCTTCACAAACCATATCTAAATGTCCTTGTAACATTAAAGGATCATATTCTTCATATCCTTCAGAAGCATCTTTATAGATAATGACATTATTTTTTTCATCTTGTACATATTTTAATGCATGTTCTTTCGCAAAAGAAACAACATAATCACTGATTCCTTTTTCATTATAAGAACCATGCGGAATCTTTGTGATTTCATTAAAGTAATAACAATATGGTTTTGTTAAATCAAATTTCATAACTTCCTCCAAAAAACAGAAACCAGGCTACAGCCTCTGCAACCTGGTTTATTTCATTAAGATAATTTTACGTATGTTAGATCAGCAGAACCCTGTGGTGTGAATTCAATACCTGTGATTCCAGATCTTAATAGGTAGAATGAACCATATTGGAATAATGGAACATTGTAGTTCATTTCTTTAATGAAGTATTCTTCAGCTTCATGTAAGAGCTTGTAACGTTCATCATGATCTGTTGTGTTTTCAGCAGCGTAATATAGTTCATCATACTTTTCATCAGAAGTAACCTTTGTGGATTGTGTATCATATGTCCATAGACTTAGATAGTTAGATACATCCATGTAGTCAGCTGAATAAGCGTTTCTAGCTGCTTGGAAGTTACCATTTGTACGATCTGAGAAGAATGTTCTGATTTCACCAGTCTTTAGAGTTAACTTGATGTTGATCTTAGCAAGTTGTTGTTGTAATACTTGTGCAACTGTTGAGTGGATAGAAGAATCATTGTAGTAGTATTCGATTTCTAGTGGATTGTCTTCTGTATATCCTTTGCTTTCCATGATCTTCTTAGCATCTGCTTGATCTTCAGTAATCAAATCGCCACCTTCTGTACGGAAGTCAGATCCATCAGCTCCTCCAGGAAGTCCCTTTGGAACGAAGCCATAAAGTGGAACATAAAGATCACCAGCATCTAAAGCATTACACATTTCTTCACGGTTAACACCTTCAGAAATTGCCTTACGGATATCCTTATCAGCCAACGCTTCACATGTTGTTCCATCAGCTGTATAAAGTTCAACATAGTAGTTGATAACACCACCTGGTAATACAAGATCTTCTTGACCTTCATATTGGTTGATGACAGAAGTATCTAAGCTTGTTGCGAAATCAACTTCACCATTCTGATAAGCCATCAATTGTGCAGATGTATCTGTGATTACTTCATAATCGATTTCATCTGTTGTTACGTTTTCAGCATCATACCAATACTCATTCTTTTCCAATACGATTTCTGTAGAACGGTCAATAGATGTGATCTTATATGGTCCAGATACAGGGATAGATGTATCATCAGCCCATGTATAATCATGTTCTGTATAAGAACCTTCCTTAGCTGGTGAATAAACACCTAATGTTGTTAAGCATGGGAAGTAATCACATGGTTTTTGAAGTGTGAATACAAGTGTTGTATCATCTGTAGCTTCAACACCAAGATCTGTCATTTCAGATACAGCGTTATTTTCGTTATATTTATCACCATTCTTTAGATAGTTAGAAATATATGTGTTAAATCCAGCATCAGCTACGCTCATACCTAGAGATCTCTTAACACCATATTCAAAGTCTTTCGCTGTTAAGTCAGAACCATCACTCCACTTAAGGCCATCTCTTAGATGGAATGTATATGTAAGACCATCATCACTGACATCATAGCCAGTTGCAGCAGCTGGTTCAATATCGCCTGAAGAAGTTAATCGATAAAGAACTGTTTGTGTCAACATTGTAACACTACCTGTGATACTATCAGAAGCAATTGCTGCATCTGGATAGTTAGATTCACCACCGATAGCGACTTTGAGTACACTACTACCAGAAGTGGATGTTGCGGCAGTGGAACCTGAGCTACTGGAGCAAGCAGCTAAACCAAGTGCCATTGACGCAGATAATACGGATTTCAATACCTTGTTCATAATTTTTTCTCTCCTTTTCACTTTTCATATAAGAAACAAGCAACACTACGTTCACCAAGTTGAATAGACTTTGGTGTTTCCTTTTTACATCTTTCCGTTGCTCGAGGACATCTAGATGCAAATGGACAACCCGCAGGTGTGTTGATTGGTGAAGGAATTTCACCTTCCAAGACAATTCTCTGTTTTGCCTTCGCAACATCTGGATCCGGAATTGGAATCGCAGAGAGAAGTGCTTGTGTATATGGATGTAATGGTGTGTGATAAACTGCGTCACTAGGACCACATTCTACTAAGTGTCCAAGATACATAACACCAATACGATCACTGATATGTTTTACCATACCCAAATCATGGGCAATAAAGATATAGGAAATTCCCATTTCTTTTTGAATGTGTTTCAATAAGTTGATGACCTGCGCTTGAATAGAAGCATCCAATGCACTAATTGGTTCATCACAAACAATAAACTTTGGATTTACTGCTAACGCTCTAGCAATTCCAATACGTTGTCTTTGACCACCAGAGAATTCTGCAGGATATCTACGAATATGGTCAGGTTTTAAAGAAACGATATCTAATAGTTCTCTGACTCTAGCTTCTCTTTCTGCATCTGTATCATAGATGTTAAAGATTTTCATTGGTTCTTTGATAATTTCACCAACTGTCATTCTAGGATTCAAAGAAGCATATGGATCTTGGAAAATCATCTGCATGTCTTTTCGATATGCTTTCAATTCCTTCCCTTTGATCTTAGAAATATCTTTTCCTTCAAAGTTAATAGAACCTTCTGTAGGATCATATAGTTTTACGATTGTTCTACCTAAAGTACTCTTTCCACATCCAGACTCCCCTACAAGTCCAAACGTTTCATTTTTCATCACTTCAAAGCTAACATCATCTACCGCTTTAACAATTTGCTTCTTTGCGAAAACACCTTTTGTAACATCGAAGTAAGTCTTTAGATTTTCTACTTTTAAAATTACATCACTCATGACTTACCTCCTTTGCTTGAATCAACCAACATGCACATTGATGTGTTTCAGAGAATGTTGTTGTTTCAGGTAATTGTTCTTTACATATTCTCATTGCGTGTTGGCATCTTGCATAAAATGGACATCCAACAGGTGGTTTTAATAAATCTGGTGGTGTACCAGGAATTGGTTGTAGATCTTCATCGGAATCATCTTCAGGATTTGTGATACAACTCAACAAACCTTGTGTATAAGGATGTTGTGGTTCATAGAAGATTTCTCGATCTGTTCCAATTTCCACGATTTTTCCACCATACATGATGGCAACTCTATCACACAGCTTCGCTACAACACCTAAATCATGAGTGATCATGATAATGGAAGATTCACTCTCTTCTTTTAAAGAATTGATGAGTTCCAACACTTGTGCTTGGATTGTTACATCCAATGCAGTTGTAGGTTCATCCGCAATAATTAATTTCGGAGAACAAGCTAACGCAATTGCGATGATAATTCTCTGTCTCATACCACCTGAAAATTCAAATGGATACTGATTGATTCTTTTTTCAGGACTCGGAATACCAACTTGTTTCATTAAATTGATTGCGATATCATAAGCTTCTTTCTTAGAAACTTTCTTATGATTCATGATTGGTTCAATCAATTGTGTTCCAATTTTCAATACTGGGTTCAAGAATGTCATTGGATCCTGGAAAATCATAGAAATTGTATTTCCACGAATTTCATTCATCATTTTGTTGTATTCTTTTTTACTAGAAAATGATTCTGCACTAATATCTTTTCCATCAAATGTAACTTTTCCTTTGACTGGCAATGCATTTTCACTTAACAAACCCATAATCGTATACATTGTTTGTGATTTACCAGAACCAGATTCACCAACGATTCCTAAAACTTCACCTTGTTTTAATTCAAAGGAAACACCACGAACAGCGTGAACAATTCCTTGATCTGTCTGAAATTCTGTATGTAGATCTTCTACTTTTAATAAGGACATTTTTCACACCTCCTATCGTTTTGCTTCCAAAGCTTCACCAATACCATCTCCAATGAAGTTTAAAGATAGTGTAATTAACGCAATCGCGATAACTGGCCATACAACTTGCAATGGTTGAGTATTGATCAACTGTCTAGCTTCATTAGCTAAAGAGCCCAATGAACAAGCAGGTGCTTGAATACCAATACCAATAAAACTCAATGAACTTTCCGTAAAGATTGCGGAAGGAATCATCATTGTCAAACATACAATGATAGGCCCTAATGCATTGACTACAAGATGCTTTAATAAGATACGAATATCAGAACAACCAATAACTTTCGCAGCCATCGCAAATTCCATTTCTTTTAAGCTCATAACTTGTGCTCTAACTTGACGTGCCATTGTAATCCAAGATGTCAAAGAAATCGCAAGCATCATGGAAAAGATACTATTTCCAAATACCATCAAAATCATGATTGTATATAACAAAGATGGTACGGAATCGATAATATCTACGATTCTCATCAATGTCATATCCACTCTTCCACCAAAATATCCTGCACATCCGCCATAGATAATGCCAATACACAAGTTGATTGCGGCAGAAGCAAATCCAATTGCCAATGTCACTCTCATACCAGAACATACACGAACTAAGATATCTCTTCCTAGTTTATCGGTTCCTAATAAATGTGCTGCGGAAGGAAGACTGTTTGTATTCGCTAAATCTTGTCCATCATAAGTATATTTTGAAAAGATTGGTACAAAGATCGCTAAAGCAATCATCAACAAGATAACAATCAAGCCAATTATCGCAAGTTTGTTTTGTGAGAATCTTCTCCAAGTATCTTGTAAGAATGTTTTTGATTCCATCGCAATGGCTTCATCATTCTTTTCACTATCATCCAACTTTTCAAACATGGATGGATCATATTTCATTTTTACTTCTGACATGATTCACCCTCCTAACTCTTCACCTTGATACGTGGATCAACTAATGCGGCAACGATATCACTCGCTAGCTGCATAATAATAACGATAGCTCCTAAGAATATCGTGAGTCCCATAATCATAGGATAGTCTCTATTCGTAACAGAACTTGTAAATTCTTTTCCAATTCCAGGAATCGTAAACAATGTCTCTACAACAAAGCTACCAGTAACTAGACCTGCAAATAAAGGTCCACAATACGTAATAACTGGTAACAATGCATTTCTTAATGCATGTTTGATAATGACACGAATATCATCTGTACCTTTACTACGAGCCAAGATGATATAGTCTTTATTCATAACATCTTTCAATGAAGATCTTGTTAAACGCGTAACCATTGCGATTGGTCCAATACTCAAGGCAATCGTAGGAAGCACGTAACTCTTCGCATCATTCAAACCAAGAAGTGGAAAAATCTTTAACTTAACACCAAAGAATATCATTAATAGAATCGCTACAATGAAGCTTGGTAATGAAACGCCCATTGTTGCTAGAAAAGTAATGAAACCATTGACTGCTTTCTTCTTTGTTAACGCACCAACGATTCCAAGTGTAATTCCTACAATGACTGAAATCACAAATGCACAAGCACCTAATTTCGCTGTAACAGGAGCTCTTTTAATAATGATGTCTGCTACAAGTTCACCTTTCTTTGAAATACTTTCTCCAAAATCCATATGTAGTAGATTCACCATATAAGTTCCATACTGTTGTAACAATGGCTTATCCAAATTATATTTAGCCTCCATTGCTGCATACTGTTCAGCAGTTAAACTCTTATTATCTGCTCCAAATGGACTTCCTGGTATGGCATGCATCAGGAAGAAGGTAATCGTCGCAAGAATAAACAGAGTCAATATACCAATAGCTAAACGTTTTACGATATACTTGCCCATCTGTATTTCCTCCTCATCATCATTTGTTTTCTAACAAATCATGTTTCAAGTTTATTCCTTCCAAAAAGCATACGCAATAAAATATTGACTATTTTTCAGAAACTTTTTCATTCTTTATGAAAATAATTTTCATTAACATTTCAAAAAAATATCACATTTCTGTGATATTTAAGCTAATATTTTTAGTTTTTTAAACAATTCTGATAATACATAAGGCATTGCCTCTACCATCAAATCCGCTAAATCTTCTGCCGTTCTACCTTCATCATTCATGATCCATTTCACTGTCATATAAACAGAAGAATGACAATACATCTCTAAAACATCTTGGATATCTTGTTTTGGATAATAACCACTTTTTTCATGAATCAGATTCTTATAGAAAGCAAATATCATTTTAAAATCATGATCTGTTAGATTGTTTTGTTCATCACTTTTAAATCCAGCCCGAAAAAACAATTGTTCTTGTTGAATATAACGAAATTTCAAAACTAAGCTTTCACGAATGGTCGTTCCTTTCCCCATCTCTTTAAAAGACTCGTTTAAAATACGATCAAAATACCAATTGATCAATTCATACTTATCTTGAAAACAACGATAAAATGTCTGTCTTGAAAAATCACCTTTTTGGCAAATCGAACGAACAGTAATATCTTCTACTGTTGCTTTTTCCATGCATTCTCTCATTGCGTATGCTAGTTTTAATTTCGTTATATCACTCATTGAATTCATTATAGCAAAACTTCTGCATATACACGCAATACATTTTTATAACAAATCTTCTCAATTTCTTCTTCTGTATAACCTTCTTGTTTCAAAGCATCTACAAGTTCATACATCTTTCCACACTCTTCCATTTCTTTACGTGTAGAAATACCATCAAAATCAGAGCCAAGTCCAATATTATCAATGCATCCTAAATCACGAATATGGTTGATATGTTTTACAAGATTTTTAACACTTCCATCACTATCATCACTGACAAAATCATCACAATAGTTCATACCCATGACACCACCATTTTTATGTAAGGCAAGAATCATTTCATCACTCATGTTTCTAGCAACACCACATACACTTCTTGCGTTAGAGTGAGAAGCTACGATTGGTTTTGTTGATAAAGAAATCACATCCCAGAATCCTTTATCACCTAAATGAGATACATCAACAATAATTCCTAATTTATTACATTCTTTGACATATTCTACGCCAAATTTTGTTAGTCCATCTGTATCATTGATATGTCTTAACATGTCATTACGATTCATATCTTTGGAAGGTGTAAAGTTTGGAAAAGCAATTCCATTTTCATAGTTCCAAGTCAAAGTAATCATTCTTACACCAAGTCTATAAAAATCTCTTAGTACACGAAGGTCATTATGCACAACTGCGCCTTCTTCCAAAGTTAACATCGCAGACATGAACCCATCTTCTTTGTTTTTCATGATATCTTGATAAGAGTATACAGGTTTAATAATATCTGTATTCTGATCAATTTCTTCATAATACTTGTCAATTGCTCGTAAAGCGAAATACATTGGATCATCTACATGACCTAATGGTGTAAATACTGCAAAATTCTGTAATAGATAATTCGATTGTTTCATTCTTTCTAAATCAATGTGCAAATCATTTTTTCTAAGAGACGAATCTTTTCCTTCATCTGCATTTCTTAATAATCTCGTAATTGTGTCACAATGCATATCCAAATAATACATACTTCATTCCTCTTTTCTTTTGGAAAATTATAAAGAAAAAGAATGATTTTTCAACCATTCTATTTGAAATATTTATTTTCAATATCAATCAATTGATTGACACGTCTTTCGTGTCTACCACCTTCAAATTCAGTTTCCATAAACACTTTGACGATTTGTTTGGCAGTTTCTGGTCCAATAACTCTAGCACCAAATGTCACAACATTAGCGTTATTATGACGTCTAGAATATTCTGCACTATATGGTTCCGAACAAGTACATGCACGAATACCTTTTACTTTATTACATGCTAAACCAATTCCTACACCTGTTCCACATATCGCAACACCTCTATCAACTTCTCCATTCGCAACTGCTTCTGCTACTTTTTGACCATATAATGGATAGTCAACAGAATCATTTGTATCTGTTCCATAATTGATGACTTCGTAACCTAAGCTTTCTAAATAGGCTTTGACTTCGTTCTTCATTTCTACCGCTGAGTGATCATTCGCAATACCAATTTTCATACCTTTTCCCCTTTTCTTTGTCTATTCCAAATTAAATAAGCACCAATTATAAATACAAATAATGATATAAATTGTGATGTTGAAAATGGACCAATTTGTCCTCTAATCAAATCACCTCTGAAAAACTCAATTACAAATCTTCCTAAGGAATATAGAATCAAATACCAAGCACCTGTATCTTCAGGATGTTTCCCTTTGTTTAAGTTGTAAAACAAAAACGCAAAAATCATAAAATCACCAGCACTCGATAACAATTGCGTTGGAACGATCTTCTGTGACGTTGTCCAAGCAAGCGAACCTGCGGGAAATTGAATTCCATACCACGCATCTGTTACGACACCTCCACAGCATCCCGCAAAGAAGCACCCAATTCTACCAAAGCCTTGTGCTAAGGCAACACATGGCATCAGTACAGGAAAATAGTCCATAAACTTCCATTTTTTCCATTTGCACCAAATTGCAGCTGCTAAGATTCCTCCAAGTACGCCACCATATACGACCCATCCGCCAGATCCAAGTGTACTAAGTGGATCTTTGATGAATTGATCAAAAACCGTTAAACAATACGTCAATTTACTAAAAGCATATCCAATTACAATGACAAATAGGATAAATGAATCTATATTTTCATAATCAAGACCATATTTCTTACATTGCTTAGATGCAAGCCACGCAGCGACTAAGATACCAATCGCAATCATGACACCATATCCATGAATCGTAAATGGTCCGATACTCAACCAATCATTAAACATGACAAAACCTCCGCCGACTCATTCTACCACAGTTAGAACAAATCTCTAAATATTAGAATCATCTTGTTTCGTTTCTTCTACTGGTTTTTCAATTGCTTCAACATTTACAATATTACTTTGTGTTTGATGAAATGCATCTTCAAACGCTTTGATAAACGCATTAAACTTATTCGCCAAAAAGAATTGAATAAACAAATCAGATAATCCACTATAAATTAATCCACATCCGATGACAGTAAAGATAATATTCTGTGCAGTTTCTCCACTCAAGAAAAACATCACAACAACACCAAAGATGATCGATACAACGCCTAATAGTGCATAAGTTAAAGAAGCATCATATTTAATTCTCGAGGCAATGACTGCACGATGTAATTTGATCAAACCACTTGTCACAATGCATAAGCCTAAGATAAATGGTATCAAATCCATAATCAGATCTTTCTTCACAATGATTGCGACACCAAATATTATTGCCATCAATCCTAATACAAAATGATTGTTGTATAACGTATCGCGAATATCCGCAAGAAAGTAAGCCGTCAAAGAAACAATGCCATATACGATTGCACTGCCTCCAACAATATAAGATATCATTTGACCACTTTCATTTGGGAAAATAATCAATAAAACACCTGCCACAATATATGCCAGTGACATTAACACATCTGTCCACTTAATATGTTTCAACATACAAAATTCTCCTTTTTTCTCTTTCTATTTTATACTACTAAATTCAAACAAAATAGTTACAATATTTAAGTATTGTTGGGAGAATATTATGAAAGCATTATTTTTAACACCAATCACAGAAGAAATGAAAGATAAATTTAAAGAAACAAATATTGAATGTCACTTCAAAGATAAAACAGCTGTCACAAAAGAAGACTTTAAAGAAGTTGATATCATTTTTGGTAATCCAAACAAAGATATGATTGATTCCAATTCTACAAAGTGGATTCAATTAGATTCTGCTGGTGCAAATACCTATTGTGATATTCCGGAATCTATCATCTTAACCAATGCATCTGGTGCATATGATATTGCGATATCAGAACATCTACTCGCGTGTACATTAGCTGTCACAAAGAAATTATTTGCGTATGAAAAAATTGCCGCAAAACACGAATGGACAAATCTAGGTTCTGTTCCTACGATTTCTAACTTAAAGATTCTTTCTGTTGGTATGGGCAGTATTGGTAGCAAATACGCACAAACAATGCATTTATTAGGCGCAAAAGTATATGGTGTACGTCGCACGAAGCACGATAAACCTAATTATTTAGAAAGCTTGTATACAATGGATGAAATCGATTCTGCATTAGCGGACATGGATATTGTTGTTTTATCATTACCCGAAACAAAAGAAACAATTCATATGTTTGATTACGACAGATTGCATAAAATGAAGAAAGATGCAGTCATCATGAATGTTGGTAGAGGTTCCGCAATCGTCACAAAAGATCTTGTGAAAGTTATGAAAGAAAAGTATCTATCTGCTGCTTGTTTAGATGTTTTAGAATATGAACCACTTCCTAAAAACATGGATCTATGGAATATAGAAAATGTTTATATCACACCTCATATCTCTGGTAGATTTAATGCACAAGCAAGTTATGATAATGTCATTTCTATTTTCTATAGAAACTTAATTCATTATTTGAACCATGAAGAATTAGAAAATATCGTTGATAAAAAATTAGGCTATTAAAAACCACACTTGATTTCGTGTGGTTTCTTTTTCATGTGGCTATTATGTCCACATCTTATTTTTCTGTATTTTTTTCTTAGATACTATAATCTAATTTTCATCAAGAATTTTCTTGAATCGTTTTATTATTCAGTTGTTAATTTAAATTGTCCATTGGTCTGACTCTTATGCAGACTTTTCTACTTTCTTTTTTCTTTCATTTGATCTTCCAGTTATTGTTAAGATCATTGGTACTTTTATTTGTTCTCCCAATTGTTTCTGCATCACAATTAGAAGAACTTAACTAATATTCGAGTAGAATCTCCTTCATATGAACTCCTCCTTTTCTTTTAGAGCTCTTCTTTGTTTGTACTTATAATATAATCTAATTATTTTTAAAGAACAGTCTATTTTTACAAAATTTTTTTCTGTATAATTATATTGTTGAGGGTCATTACTTACTATGTATCAGACAATTATTCCACATCAATTCAAGAATCATTACAACCCAGTTTCTCCAAAAAAGAATGATGTTATCCTTTCTTATGATGGAAGAAATATTCTATTAAAAGAAGATCGCTCTTTTTATCATTATGAAGATATTTCTAATCAAATCTCATTACGTTATTTATTTCAAATTGATGATATAAATTATTTTTTAGGAGATTTGATTTATTTATATCCAATCTCTTTAGATATTCAATCATTAAGAAAATATGAACCAAAAGTAAATGCATTCGCTGCTATTACAGGATGGCATCTTTATGACTGGTATCGCAATAATGTATTTTGTGGCAGATGTTCTACAAGAATGGAAGATGATACAAAAGAAAGAGCGCTGCGTTGTCCAAGATGCGGAAATCTAGTATTTCCTAGAATCAATCCTGTTGTTATCGTTGCGATTAAAAATGATAAAGACGAACTTTTAGTAACGAAATACGCACATGCATCTTACGCAAAATACGCATTGGTTGCAGGATTTATTGAGATTGGTGAAACTGCAGAAGAAGCTGCAATTCGTGAAGCAAAGGAAGAAACAGGACTTACCATTAGTGATCTTACATTCTACAAAGATCAGCCTTGGGCTTGGTCATCTTCTTTGATTTTCACATTTATTGCGTATGCGCATGGAAATCAAACAATTTCATTAGATGATAATGAATTAAAAATCGCAGAATGGATCACAAGAAACGATTCCTATGTTGATCCATTAGATGATGCTAGTATTACTGCAGAAATGATCCATCGTTATTTAAAAGGAGAACTATAGTTTTATGAATTTTAATCAAACGATTTATCAAATCTATCCAATAGGATTTTGTGGAGCACCTAAAGAAAATGATGGTGTATTAGAACATCGCATTTTAAAAGTAATGGATTGGATTCCTCATTTCACAAAGTTAGGAATGACTGCTATTCTTTTTAATCCAATCTTTGAAAGTGATAAACATGGTTACGATACAAGAGATTACACTAAAATCGATTGTCGTTTAGGAACCAATGAAGACTTCAAAGAAGTATGCAATGCTTTACACAACAATCATATTTCAGTCATTTTAGATGGTGTCTTTAATCACGTTGGTAGAGGATTTCCTTATTTTCAAGATGTCATTCAAAATAAATGGGATTCTCCATATAAAGATTGGTTTCACATTAATTTTGATGATACAAATCAACCTGATGGATTTTGGTATGAAGGTTGGGAAGGTCATCAAGAACTTGTGAAATTAAATATGAACAATCCTGAAGTAAGAAACTATCTCATACAATGTGTTGATACTTGGATTCAAGATTTTCAAATTGATGGTTTACGCTTAGATGTTGCCTATATGGTAGATCGTAACTTCATTCATGAATTATGTAATCATATACGTTCTTACAAACCAGAATTTTTCTTTTTAGGAGAAATGATTGGTGGTGACTATAATCAAATCATGGATGATGGATTATTAGATTCTGTAACAAACTATGAATGTAGAAAAGGTTTGTATTCTTCATTTAACAGTTTAAATCTATTTGAAATTGGATATTCTTTAAATCGACAATTCGGAAAAGATCCATGGTGCTTATATACAGGAAAACATCTATTAAGTTTTGTAGATAATCACGACGTCAATAGAATTGCTTCAGAATTAACAGATGAAGCAGATTTACCACTCATCTATGCTCTTTTATATGCAATGCCAGGAATTCCATGTATTTATTATGGAAGTGAATGGGGAGCAAAAGGTACAAGAACCAATTGGTCAGATGATGAGCTCAGACCTTGTTTCTCAAAGCCTGAATGGAATGAACTGACTGATTTCATTCAAAAACTAAATGAACTTAGAAAGCACTATCCTGTTTTTACAGATGGTGATTATCAACAGTTATACATCCAAAACAAACAATTGGTTTTTGTTAGAAGAAACGAAACAGAACAAATCATTTTCTTATTGAATATCGATCAAGAACCTACTCAACTATACTTTGATGCAGGCGTAGAAAAAGGAATCGATTTATTTACCAAACAAGAAATCCAGTTTAATGGTTCTTGTACATTAGAAGGAAAATCATTTCAAATCATCTACACAAAATATTAAAACTCACCGTCATTGGTGAGTTTTTAATAGTTGTGCCATATCTTCAGGTTCTACTAATTCAATATGAATTGGTGTTTGTTGGAATGGTTGTAACAAATCAATACTTGCGCAATGCAAGGCTGGTCGATCAATGAAATGATTCGATCCACCATATAACGTATCTCCACAAAGTGGATGAGAAATACTAGCCATACCAGCACGAATTTGATGTGTTCTTCCTGTTTCAATGGAGATTTCTAACAATGTATAATTCTCAAATTGTTTTAAGACTTTGTAATGTGTAATACAAGGTTTTCCCATTTCACTGATTTTTCGTTGTTTACTGCGTTCTTGTCTTTCTAAAGAATACGTTAAAGTGCCTTCTTTTTCATCGAAGATACCTTGGGCAATCGCATGGTATTTTTTATGTAACGTTTCCTTTTTTCTTTGTTCACTCAATCGAGAAGCAGCCACTTGGTTTTTAGCGTAGACCATAATACCTGATACATCTTTATCCAATCTTCCAATGGAGCGTATCATAAAACCTTGCCCATAATAATTCTGTAACAAAGTTCCCATATCATCATCCAAGTGTTCATGTGTTGGATGACATACCATGCCTGCAGGTTTATTGACGATAACAAAATCTTCATCTTCATACAAAATATCCGGTTTTCCAATCATACGAATCACATGTGGGAGATCTTTTTCTAGAAAAGTTAAGGTAATTACATCATTTGTATGTACGATTTCTGTAACTCTACATTCTTCACCATTCAACAATAAACCATGAGAAAATTTCAATCTAGAGATTTCTCTTCTACTTAAGCCAACACTTTTAGACAAAACAGCCTTTAAAGGAAGGCTGTTTTCTGTTTCTTCAATTGTGATTTCAATTGTTTTATTCATCGATATCACTTGTAATTTGACTTCTTAAATAGGAATCTACAAATCCATCTAGATCACCATCCATAACAGATTGAATATTTCCTACTTCATGACCTGTTCTTAAATCTTTTACCATTGTATATGGCGCAAAAACATAAGAACGAATCTGAGAACCCCATTCATTGGCTTTTACTTCACCCTTGATAGAAGCCATTCTTTCTTCTTGTTCACGAATCTTTAGTTGCAATAATTTACTCTTCAATTGGTTTAAACAAGCTTCTCTATTTTGTAATTGAGAACGTTGTGTTTGACAGAATACTGTGATACCTGTTGGCTTATGTGTCATACGTACTGCAGAGTCTGTTTTATTGATATGCTGACCACCTGCACCTGAAGAACGCATTGTAATAACATCTAAATCTTTATCATCGATTTCAATTTCCATGTCATCATCAAATTCAGGAACAATTTCTACAGAAGCAAATGATGTATGTCTTCTCGCATTGGAATCAAAAGGAGAAATACGAACAAGTCTATGTACGCCATTTTCAGCTTTCAAATAACCATATGCCATAGGTCCTTCAATTTGCACAGAACAAGATTTCAATCCAGCTTCTTCACCTTCTTGATAATCTAATAACGTAATCTTGTATCCTTTTCTTTCACAATAACGCATATACATACGATATAACATTCCAGCCCAATCCATCGCTTCTGTACCACCTGCACCAGGATGAATTTCTAAGATTGCGTTATGATTGTCATAAGGTCCAGATAATAAAACTTGAATTTCAAATTCTTCAAACTTTTTCATTGCTTCTGTAAATTCTTCTTGTACAAGTTCATTCATGTCTTCATCAAATGTTGTACTCAATTCATTCACTGAATCATTCAAGTCAGAAAGAATTCCAACCAATTCATCATAACTATCAACCAATGATTTAATTTGATTGTTATTTTTGATTAATTTTTGTGCTGCTTTTTGATCATTCCAAAAATCAGCTTCTTGCATCTTTAAATTATTTTCTTCAATCTGTTTGCGTTTAGAATCAAGATCGAGTGAAGCACCCATAGACTTCAATTTTTCTTGGTTCTTTGAAACAGACTGCTTCATCTCATATAGTTCCATTACGCCTCCTTATTTGCTTCACTTGCTGGAATAACACGTACATTCATACAGAAAGTAACGATTTCCTGAGAAATTGTAGCCATCATATCTTCAAATAATTGATAACCTTCCTGTACATAAGCTTGTAAAGGATTGGATTGTGCATAGCCTCTTAAACCAATACCATTTCTAAGTTTATCCATTGTATCAATATGATTTGACCAAGCTCTATCAATGGTTCTCAAAGATACTTCTTTTTCTACATTTCTAATCTTCTCTTTTACTGGTTCAACCTTCTTTTCGTAGTAAGCCCAAGCTTTGTCATAAACAAAGCCAGAAATATCTTCACGATTCTTACCAGCTAGATCATTGTTTGTTACAAGATCTTTAAAACCAATATCATTTAATCCCTTGATCAATCCATCAGTATCAACATCTTGGCTTCTAGACTCAAAGTTTGTATAAGAAGAAACCATGTCAGAAATAACTCTTTGGAACATCTGTTGAACAACTGTATGAACATCATCATTTTCTAGAATGAAGTTTCTTTGATCATACATTGTTTCTCTTTGTTGTCTCATAACATCATCATATTGTAATAATTGTTTACGAGCATCATAGTTTACACCTTCAACTCTTCTTTGTGCAGAAGAAATTGCTTTTGTGATTGTTTTGGATTCAACAGCTTCATCACCTAATGAAGCGAAGATACCTTCCATTCTTTCAGAGCCAAATCGAATCATCAAATCATCTTGTACAGATACAAAGAATCTACTCATACCAGGGTCACCTTGTCTGCCTGCACGACCTCTCAACTGGTTATCAATACGTCTAGATTCATGTCTTTCAGAACCTAAAACACATAAACCACCAAGTTCACGAACACCTTCACCTAATTTGATATCCGTACCACGACCAGCCATATTTGTCGCAATCGTTACTGCTCCAATTTCACCCGCATGAGAAATAATTTCAGCTTCACGTGCATGATTCTTCGCATTCAATACATTGTGTGGAATCTTTCTTTCTTTCAAATATTTTGAAATCAATTCAGAAGTTTCTACAGCAATCGTACCAACTAAGATTGGTTGTCCTGTAGCGTGACGTTCCATAACTTCTTCTACTAAAGCTTTAAACTTAGCCTTCTTTGTTCCATACACCGCATCTGGATAATCAATACGTGCAACTGGTCTATTTGTAGGAATTTCTACAACATACATATTGTAGATTTCTAAGAATTCCTCTTCTTCTGTTTTCGCAGTACCTGTCATACCAGCCAATTTGTTATATAAACGGAAGAAATTCTGGTAAGTAATTGTAGCTAAAGTTGTTGTTTCTTGTTTAATCGAAATACCTTCTTTTGCCTCAACTGCTTGATGTAAACCATCAGACCATTGTCTTCCCTTCATCAAACGACCAGTATTAGGATCAACGATGACGATTTCATCTTCCGCATCATCGACAACATAATCAATATCTCTAATCATGATGTAGTTTGCCTTCATTGCTTGATTGATATGGTGTAACAATTGTGTATGAGAAATATCATAAAGGTTTTCAACTTTAAACATTCTTTCCGCTTTAGAAACACCTTCTTCTGTCAATGTTACACTCTTACTTCTTGCATCAATTTCATAATCTTCATCTTTTGTAAGTTTCTTAGCGAAACGATCTGCTTGTAAATAAAGATTTGCGGTTTGTTTTTGACCACCAGAAATAATCAATGGTGTTCTAGATTCATCAATTAAAATTGAGTCAACTTCATCCACTAACGCAAAATTCAATCCTCTTAAAACACGATCATTTACATTTGTGACCATGTTATCTCTCAAATAGTCAAATCCTAATTCAGAGTTTGTTGTATATGTAATATCACATGCATAAGCTTGTTTCTTTTGGAACTTTGTTAATTGTCTTAAATTAACACCAACACTCAATCCTAAGAAACGATAGATTTGTCCCATCCACTCAGCATCACGTTGAGAAAGATATTCGTTAACTGTTACGACATGTACACCTTTTCCTTCTAACGCATTTAAATATACTGCCATAACAGAAGTCAAAGTCTTACCTTCACCAGTCTTCATTTCCGCAATGTCGCCACCTTGCATAACCGTCGCACCCATTAACTGTACTGGATATGGAAATTCTCCAATCACTCTTCGTGCAGCTTCACGTGCAGTTGCGAAAGCTTCTGTATAAATATCATCTAACGTTTCACCATTTGCGAGTCTTTCTTTTAGCTTTGGTGTCATCGCTTTGAGCTCATCATCAGACTTGTTTTTATATTCTTCTTCAAGATCTAAAACCGGTTGAACTTTCTTTTCAATTTGTCTAATCTTTCGTGCATCTTCATCAAATAATCTAGAAATGAAATTTGCCATATATAGCCTCCATTTTTTGCATAAAAAACCTCAATAATTATATCGTCAAGAATCCAAAATAGCAACGTTCCTACTTTAACCAAGATTGGTTCGCACTCACACAATAAATTCTGATTTGATGTTGTTTTCTTTCTATGCACGCAATTGCACCTTTTAAAGTTGCCCCACTTGTGATCGTATCATCTACAAGCAATATCTTTTTCGGCAAAACAACGCCATTTTTCAACTGTATTTCATGACTCATATTCTTTCTTAAATAACCTGGATTTTCTTTTTGCGAGACGTTTGTATTTTTCACAAAAGGATCTAACATTTTCATATTTAAACACGAAAACATTTCTTGTAGATGAGAAAAACCTCTACTATTCATCTTTTCAATAGAACTTGGCATACAACACAATGTATATCCTCTATATTTTCTTTTGATTCTATTTTTCACTTCATATAAAAAGATATCTTTTAACGCTTCATCTCCACATTCTTTAAATTGAATTAAAGAAGAAGAAAAAGCATCATTATATACATAATCCGCTTCTCCTTTTATCCCATCCAATTCAAATTTGATACGCTTCTTTTCCCATTGTCTTCTACAAGTACTACACAATGGATCATCCCCAATTACAACATCTCTCAAAGAACTTTCCCCAAGTTCTTTTCCACACATCAAACACCGCATGACAGATTTGCCTCCTCAATGGATGAAATACATTGATCAACGCGTTCACTTTTCTCATCACAAAGAAATAAAACATCTCCTGTTGGATCATAAAAATCTCTGCCTGCTCTTCCAGCCATTTGAATTAAACTTGCTTCATTAAATACTGGATGATTTGCTTGAAATACACATACATCTGTATGTGGAAATGTCACACCTCTTTCTAATACTGTTGTAGAAAACATAACCCCATTCTTTTCTTTTCGAAATTGTTCAATCACTTCATCTCGATTTTCTGTTTTGCTGGTGCAGACATAGCATTTCATAAACAGCCGAAAAATCTTTCCTACGATTTCACTCATGCGAATTGTCGGAATAAAAATGATTCTTGGATGCATTGCATGTTCCTTGATCCATCGATGCAAAAAGAGATAATCCATCCATAAAGGTGCAATCTTTTTACGTGGAACTGGAATTGGTTTGCCATGTGGTCTTCGATTCAATTTCAAACAAACAAGTGTTCCTTCTTCACATCTTTGTTTCAATTTTTCATCTGGAGTAGCCGTTAAATAGATGATATTTCCTACACAAGAAGTCCTCGCAATTTGCGATAGCACATCGTTTCCAGCAAAGGGAAAAGCGTCAATTTCATCTAAAATCAGTAAATCAAATGCATGATAATATCGATATAATTGATGACAAGTACACACAATTAAATCACCATCTAATACATCTGTATGACCACCACACACCGCAATTACTTTCATATTTTTGAAGTAACTTTGTAATCTTTCTGCCACTTCTAATACAACTTGCCTTCTTGATATCGCAAAACATACCTTTTTTTGATGCAACAAATATTCCGATATCGTAGGAATCACAATTTCTGTTTTCCCAGCTCCACAAACAGCTTGTACCAAAACATCACTTGTTGGAATATGATGCAACAATTTCGCTGCGATGATTTTCTGATCGTTTGTTAGAGGATATTTCAATGTATACTCACCACAATCTTCATTCTGTGATAGACCAACACTTTTCATATCTTCTTCTATTAATACTCTCCCAAACGAAATACATTTTCTACAATACCAACCTTTACTTCCTTTATAAAACCAACTTTCATCTTCATTTAAACATCTTTTACATTTCATAAACCACCTCAATATACTATTCACAAAAAAAGTTGGAATTCCTCCAACTTTATTTCAAATCTTCTATTGTTGTGATTTTAATGTTTGAATAACTACCTTCAACAACTTTTACTTTTACATCACTATATTTCTCCACTAATGAAGCATCATCTGTTCCTACAAAGTTATCTTGGATAGCTTTTTTAGTACATTCAATAATCAAAGAAGTACGAAATGCTTGTGGTGTTTGCGCGTTCATCAAAGTACTTCTATCATAAGTTGTTTCTACATAACCATTGATGACTTTTTTGATCGTATCTTTACAAGGAACCATTAATAAACATGCGTTTTCTTTCTGCAATGTTATTTTTAGATCTTGTAAGTTTTGTTGTGTAAGATATGGACGAGCACCATCATGAATCATGACATATTCATTACTCACAGCTAATAAACCATGATAAACAGATTCTTGTCTTGTTGCACCACCATCAACGACAACAATTTTATTACTAGAAGAAACATGATATTCCTCAAAAGCATCTGGATCGGTAACAACTACGATTTGTGTACAATCCTCATCTTTTTCAAACATCGAAATTGTTGCATCTAAAATTGTTGAACCACTAGGTAATTTGGCATAGACTTTGTTGTAACCCAAATGCATTCTTGTTCCACTACCAGCAGCACAAATCAAAGCACTATAGTTCATTAAGAAATCACTGCTCCTATCATGCCATAAGAAACAATTGTCATAATCACTGCAGCTAAGAAAACACCTAACAAGATTGAAATGGAAGCCTTTTTCAGATCCATATCAAACACACTCGCAACAAGTGCACCTGTCCAAGCACCTGTTCCTGGTAAAGGAATACCTACAAATAACGTTAATCCCCAAAAACCATATTTTTCAATCTTTGGTTTATTCTTTGTTGCCTTTTCCATGACCCAGTCAGTAATCTTACTCATGTGATGATCACTCATCCAATGTAAGATCTTTTTAATTAGTAATAAGATGAAGGGAATTGGAACAATATTTCCTATCACACACCAAAATACGCCAGACCAAATTGGCATATCTAATAATTTCGCTAATACAAGTCCACCTCTTTCTTCAACAAGTGGAATCATCGAAACAAAAAAAACACTCAACCATTTTGGTAAGGCAACATGTGCCGCCCACCATGTAACAAATCCTTGCATATCATACCTCTTCTAAAAAAACAGATTAACTTTAACATGGATATAAAATCCATACAACTTCACATTTCTTAAGAATTAGATTTTTCTATTAATGCTTGCACAATCGAAACAACGATTTGTTCTGTATGTGTTTTCACATAACCAAATGCTTTGTAATCCCCTGCATTCACAATTTCTTTTACTTTATTTACATCTGGACAATTTCCTTGTTTTGAAACAACAACACATTTGTTATAACCAAGAACCATCATTGCGGTAGCTAAACTACCACCCCCGCCTGTCATACAAGAACCCAAATAATAGTCAACTTCTCCATTTTTCACTTTCCGTGCTGCAATCATATCTGGATCCGTAAACGTTTCTACTTGTCCATTGAATTTTTCATCAATGATTTTCTTTGTCTCTGTAGAAGATAATCCACAACATTCAATTTTCAACATAAATTCTTTCTCCTTATCCAATAATTGAAACAAAACCTAAAACAACAACGATATTATAGACAATCCCAACTACAACCGCACCAATTGGACCAACTGCCATTTTGGGAATTCTTTGCCCTGTAATTTCATTTAATACATAAAGACCACCAACAATTGTAATGCCTACACTTCCCCATATTTGATTCGCCGCTAAAAATGAGCCTACTGTAAGAGCCAATGTCAAGCAGCTCATCATTCCATTGCGAATATGATCACTTGATTTCGAAAGCTCTGGAAATTTTGATAACACTCCACCAAACAAATTCAACAATCGTAATTCTAGCCATTCCGCAAAAAATCCAAATAGAACTGCTAACCACCACGTTGGTGCTAATACACCAACTAACATGACGGTTGTTAAACCAACTGCTTGATATACACCTGTCGCTAAAGAGGTAGACACAATCAAAGGAATAAACGCAAGAATCACTCCTATCATTGCCAAATAAAACACTGACATATCATTTGCTTCTAGAGCACTCGCTAAAACATATGGTTGATAGGTTTGTGCCAATATTTTGATTGCCAAAGCATTCAACGCACCTTGTATACAAAGATACATCCAATTTGATTGAATCCGTTTGATATTTTTAATAAAGAGATTTTCTTCTTCATCTGTATAATCAATACCATCACTTTCTTTGGATTTCTTGATCGCAAATATAAATAAACAGCACATACCAATGAGCATCGAAAATGTATATGGATATAAAGAAATCCCAACAGAACCAATCGTGATCTTTCCAACAATTGTACAAACAATATAAATGATAGCTTCTAATACTCCAGTAATCACACCAGGTTTTGTTCCAAATTGCCCAGCAACCGCAACTGCAGGATATAAACAAAACAAAGGTAAGGCTGGTGTTGTAATCTGTGTGAGATCATTCAAGAAATTGTAAGGCATTGCCGTAAAAACAGAATTAATCAATGTCGTTCCAAACATACAAACAGCACCATAACAAGCACCTAGCACTAACGCAATCCATTTATTCGCAGACCACGCCCCAATGCAATCTGTCGCAATCAACGTTAAATGAATCGCAATTAATCCTGTCGCTAACCATTGACTAAAACCAGCTAAGACCCAACCAATTCCCATACCAGTAACAATTACCGCAAACTCTACACGCTTCATTCTTCCTTCTAAAAACTCTGGGTACACTAATCTTGCACCATCATTAAAACTAGAGATTCCTAAATGCGCTAATAAAGAACTCCACGCACAAACACTCATCAAAACAATAGCGCGAAATAACAATGAATATTCAAATACCATATGCATCTCCATTTTGTTGTAATATCGCATTGATATGCAAAAGAAGATAATTTCGTTCAACCTCTTTTACATTAATATGCATATTTTTTACAACATCCTCTAAAATTGCAATTGATTTTGGATATGTTTTTAATTGTTTTACTTCTCGTATTTCTTGATCAGATAAATCATCAATTTCTTCATTGATTTGATTCCGATGATACATCGCACAAATATGTGCAATCAAAAAGGAAGCATTTTCTTCACATAGTTGAATATGATATTTTTCATCAAACAAAACAATGATTTTTTCAATGTCTTTAACATCAACTGATGTAATCAAACCACCTTCTACATATAGATTTAATCTTTCACTAAAATCCATAAGACACCTCGCAAAAATATTATAATACAAAAATGCTTGACACATGAATCATGTATTGATATTATATTTAAGCACTTGTTGAGAATATGGGCCTGTAGCTCAGGTGGTTAGAGCGCACCCCTGATAAGGGTGAGGTCGTTGGTTCAAGTCCATTCAGGCCCACCATTTATTCTCAAAAATGTATCCTGGGGTTATAGCTCAGCTGGGAGAGCACCTGCTTTGCAAGCAGGGGGTCAGGGGTTCGATTCCCCTTAGCTCCACTGATAAAAGCTAGTCATTAAATGACTAGCTTTTTCTTTACCATAAACTTTTTGATTGTTGTAATTAACTTCGTTGCGTCAATTGGCTTTGGAAGATAATAATTCACGCCCGCAATATAACTTTTCATAATATCTTCCGCAAAAGTATTCGCTGACATCGCAATGATAGGAATCGACTTTGCATCCATTCTTTTTAAAGAACGAATTGTACGTGTTGCGTCTAAACCATTTAACTCTGGCATCAAAATATCCATTAGAATGACATCATAATAACCAATCGATGATTGTTCAAACTTCATTACACCTTCTTTTCCATTCATCGCACAATCTACATCAATTTTATTTTCTTCTAAAATGTATTTCGCAATTTCGATATTCATTTCATTATCTTCTACCAACAATACACGTAATCCATCTAGAGATACTTCAGTTAAATCTTTTTCTTCTAAAACATCAACATTTTCCGCATAACGTAAAGGGACACTAAATATCGCTAAAGTACCTACGCCTTTTTTACTTTCTAGTGTAATTTTCCCATGCATTTGTTCAGCCATTTTCTTTGCGATAGATAGACCTAGACCTGTACCCTCATATTTTGCTCGACTACCTTGTTTTTCTTGCGCAAAGACATCAAATGCTTGGTCAACAAAATCAGCATCCATTCCAATTCCATGATCTTGGCAAACAAATGAAAATCTTCCTGTTTTTTCATCAATCATTTCTTCATTAAACCAAACATGAATACTACTTCCTTTTTCAGAAAATTTAATTGCATTGTCAGATATGATTTGTAAGATTCTCTTACAATAATATGGATTCCCCATCACATAGCGTTGTGAATAACTTCCTTTCTCCCATTCCACAACATAATCAATCCCTTTTTTCAAAGCTTTTTCTTGTGCCTCTTCATTTGCAGTACGTAATAAATCTGTAACATCAAATGTTGTAATTAAAGTATTATCATCATCTGTTTCTAATTTATTCATTTCTAGAATATCATTCACCATCAAAACAAGCGATTTAGAAAGATCCATCATCTTATTACGACACTCTTGTTGAATCGCCATATCATACGGATAATGATCCGCCTTCTCTAACAATCCAATAATTCCATTCATTGGTGTTCTGATATCATGAGACATATTCGACAAGAATCTCGTTTTCATTGCGGCATCTTGTCTAGCTTCATCCGCTAATAAGATCAGTTTTTGTTCTTCTCTTTTCCGTTTACTAATACCTCGTATTGCGCATAAGACATGTGTCACATTTCCTAAAGAATTTCTTCTTTGTACAATGAACCACATAATATGCCAATCTCCATTTTGAATACGATATTCAAAATCAATCAATTCTTTATTCTTAAGACGCTCTGCTAGTGTAGAAGTATCTGAAAACTCTAAGAATGCTTGTTGATATTCTTTATCCACTCTAGCTTCACTCATGCGTCGTGCATTTTCATTTGGATCGCCTTTTCGATTATCCCCTTGATGAAATTCATTTAACGCTGTTAATTCTTCATAGTAATTATTTTCCAAATCAATTCTAGAGATGTATTGATACGTTTTACCAATCGCAGAAATAATTTCATTTTTTAGATTCGCCTCATCTAATGCATATTGTAATATTTCTTGTTTCTGCTTTTCTTCCACAATCAAATCATCGATATATCGCAACCCAATAAATACATTAAACTCAGAATCATCTACATAAGATTTGACTGCTTGTGCTTCAAAAAACTTTTGTCCTACTTTATTTGGAATACTTTGAAAATAGAACAAGATTCTATCTTCTTGCGATAATCTTTCTTTTAAATTTTCACACGAGAACCATTCTTTACATGCTTGTTTATCTTCTTCAATAACATATTCTTTACAATAATCTTTTACATAATCATTAAAATGTTGATAGGTTTCATGATCTACAAGTGTTTTTGCGTTTGTTGTTTTCTGTAATTTTAAAATTTCAAACTTTCCTGTATTCACTTCTACTGCATACATCGAAACAAAATCCATACATAGTTTTTCTAATGTTCTTTTTTCTGTTTTTGCTTGATGAATTGCTACTTTCAATTGATCATTTGTTTTCTTAGCCAGATTTAACGCATCTGATAATTGTTTTTGTCTTTCTGCTTCCTGCTTCTTATTTCTAATATATTCATTCGTATAGATCCACATCGATATATCTTTTTCACTTTCTTTATCAGAATACGAACGAATTTGTAATTTCACCGACATTCCATCTTTTTTCATATAAGAAACATTAATTGTTTCACCAGATTCCAAGATTTCATGAACATGATCCAAATCCAACACAAAATCAATTGTTGCGTAACAATCTTCTTCAACAAACTGTTCTTTATATACTTTTAATGCATCTACATATGAACCATTTTTATCTTCAACGATTTTTCTAAAATAATCAGGTCCAATAACATCTCTAAAAAGACCATTTCTTCGATTCACAACATAAACACCTAAATATTCAGGAGCAACCAACTTTAAGAATCTTTCCGTATCATTCTTTTCATCGATGACCTTTTGTAGATTCCTGTCTAGTTCAGCACTCGTTTTCTTTTCATTTATCTTATTCATAAGCACACTTTATTCGTACCAAAATTCTACCATATGCACTCATCTGATTTATATGAAAATTTATCTTTTTTATCAAATAAAATCACTACAATTCGTAGTGACTTCATTCTTCTATTAATGATACAACTTCAGGAATTTCAATACGATCTGTTATTTTTCCTAATGTTCCATCTTGATTGATTTGAAAACTTACAACTTCATTTGAGTTGCGATTTCCACACAACAAATAATGATCCACTAAGATAAAGTCTCTTGGATGTTTTCCACCACAGCTTGTTGTTTGAATCACTGTTGGTTTATGATCTTCTAGTTCAATTGTGGAAATGACATCTTTTGTACGTGTAGAAACATACAAATATTTTTCATCTTCCGATAAACGAATAGCAGCTGTATCACGAAGATGTTTTTCTTGATTCATAAATACAGAAATCTGTGATTCAATTTTCCAATCACCTGTATGAAGCACAAACAATTCATTCGATAATTCAGATACCAAATATAAATATTCATGATCTTTTGTAAATACACCATGTCGAGGTCCTGTATTCGCATTAAAATGAATGGAACCTACTTTCTTTAATGATTGATCTAAAATAATAACACGATCCAAAAATAAACAAGGAACTAATAATAAATCATTGTACACAAGTACTTGATGACAACCAGCACCATCTTGTATCTGAATCGAATTGATATATTTTAGATTTCCATTTTCATTCTTTAAATGTGTTACAATGCCAGTGTGATAATTCGCTGTATAAATATCATTATTGGCTTCTGTTACATAACAGGATGTTCTTTCTTCGAATGCCTTTTTATCTTTTACTACTCCTTTCGCATCGATCAAAGCCACTCCACTGTCATGGTCAAAATCCGCAACCGCAATGATTTCATGATTCTCAATCGCTAAATATTTTGGATTTTTAATTGTACAGAATTGTTTCGCATCAGAGAACTTTCCATCTTCAAAAGAAAATTGGTAAATTCCCTTGGAGGTCTTGCTGGTATAAGTCCCAGCGTAAATTGTCTTTTTCATAGTTTCATTGTAGTACAAATTCCATATAAAAAGTAGTGTTTTCACACTACTTAATCTGCAACTTTATCAATGATATCTGTATAAATATCTTGTAGTTCTTGTTTTTGAGAATCACTCATTTGAGAAGAATCATCTTTAATTTCAAATCCATCAATCAAAGCTGTGTGACTGCCAACAACTTCTCCATTTTTAATTCCCACAACAAATGGAACATACATCTCTTTTTCACCAGTTTCTTCATCTGTACTCAAAGCATCTCCCAAATATCCTGTTAAACTTTGATAATCCTCGGATGCTGGTGAAACAGAAGCATCTACATAATAGATTTTGATACCTGTTTTTAACGCAACTTTGTTTAATTCCGGCAATGCTCTTTCACACCATGGACATCCTACATATCCATAATAAACAACTGCACTGCCTTTCTCATCAAATAAACGAATTGTTTCCTTCAAAGAAGTTTCTTCGAAGTCACCAATTTCATCTCCAACCCATTTATAACCACTTAAATTTGTTTTAACAGCTGCTAATTCAACATCATTTGTAATTGTTACTTGTTCTGTTGTAGAAGTTTCACTACTATTTGTTGAACTTGTACTCGCAGTAGAAGCACACCCCGTCAATAAAACAGTTGTTAAAAGACATGTTATAAATTTTTTCATTTGTCACCTCGCAAGAATTTATTATATCACTTTTTATCAGTCTATTTTATGAACGACTGTATTTTGGTACATCGCATCAATCTTTTCTCTTGTCGCCAATCCTTTTGAATATGCAGTTGCACTTCCACAAGAAGCACCAAACTTCAAAGAATCATAAGAATCTTTTGTTCTCAAATAATTCATCAAAAATCCCGCTATCATAGAATCACCAGTACCAACCGTATTCACTACAGAATCTTCATCCAAGAATTCACATGTAAATGTACCATGATCATTCACTAAGATCGCTAAAGTATTTGTTAGAACTAAAACATGCTTCGCACCTAAAGTATAAAGCTGTTTTGCACCTTGGATTGCATCTTCTTCTGTATTGATTTCAATATCTAAAATATCTTTCAATTCTTCACTTGTTGTCTTACAAAGAAATGGCTTATACCGTAACATATCTTTCATAATGACAGTATTTGTATCAAGAACTACTTTTACACCTTCCTCAATCAAATGAATCAACATATTTTCTGTTTCTTCTGTTAACCAAGGTTGTGTGTTACCCGCTAAAACAAAATAATCTTGTTCATACATATTTTCTGTCTTACGCATGAGATTATTCATATCTTCATGTGTGATGTATGGTCCCATCGCATGAATATCCGTCACTTCACTTTTCCCATGTAACTTTACATTCACTCTTGTATGCCCATTCGTATACGTAAAGTTAGGATGAATATTTTCATATTTCGCAAGTAATGAAATATAGAAATCTTTTGTAAATCCACCAATAAAACCAAATGCCTTTGTTGGAATTCCTAAGTTGTTCAAAACAATAGATACGTTGATTCCTTTTCCACCAGCTTCATAATATTCCAACTCCGAACGATTAACAGCACCATTTTTCACATCCGATTCAAATTCAAGATAATAATCCAATGAAGGATTCATTGTACATGTACAAATCATGATTATTCTCCTTTTGCGATATTTTCAACGATTTTTAAGACAACTTCTCTAGCTTGTTCTAATTCTTCAACAACACAATATTCATATGGTCCATGGAAATTTCCACCACCAACGCCTAAGTTTGGACATGGAAGTCCTCTTAAAGATAATTCCGCACCATCTGTCCCACCTCTAACAGGTTCATGTAATGGTGTGATACCAAGTTGTTCAAATGCTTTGTATGCATATTTCAATGCATCTGGATGTTCATCCAATACTTCCTTCATATTATGATATGCATCTTTGATTTCAATAGAACATACGTCTTCTCCATAGCGAGCATTCACATACGCACATGTTTTCTGCATCAGTTCTTTTTTCTCATTCAACTTTGTCAAATCATGATCACGAATGATATAAGAAAGGGTTGCTTTCTCTGTACTACCTTCCATCCCTGTTAGATGGATAAAGCCATCTCTGCCTTCTGTATGTTCCGGTCTAGCATATTCTGGCAATAAGTTTTGATAACTACAAGCAATGCTTGCGGCGTTGATCATCTTATCTTTCGCAGATCCTGGATGAATGGAAAATCCTTTCAATGTAACAACTGCACTTGCGGCATTGAATGTTTCATCACTAATTTCACGAACGGTTCCACCATCCATCGTATACGCAAAATCAGCGCCAAATTTTTCGATATCAAAATATTTTGGCCCATTTCCAATTTCTTCATCGGGTGTAAAACCAATCGCAATCTTTCCGTGTTTTACTTCTGGATGTTCTTGTAAATAAGTGATTGCTTCCATAATACTTGTAACACCAGCTTTATCATCTGCACCTAATAATGTTGTTCCATCTGTTACAACCAATGTCTTTCCCTTTGCTTGTTTCATCTCAGGAAAATCTTCCATCTTTGTAACCATTGTTTCATTTAACACAATATCTTTTCCATCAAAGTTTTCAATGATTCTAGGATTTACATTTGTTCCAGAATAATCTGGAGCAGTATCCATATGCGCAATAAAACCAACCGTAGGAACTTTTTTATCCATATTAGAAGGTAACCATCCATATACATAACAATGTTCATCTAATGTTACATCTTCTACACCTAATTCTTTTAATTCTTTTTCTAATATTTTAGCTAGATCAAATTCCTTCTCACTACTAGGCGTAACACTTTCATTGGTTGGATCACTTTGTGTATCCACTTTACAATAACGAATCAATCTTTCAACAGCACTCATATCAATACCCATCCTTATCTAAAACTGCTTCTGAAAATATACAATCAAAATACGAATCATTTGGTGAACAAGCATAAACACCAATCTTTTCTATTTTGTCATGTACAACAAATTCCCTTAAATCAGAATATCTCTTTCCATTAAAACTATACTGAACTCTAACAATTCCACCACGAAACCATACACGATAATACAACCATTGAATTGCCGAACCAATTTCTCTTTCCGAACGATCTGTGCCATCCACATGATTCACTCGAACAACAATTTTGGAAACTTCACCATCTCTTTTCTCACATCCACAAATCATTTTTCTACCCGTTGTGTCATATAAGACAATCCCGCATTGATCCAAAGCTTTCTTGTAATGAAAATCACAACGAATCGAGAAATGAAAGTTATCTTCAGTTTCCATCCCTAGTTCTACCGCTTCTGCACTACCACCTAACAGATTCAATGAAGTATGTGGTTCTGTTTCTAATATCAATTGGTTTTCATTTAGAACCGATCTTTTTGGTTCATGTACCCATTTCAATTCTTTTAAATTTAACTTCTTTTCCATAAAAATAACCATGAACAAGTGTTCATGGTTATCAGTTTATTCTGCATCCTTTTCGATTTCAATATCAAACTCTTTCAAATCATACAATTTTACAGAATCTTCAATTGATTTTTTATCTGTCTGCATGTTTTCTTTTGCCATTCTACCTTTCACAGTCATAGGATCAGTAATACATGCAGGTCCCGCAATACATCCACCTTCGCAATTCATACCTTCTAAGATATTGCCTTGGAACTTACCAACTTTCATCAACAATAGTTGTTTCTTGCATTCAAAACCACCATTTGCGATGACAGCGTTATATGTTTCTGTATCACCTGCTTCTTTTGCGGCTTGTACAACAGCTGCGGCAACACCACCAGAATGGGCAAAGTTACGCCCATAATTTGATGCATATTTCTCAAGTGGCCCAACTTCGACTTCACTTGGAGAAATACCTTTACTAATAAACATTGCGGCAAGTTCTTCATATGTCAAAGCATACTCACAATAATCTGATAAATTGATTTCACTCTTCTTTGCGATACATGGTCCAATAAAAGCTACAACACATTCTGGATCATCACTCTTTAACTTCTTCGCTAATGCCAACATTGGCGAAAGTGTAGAACTCTTATTATTTTCGTAAATCGTTGGGAAATGAATCTTCAACATATTAACAAATGCAGGACAACAAGAAGTTGTTAAAGGAACACCAGCTTCTTTATGTTCTTTTAATTCTTTGTATTCTGTTTGTGCGACTAGATCTGCACCAGCAGCTACTTCAATACATTCTGTAAAGCCAATCATTTCTACTGCTTTCATGATTTGAGCTAAGTTTGTATTTTCAAATTGTCCCTGAATAGATGGTGCTACGATTGCGTATACTTTTTTACCCAAACGAATATCATTCATGACTGGAACAACAAGGCTCTTATCTTCAATTGCACCAAAAGGACATGCATTTTCACATTGACCACAATTGATACACTTACTTTCATCAATCTTACATAGACCATTCTCATTCCAACCAATTGCCTGTACTGGACAATGCGCAAAACATGGTCTTTCTGTCATAACAATTGCGTTATATGGACAAGCTCTTACACAAGCACCACATTCTTTACATAAATTGTAATCAATTTCAGAATGATATGTTCCCATATGCATCGCACCAAAACGGCATGCTGCCATACAGCTCTTTGCCATACATTTTCTACAGTTATCAGTCACTCTAATCTTTTTGATCGTACATCCATCACAAGCTGCATCAATGACTTGAACGATTTGTGTTGGTTGATGATCCAATGTTTCAGATGCATCTTTTCCCATTGCTAGACGAACTCTTTGTCTCAGAATTTCTCTTTCTTTATAAACGCAGCATCTTAATCTAGGGGATGACAATGAAACAAGATCATGGGCATAAGCTTGAATTTCGTCTTCATTTACTTCACCTTGTGAAGCGGCTTTACAAAGCGCTACTAAAACATCAAACTTCAATTGTCTTGAGTCATTTGAAAACATGTTTTCCATAGTATTTTCTCCTCAATATTTTTCTCTTTCTTTTTTATTCGTTACGGAATGTATGTTCGTATTGAATTCCGTGTTGAACCTTCTTTAATGCTTCTTCATCAATCAACTGTTTTAGTATTTCTCGAGCGAATTCTAAAGTCGCACCCATACCACGACCAGTAATCAAATTCCCGTCACTGACTGCTAACTCTTGTTGATAGAATCCACAATAATTTCCATCAAAGTCTGGGAAGCAAGTATATTTCTTTCCTTCTAACATGCCTAGATGTCCAAAAATAGATGGGGCAGCACAAATAGCACATGTTAGTTTTCCACTTTCAAAATGTTCTTTTAATGCTTTTTCCAAAGAATCACACGCTTCTAGATTCGCAGTACCAACTTTGCCACCTGGTAAAATCAATACATCATAATCTTTGACGTCAATATCTTGATAAAGCTTCTCAGCTTGTAGAACAACTTTTTGAGATGTCGTGACTGTTAAATCATCATTCATCGATATCATATCAATTGTAATCCCTGCTCTTCTTAACAAGTCTATTACAATCAATCCCTCGCATGTTTCAAAGCCATCTGCGAGGAAGATGGCACACTTCTTTTCTTTCATATGTGAAAATTGTAACATATCCCAATTAGAATGAGGATATAAATTTAAAAAAGATGATAGATTTCTCCATCATCTTATTCATCAGATTCGTTTTCAATCTTGCCTAGTTCTCTAGCATGTCTTCTTCTATCGATTGCTGTGAGATATTTCTTACGTACACGAATATCAGTAGGTGTAATTTCTACAAGTTCATCATCATTGATGAATTCAATTGCTTGTTCCAATGTAAGAATCTTTGGTGGAACAAGTTTCATTGCTTCATCATTACCTGTAGAACGAACCGCAGTCATTTTCTTATTCTTGATTGGGTTAACAGTCATATCCATATTCTTCGCAGAAATTCCAATGATCATACCTTCATAAACTGGTGTTTGTGCGCCAATGAATAATTGGCCTCTATTTTGAATATTCCATAAAGCATATGTCATAGCGCCACCTGTTTCTGTAGAAATCAATGCACCATTTTCTCTTTGTGGAATTTCACCTTTCCAAGGTTCATAATCCGCAAGTCTTTGTACCATTGTACCTTCACCATGCGTCATATTGATAAAGTCAGATCTAAAACCAATCAAACCTCTTGTAGGAACCATATAAGTGATTCTTGTATAAGTTCCTTGATCTTCCATGTTGTTTAATAGACCTTTACGAACATTCAATGAAGAAATAACAGATCCAGAATAATCATTTGGAACATCAATTACAACTTCTTCAACTGGTTCACAAGTAACACCATCAATTTTCTTTAAGATAACTTCAGGTCTAGAAACCGCAATTTCATAACCTTCACGTCTCATTTGTTCCAAAAGAATTGTTAAATGTAATTCACCTCTACCAGATACTTTAAATGTATCTGTAGAATCTGTTTCTTCTACTTTCAAACCAACGTTAACTTGTAATTCACGATCTAATCTTTCACGAATATTTCTAGAAGTCACAAACTTACCAACTTGACCAGCAAATGGTGAGTCATTGACCATGAAGTTCATAGATAGAGTTGGTTCTTCAATTTTGATTGCTGGAAGTGGATCAGGCGCACCAACTGGGCATAAAGTATCCCCAATATTAATGTCTGCGATACCACTAATCATACAAATTTCACCAGATTGAATTTCATCCACTGAAACTCTAGATAATCCTTTATATACGAAGATTTGGTTTGTCTTACCTTGATGAGGTGCAGATCCATCAGAGTTACAAACTGTATAACTTGTAGCTGCTTTTAAGCTTCCCTTATAGATTCTACCAATCCCAAGTCTTCCAATATAATCATCATATGCAAGTGCTGTAATCTGCATTTGTAATGGTTCTTGTGTTAGATCAGGATAAGCTTGTGCGTGATGAATGATTGTTTCAAATAATGGAACGATATCTGTGTTTGTATCTTCCCAATCATAGCGAACGATACCTTCTCTAGCACAACCATATAAAATTGGGAAATCCAATTGATCATCTGTTGCGTTCAATTCAAGCATCAAATCATAACATTCGTCAATAACTTCCACTGCACGTGCATCTTGTTTATCCATCTTATTGATCAAAAGAATTGGTCTTAAACCATTTTCCAATGATTTTTGTAGTACGAAACGTGTTTGTGGCATTGGTCCTTCTGCAGAGTCAACCAATAAAATAACAGTATCAACTGTTTTAATAATTCTTTCTACTTCACTTGAAAAATCTGCGTGACCCGGTGTATCTACGATATTGATTTTATAATCTTTATACTGTACGGAGCAGTTCTTGGAGTAGATTGTAATTCCTCTTTCTCTTTCAAGATCATTTGAATCCATAATACAGTCAACAACTTTCTCATTGTCTTTAAAAACATGAGATTGTTTTAGGAATGCATCAACAAGAGTAGACTTACCAGCATCTACGTGAGCAATCACCGCAATATTTATAACCTTTTGATAATCCATACATTCACCTTCTTCTCTTTTTTATGAAAACGTTAAGATTATACGCTTACTAACGCATAATTTCAACAACATTCACTTTTTCTCACCTTCTTGTTTACAAATTTTTGATGTAGCTCTACAATCTAAATGGTTGTATATACAACCATTTGAGGTGACTATGAAAAAAGATGCAAGAAAATTAAGTAAAATTGCTAGAGAATTAAACAAGTTAACGATTCGCATGGTCAAAGAAGAAGGAATTGGTTCTTCTGAATTTGATTTGATCCATCTCGTTCGTCATCATCCAGGCATTGCACAAAAAGATGTTTGTGAACAATTGAACTGTGATAAAGGTGCAATTGCGAAAAGAGTTTCGTCTTTAGAGAAAAAAGGATTTCTCATCAAAGAAACAGATTCAACAGATAAAAGAAAACATTATCTTTACGCAACACAAAAAGCAGAATCTTTAAAACAGTCTAAAACACAAATCGAATCCATTTTTTATGATTGGTTATTAACAGATTTATCAAAAGAAGAAAAAGAACAGTTTCTAACCGCATTAGATAAAATATATCTCAAATCCAAAACCGAAAGTCGTACTGGTTTTCAAAATGTCACAAAGTTAATCAAAGAGGCCAAACATGAATAAGACGATTTATGATTATTTTAAAATAGAATGGAAAACTTTATTAATCGTGACAATTACAGGAATCATCTATAATATTGGATTGGTCTTAGTTCCATTATTTGAAGGAAAACTGACTGGATGTTTATATGATATCTTACAAAAACAAGCTGTATTTTCTGACATGTTGAAACTTGAGATTCTTTATTTGTTTTCTATTTTCACTGTTCAATTTTGTAGATATTTAAAACGTAATTACGTTCGTGTCTTCGCAAATAACACAAATAAAAGAATGAAAGAAACACTCTTCCATAACTTGATCTATACTTCTCATAAAACACTCATTCAAGAAGGGATTGGAAATATCCTCACCAAGGCAATCTCAGATGTAGATGATTGTAGTGAAGGTATGCGAAAGTTTACGACAGAGATCTTCGACACTGGAATTGCCCTATGTGCTTATGTTTGTATGTTATTTTATTACGATTACAAGATTGCCTTTGTTTGTATCTTTTTTACACCATTTTCTTATATCTTTGCGGAAAAGATGAAAGGAATCATTCAAAAGTTAACCACAAAAGCCAAATTATCTGCGACACAATTAAATGCAGTTACACTAGATCGTGCAACTAACGCAATCACATATCGTGTTTATGGTAGAGAAACACACCAACAAGAATCGTATGAAACGTATCTATCTGATTATGAATATACAAATATCTTATCTTCTTTACCAATCGTCGCTTTACCACCCCTTTATAAATCCATTTCTATTTTTGGAATCTTCTTTATTTTATATTTTGGTAGTCAAAATATATTTCAAGGAACTTGGAACATCGCAATCTTTACAACTTATATTTCTTGTTTTATGAAAATGGCAGATAAATCCAGTAAATCCGCAAAGTTATTTAACGCTGTTCATAAAGCACAAGTTTCTTATTCTAGAATTCAAAAATACGTACAAAACGAAGCAACAGTTCTCAAAAACAATCCAATTTTCATTCATGATCTTTCTGTAAAGGATATTTCATTTTTCTATCCAAATTCAACATCTTTACTCAACCATATTTCGTTTGATCTTCATGTGGGACAAATCATAGGTATCACTGGTCCTGTAGCGTGTGGAAAAACTACATTTGGAAAATTATTTTTAAACGAATGGAAATATTCTGGTCAAATCTTGTTCAATCAGAAAAATCTTTCTTCGTATGCAATTCATGATTGTATTTCTTATTTAGGACATGAACCGCAATTATTTGATGATACGATTGAAAATAATATCGCTTTAGGTGATCCAATTGATGTGCTGTATTATTTAAAACTTGTTTGTATGGATGAAGAAGTCCAACAGATGGAAGATGGTGTATATACAAAGATTGGAAATTCAGGTATGCGTTTATCGGGTGGTCAACAACAAAGAGTTGCCTTAGCCAGAACTCTCGCCCATGCTTCTTCTATTCTCATTTTAGATGATCCTTTTTCTGCGTTAGATATTCATACAGAAGAAACTATATTTCAAAATCTAAAAAAGCTAGCTTCTGATAAAATCATTCTTTTGATTTCTCATCGTTTACATATTTTCAATCAAACTAATCAAGTCCTTTTTATCAACCAGACAAAAGGCTATGTTGGTACCCATTCTGATCTTTTAAAAACAAATTCAGAATACAAACAACTTTATACATTACAAGAAGGTGATCCAAAATGAATGTAACTTCAATTATGATTCAAACATCCATTCGTAAATGGTATCTCTGTTTATCCATTCTATTATCTGTTTTAGGATGTATCCTGTTTTCCCTTTTACCACCATATATTCTTTCTCAAATCGTCGATACTCTAACAAGTCAATCACAAATATCTTTGTATATTATTTCTTTCTATTTTATGACATTGCTTGTAAGTAATATCATGTTATCCATTCGTGATGCGTTATTACTTGTTTATGGTCAAAAAATTACACATGCATTACGTTCTGCTTTGATGCAGAAATATTCGAATCTAGATATTCATGTCATTACACAAGTCGCACCAGGTAGTATCGTTTCTCGTTTCATGAATGATGTAGATACCGTAGAAGCTTTGTTTACCAATGGAATTATTTCATTAATTGCGGATGCTATTAGTTTACTGAGTATCTTAGTGATGATTTATCAAACAACAAAAGGTTTATTCTTCACTTTATTAGTTGTATTGCCATTTCTTTTCCTTTTCACAAGGCATGTTCAAAAAAGTATGTTAAAAAGTGAAATCAAGAATCGTAAAGCTGTACAAGAAACAAACGCATTCATTCCACAAGTCATCCAAAATATTGTTACGATCCATAATCTCAACAAACAAACTTATTTCGAACAAAAATATGATGCTTCTATCCAAAAAGGATATCTCGCAATCACAAAAACCAATTTTTATGATGCGTTATACTCCCCTGTCATTCAATGCACTAACGCATGCATCATCGCAATTGTGATCCTTCTATCTTCTACAAACAATTCCAACATCCTTACTTTCTTTTCTATGAGTGCAGGAAGTGCAGTCATGATCATTCAATTGGTTTCTCAAATATTTGAACCAATTGAATCCATTGGCATGGAAATCACAACGATTCAATCCGCGTTATCTGGTGTACAAAGAATTAATGAATTTTTGAAATACAAAGAAAAAAATCCTTCTAGAAATGAAAGAATCACAAATGTTGATCAAGATCCTATTATCTCTATTCAAAATATTTCTTTTGCCTATCAAGATAAAGATGTATTACATAATTATTCTTTAGAGATTCATAAAGGAGAACATATTACGCTTTTAGGTAGAACAGGTTCTGGGAAAAGTACATTATTCAAACTTATTTTAGGTCTCTATAAGCCAAGCCAAGGAAAGATCTTAGTCTATGGGCAGGAACCATATCACTTCGACTCCAACCAAAGAAGAAAGATATTTGGTTATGTCGAACAAACATTTCATCCTGTATTAGGAACGATTAAAGATCAAATTACATTGTATGATTCTTCTATCACAGACCAACAAGTTATTCTTGCGTTAAAAAGATGTCATTTATATGAAACGGTATTTTCCTTTCAAGATGATATTCATACACTTTGTAAAGAAGAATTATTTTCAAAAGGACAGTGGCAATTATTATCGATTGCACGAGCAATTGTTACAGATCCTTCGATTCTCATGTTGGATGAAATCACTGCGAGCTTAGATGCAGAAAGTGAAAAAGAGATATTAGAAACATTGGATTCTGTATCCAAAGATAGAACTGTTATTTCTATATCTCATAGAAAAAGTGCAGATATCGGAAAAGTAATCAATCTCTAAAAAGGATGTCTCTATGAGACATCCTTTTCTACTTAATCATTTGTCCAAGCATCATATCTTGCATCAAAATCAAAACTACAAACGATAGAATCAATGTCAATAACATTGCCTTATACGTTAGTTCTAATTCCGGTGTTTGTTTATGCAGTTTTCTTTGATATGTCGGTTTCATTTTATCTGGACATTTCAAATCTTCAAACGCACCATAAACTTCTACACCAAGCACTAATATGATAACTACTAATAATAGTCCCATCACTTCTGCCAAGATATTTGCGAATGTGTTGTAATTATAAATATTCAATCCATGAAATAAAACTGCCGAGAAAATACAAATCATGATGATTGTCATAATTCCATGATAAATCAAATGTAATTTTCTTTTCTTTTCTGTTGGATCACTCACACTTTCAATCAATGAACGCTGATCTGTTCGAAAGAAATAATATCCACAAGTCTTGCCTAAAAATTCCAATCCTTGACTCGTATATTTCTCCACTGTAATTCGATCATTTTCAAAAATATCTTTATTCTTTGTTTTTTCACCTACGACAACATGATGATAGTATCTTCTTTTATCTGGTTCCAAATAAAAAATCCCAGCCAACAAATTGATTGTTTGGCTTTTCAACAAATATCCTTCTGTACTTAAAACATCTAACCACTCTTCTACATCACAAACATTATCAATAGAACATGGTAGAAATTTAATAATTTCATTGATTTCACTCATAAAAGCACCTCGGTTAATGTAAAGATTAACACAGAATTGTTTTATTTGCGTTATATTTCGAAAAAAACTATTGTGTAATCGCTTACATTTAACTATAATGGAAACTAGATAAGGAGATTAAGTTTCCTATGGTAGAGAAAACAACAATCATTCAAAGTGCAATCACACTTTATCAAAACAAAGGTCTCAACTTTACAATGGATGATATTGCGAAAGATCTTCACATTGCGAAAAAGACGATCTATCGCATATTTACTTCAAAAGAAGAACTATTACAAGGCATCGTGGAATATGGATTTCATAACATTCAAGAAAATAAAAAAAAGATTCTAAAAGAAAACATTCCGTATATAGATAAATTAAAGAAATTGTTGATTGCGATGCCAACAGATATTGAATCCATAGATTTCAAACAATTGGAACCATTAGCTACACAATATCCTGTTGTATCAGAATCTATCTCAAAACATTTACGTTCCAATTGGGAACCAGTCTTTGATTTCATACAAGAAGGAATCAATCAAAAGATTTTAAGAGAAGTTCCACTTTCTATGATAGAAGTCATTGTGACTTCTTCTATGAATGCACTTCTTTCTTCATCAATTGATGAACATACATATCAACAATCATTACAAGATCTTGTAGATATTTTATTGAAAGGCATATTATATGAAAAGAATCAATGATCAATGGGAATTTACAGAAACATTTAACGAAGATTTTTTACAAGGAAAAGGAACTTATGAATTAGTTCGTATTCCTCATAATGTCAAAGAACTACCACTACACTATGTTGATATTGCATCTTATCAAATGATTTGTGGTTATCGAAGACATCTCCATTTAGTTGATATAAAAGAACGTTACTTTTTACAATTAGATGGTGCTGCACATATTTGTACGGTATATGTCAATGGAAAAGAAATTGGTACACACTATAATGGTTATACTGCATATCGCATTGAAATCACAAAGTATGTTCATTCTGGGGATAATCTGATTGTTTTAAAATTGAATACAACAGAAGATCCATCGATTCCACCTTTTGGATTTGTGATTGATTATTTAACATATGGTGGAATCTATCGAGATGTTTGGATTGATGAAGTACCGAACACATATATTTCTGATGCATTTGTAAAAACGAAATCATCTTTATCAGATATTGATGTAGATATCACATATGATGGTCCAACAGAAACAACTAACTTATTGTTAAAGGTATTCAATGAAAATCAACAATGTGTTGTTGAACGACAATATGAGAATTGTCCTTCTTCTATTTCCTTACAAATTCCTAATCCAATTCTTTGGCAAGTCCATCATGGTTATTTGTATACATTAGAATTACAAGTAGGCACTTATATCAAAAGAACAACATTTGGTTTAAGAACAATATCATTAACAGAAAATAGTTTGTTGGTAAATGAGAAAACTGTATTTCTAAGAGGATTAAATCGCCATCAATCTTTCCCATATATTGGCTATGCCGCAAGTGAATCTTTACAAAGAGAAGATGCAAGAATCTTAGATGAAGAGTTAGGCGTCAATGCGGTTAGAACATCGCATTATCCACAATCTCACTATTTCATTGATGAATGTGATAAACGAGGAATTCTAGTATTCACAGAAATTCCTGGTTGGCAACATGTATCTAAAGAACCATTTTGGAGAGAAACTTGTGTCAAAAACACAGAAGAAATGGTTTTGCAATATCGCAATCACCCTTCGATTTGTATTTGGGGTGTACGTGTCAATGAAAGCCAAGATGATGATGAACTATATACAAAGACAAATGCCATTGCACATCGTTTAGATCCAACTAGACCTACAAGTGGTGTTCGTTACCTAGAAAAAAGTTCCTTATTAGAAGATATCTATGCTTATAATGATTTTTCTCACAACGGAACAAATCCGGGATGTAAACCAAAGAAATCTGTTACAACACACTTAGATAAACCATTATTGATATCTGAATGTAATGGGCATATGTTCCCAACAAAAACATATGATCGTTCAATTCAACGTCAGCAGCACGCTTTAAGACATGCGCAAGTATTAAATGACGCAATGAAAGATCAACAACATCTCGGTTGTTTTGAATGGTGCATGTTTGATTACGCAACACATAAAGACTTTGGAAGTGGAGATAAGATTTGTTATCACGGTGTCATGGATAGCTTTAGAAATCCAAAGCTTGCCGCATCCATCTATGCATCGCAACAAGATCAAACACCTGTATTAGAAGTGAGTTCCAACATGGAAATTGGAGATTATCCAGCTGGGCAACTCCCACAATTCTATTGTTTTACAAATGGAGATGCAATTCGCTTGTATAAAAATGATCATTTTGTAAAAGAGTTTAAAAACACACCTTACAAGGCTTTAAAACATGGTCCTATCTTGATTGATGATACAATTGGTCATCTTTTAGAAGAACAAGAAAAAATGTCACCAACGCAAGCCAAACAAATTGCGGAATGCTTAAATGCAGCAGCACTTTACGGCATGGCAAATCTTCCACTCAAATATAAAACATTATTCGCTTATGTCATGATGCGCTATCATATGTCATTCGCAGATGGATATGATCTCTATAGTAAATATGTAGGAAACTGGGGTGGAGAATCAACAAAATGGAGATTTGATGCTATCAAAGATGGAAAAATCATAAAATCCATCACAAAATCTCCTGGTAATACATTACATTTAGAAGCAATCCTATCTTCATCCATTCTTCAGGAATCTGATACATATGACATGTGTGCAATTCGCATTCAAGTCAAAGATGAAAATAATAATATTGCACCATATGCTCAACTTCCACTCACAATAACAACTTCTGATCACTTAGAAGTCGTTGGACCAAAAATCATTGTGTGTGAAGGTGGTATGAGTGGCACCTATCTCAAAACAAATGGAATGATTGGTGAAGGAACAGTCACGATTGCATCACCTGGTTTATCTAGCATCACTTTAAATATAAAAGTTGAAGGAAAATAATATGAAAAAATTTAGCACAAAAGAAAAAGCAGCATTTGGATTAGGCGCTGTTGGAAAAGATATGGTCTATGCCTTATCAAGTTCCTACGTCATGTATTACTACCAAGATATTCTTGGTTTACAAGCAACATTTGTTGGGATGATATTAATGATTGCGAGAATCTTTGATGCATTCAATGATCCATTTATGGGAATCTTGGTCGCAAAAACAAATACAAAATATGGAAAATTTAGACCTTGGATCATTTCAGGATCTGTATTAAATGCATTTGTTTTATACGCTTTATTTTCAGCACCATCTTTATCTTCTTCAGGTTTAATGATCTATTTCGCTATCGTTTATATTCTTTGGGGCGTTACGTATACCATGATGGATATTCCATTTTGGTCGATGATTCCTGCCGTTACAGAAAAGCCAAGTGACAGAGAACAATTATCCGTCATTGGTAGAACATGTGCAGGTGTTGGTTCAGCACTCATTCAAGTTGGAACAGTACTTTGCGTTGCCATGCTTGGTGGAAATAGTGAATCCATTGGATTTAAATGGTTTTCTTTACTTGTCGCAATTATATTCGTCGTCACAGAATCCATTTTATTCTTCACAATCAAAGAAAAGAAAAGTGATAAACAAATGGAAACAACAACTGTTAAAGAAATGTTCCAAGCTTTATTCCATAATGATCAAGCAATGGTCACTGTTATTACAATCATCTTAATCAATAGTGCACTTTATATCACAAGTAATTTGATTCTTTATTTCTTTAAATATGATTTAGGTGGAGAAGCTTGGAAAACACAATACACCTTATTCACAACAGTTGGTGGTGCAGGTCAGATATTAGGTATGATGTTGATCTATCCACTTCTCAGAAAGAAACTCTCCAATGAAGCAATCTTTAAGACAAGTTTATTGATGGCAATTACTGGTTATGCTTTTTTATTGCTTTCTTGTTTTACAAATCTATCTCATGTGATGCCTTTACTTTGTGCCATTGGCATGCTGGTGTTTGTCGCCAATGGAATGTTAAGTGTATTAACAACTGTATTCTTATCCAACTCTGTTGATTATGGTGAAATTAAAACAGGAAGAAGAGAAGAATCTGTCATCTTCTCGATGCAGACATTTGTTGTCAAAGCAGCCTCTGGTTTTGCGGTATTCCTATCTGGTATTGGATTAGATCTCATTGGATTAAATGGAAATAGTGCGGATGGAATTCCAGTCGCACAAAGCGCATCTACAATTACAGGCTTACATCTATTGATGACGATATTACCATGTATTGGTTTAGTTGTTGCTTACATTTTATTCCAGAAAAAATTTATATTAACAGATGAAAAGGCAAATGAAATTGCACAAACATTAAGTGAGAAAAGACTATGACTTGGAAAATACAAATTCAAACAGATATACAAACAATTGAATATACAACTGATACGCTTCAAAATATCACAGAAGAAATCCACGGAACAATTCAATCTATCAAAGCTACCACTTCATTAGAAGTTTCTACTACAGATTATCTATTCTTCAATGGTTATCAAACATGGACATACAATAAAGAAATGAAAATATCTGATTCTTTCAGAGGTCTACAACATGTCCCTCAAAAATTAATTGATCAATATCATTTTGATCGATATGGTGACTATCATTTTCATGCATATCCAAAACACAAAGGAATCTTTCATGGATATACATACATGTATCTTCGAAAAGGTAACAAATATCATTTACTTGCATCCATCAATGAAGATCTAGGATATACAATCTTCAACTATAAAAATAATACACTCACAATTGAAAAAGACTGTGAAGGTGTAACGTTTGATGGAACATATACAATCTTTGATATTTATGAACAAATTGGCAGTGAACAAGAAGTATTTGATGGATGGTTCAACGCAATGAACATTCCAAAACAAACACGACCTAAGTTATATGGATATTCAAGTTGGTATAACCATTATGAAAATATATCCACAGATACAATCCAAGAAGATTTAGAAGGATGTAAAATCATTCTTCAAGAAAATGATTTATTCCAAATCGATGATGGATGGCAACCATGCACGGGGGATTGGTTAGAATATGATTCTGCTAAGTTTCCTCATGGATTACGCTATGAAACGGATCGAATTCATCAAGCACATTTCAAAGCAGGTATTTGGGTTTCACCATTTCTTGCGTCTGTTCATTCCAAACTTGTAAAAGAACATCCAGATTGGTTATTAAAAGTTAATGGGGAACCATGGTTTGTTGGATGTAATTGGGATGGTGCCTATGCATTAGATATTGATCATCCTGAAGTAATCCAATATCTAAAAGATGTTTTTGATCAAATCTTTAATGAATGGAATTTTGATCTTGTGAAATTAGATTTCTTATACGCTGCAGCTCCATTTGGAACTGAATCCGAATCAAGAGCACATAAAATGAAACGGGCAATTCTATTCTTAAAAGAGCTCTGTAAAGATCATCCAATATTAGGTTGCGGTGTTCCATTTTGTTCAACACTTGGTATCTTCGAATACAATCGTGTAGGATGTGATGTAGGACTAGATTGGAATGATGTTTGGTATATGCGTTTATTTCATAGAGAACGCGTATCCACAAAACACTCTTTAGCTAATACAATCTTCAGAAGACAGATCAATACAAGAGCTTATCTATCTGATCCTGATGTATTTTTCTTAAGAGATGAAAACCTAAAATTAACAGAACAACAAAAAGAAATGTTAATTACGATCGATGCATTATTAGGTGGTGTATTCTTAACAAGTGATAATCCATCTAACTATACATCTGATCAAATTGACAAATACCATCACTATCGTCATTTATCAACGGCTACAAATATTCATACAAACATGTATGATAAAATACTCACTATCCAGTATGATCTAGATGGCAAAACAAATACATACACTTGTGATACAAGCATCCTCTAATGGGAACTCAGGTTCCCATTTTTTCATAAAACTTTCGGCGTGGAAACCCACTGGTCTTTAGACCGTGGGAGGAAACGCCGTCTCCTTTCTTATAATTTGACATATGTATATCCTCCTGCATATTTGTGCAAGCATACATTTTTGACTGCAATGGATTTGCCATTGCATAAGACCCTGGTGCCATTATTATGGCAACCATTGGTGATTACATATTTACCATTTGCATACAAACAGTCACCTGGTTGTATTGGATAGTGTTTCTTTCTAACAGAAGTTCTACCTTTAGATACTTTCTTTGCCCGGTATACATGCAAGTTTTCGGTATCTAAATCGTGGTTTCTCTTTGTTCTACCATTGAACAACTGCTGACCAGACTTTTTAGAGCCATCTCTACTATCGATGTACTTTGCATCGTAGAACTTAGAGAGAATTCTGTTGTTTCTACGTTTTTTAGAGTACAGATAGTGTGGAGTGCGATGTTTTGGATGAAACATTCCCATACAATACGCATCGTTAATGTGTGACTTCTGCATATGTAGGATTCTTCTAGCACCTTTAGTAGTAGCGCCGTATGTCAAATGAATCCTTGCATCATGGAGCTCTTCTTTGAGTGCATCAAGCATCTGCCATCTAACAGAAGTCATAAAGGTTGCACCTTTAAACTGTAATGGATGCCAATCTTGCTTGAGCTTCCACAACTTACCACCGTATTTGTGATTTGGTGGTGTATGGCAACCTGTACACACTGTAGCTAGGTTTGACATTCTGTTTGTACCGCCTTCACTCCGTGGTACTACATGATGTACACAAAACGGTCCTTTTGTACTACCACAACACTGGCATGTGTAGTTGTCTCGTGCAAATACTGCACTTCTAAGTGTTTCAATACCGTAGCGTTCACCATGTTGGTAATCTGTGCCAACAGGAATTGGCTTTCCTTCCTCGATTTCCTTAAGCAACTGTGTATCGAATTCACCCATCTCAAATGTAATATTTGTAATAGGCATAACTGCCATGTACTTCTTAATCCAATACAGATGGATAGCTTTCTTGTGCTCGATACTTGGTGCTAACCATCCTTCTGGTTTGGAAGCCTTACGGTTGTTGAATCTAGGCTTTCTGTATCTTTTACGATTGCGTCTAGTACGTCTGTAAACTAAGCAATCCTTGTGTTTGGATTTCTCATCCTTGAGAGAATCCACTTGGATTCCAACATATTCATGCTTTTCAGATTTGATAGAAATTCCGATATGTTGATATCCTGTATCGCAGCAATACTCAATAGGCTGAGTATTTCCTGTGCTTCGTTGAGTTAATTTAATTGTGAAAGGTCTGTACTGCACGATTTCAGCTTTCCCTTTCTTGAGTAGTCGTCTTGCTTTGTAGCAGGATATTGGCATCAATCTGATGCCTGTAGAACTCAACACTGCAACCATCATATGGTGCCTCCTTTCTACTACTGTCGTAGTTATGTGTGCCTTTCGGCACTGGCTTACGCCTTCTACATTCAAAGATGTAGCTTCTCCGCATAACGCGGGTAGTTCACTTCGCCAATGTTATCCAAGGTTTGATGTATTACACACTTCTCCTACCCTCAGAGATGTTTAATGCAATACCGTAGAGCAAGGGACTAGTGAAGTATCCCTTGGTACCTATCCCTGTCCGCTGGAGCGGACATTCTTGGATAACGTAGTGTCTGCCTGTCGACAGGCACTGAGGCTTATCAACCGAGCTTAAGGTTTACACCTCAAGCCCACTGGTCCTTGGACCGTGGGTTATTGACAAGTACTCTTCTTCTAATTCTTTTCTCTTTAAAACTTGTATCTTCTTATACTTCATTCGAATATATCCCTTCTTTTCTAATTCATTCAACACTCTAGAAACCGTAACTCTATTTAACTGCACACAATTTGCGATATCTTCATGTGTATATGGTAAAACACCATGTGAAATTTCTTTATCCACTGCATCTTCTTTTGTTGTATCCAACAAAAAATAAATTACTTTTTGATAGCGATTATAATCTTGATTATTTCTTAAACGATCACATAAATATACATTCGTTTCCGCAATCATTTTAATAAATGCCATACTAAATGCAGGATACTGCATAATTAATTCTTCTACATCTTTCTTGGATATCTGTAATAAGATCGTATCTACAACTGCACTTGCATATACTGGTCTTTTCCCTTGATTCAATAAACTTGTTTCTCCAAAGATCTTTCCTTTTGCTAATATTTCATAAGTCACTTCTTGACCATCTTTGGTTATTGCGTATGTTCTGATTCTACCCTTTTGCACAACAAAAATATCATTCGCATCATCATATGTACGATAAATCATTTCATTCTTTTGATATTTCTTTTCAACACCATATTTCTTAACAATCGTTAAGAATTCCTCATTCAATTTTGTCATAACTTTCTATTTTTGTAGTATAGGCTACAAATTTTCTCTCATAAACAGTATATATTTTTCCTTGAAAAAAAGGGAGAAAAGGCATGAAAAAATTCGTTATGATGATTTTAGGAAACATTCTATTAGCACTTGGTATCAGTGTATTTTTATTAGACCATCATGTTTTATTAGGTGGTATTTCTGGTTTTTCTAGTGTTTTGAATGAAATCGTACCAATTTCTTTAAATTTCTATGTGTATGGAATTACAATCGTATTATTTTTATTTGGAACATTTTGTTTTGGAAAAGATTTTGCGATGAAAACTTTATTATCATCTATTTTATTTCCATTTCTTTTTTCTATTTTCAATACATTATCCTTTTTCCATCCTCTGGTGGAAGATATCTTCTTTGCCTCTGTCATTGGTGGATGTTGTATGGGATGGGGCATTGGACTCATTTTGAATAGTGATGGAAGTACTGGTGGATTTGATATCTTAGCTTTATTCATTCATAAAAAAACAAAATGGAATTTATCTTATGTTGTCAACGGAATTGATCTTTGTATTGTTTTACTACAAATTCCATTTCATACAAAAGAGGAAATTCTTTATGGATTGACTGCAATCCTCGTATCCACATTTGTATTACACAACATGTTATTGAAAGGGACTTCTTTGGTACAACTACTCATTATTACTGACGTATCTCAAGAAATGAGAGAAGTTCTTTTAAAAGAAAATGATATTGGATTAACACTTCTTGAAAGTAAGCATGGTTATACCAATAAACCAACCGAAGTCCTTCTTTGTGCACTTCCATTATCCAAACTAAAAGATGTACAAAAAACAATTACAGAAATTGATCCTCATGTATTCATGATTCTTTCTGATGTCAAAGGAATACAAGGTTATCGTTTTTCTTGAAAATTCTTTTCATTTTTTCACAAATTTCTATGATATAACCAAAATATCACCGTTACTTTTTATACTATAGACATGAGAAGAAAAGTAGTGCGAAAACCAAAACCAATTGGATATGCAATGATGGAAAAATGTGGTGAATCTAATTATGTATGTCTATATGATAATACAGGTTTTGATGTTGTGTTTAAATCAACACATACTTATTTACAAGATCGTAAATCTTCTGATTATTCAAACTATGATTGGCAAATCGTCGCATATTCTGATTCTTCCGCATGGAAAGATAGTTCTCAATACGATTCCATCGTATTAAAAATAGAAGGAAAAGATATCAAAGCATATGATATTGTTGAAACATATTTGGATGCATTTGCGAAAAGAGAACGAGATAGTTTGTTATTGAATACATTAGAAACACAAATCTCAGAAATCTGTAAAAAATATAGTAATACAGATGACTTAGTAGATTGGAAACAAGTATTACAATTAGATACACTTAAAAATATGTATCGTTCTATTAAAACAAATGATTTTACAAACTATCAAAATATTTATATCGATATAGACACCAAAGCAAAAGAGTCATTCAGTTGACTCTTTTTTCTTGTAATAATTCATGATATTTTTCTCTTCCATATGCTCCTGCCCATTGTGAACAAATATCAATTCTAGACACGATGACTGGAAGTAATACATGTGCTCTAGCATCAGCAACTTCTAATAACATCAATTTCTGAAACGTTTCAAAATCAACAAGCTTTAAATGTTCTTTTAAATGTTTGATTCTTAATGACATATGATCATCATGATGGAGTACATAATATAATAAACGTTCTTGTTCTTCTTCTGTTAATGATGCACCATGTTCTAACATATATGGAAGAATAGAATCTCTTGTAATCTCATAACTAATTTCAGGATGACCATAATAATGACTTTCAGTATCCCCTTCATGTTTTCCTTTACATCTCGCAATTGGTTTACCAATATCATGAATCAAAGCAGCTAGATACAATATATCATCATCTAGATTTCTTGGTAGATTTAAAACGGTATGCAAGGAATGATCATCTAAATCATATTGATGGTAATGATTGTTTTGATCATATTGAATCATAGATTCATATTGTGGTATCAATCGAATAATTTCTGATTGATATTGTTTAATCTCTTCGATGTTATTAGCTGTTTTTAATAAATGAAAGAATTCTCTATAATTCATCTTTTCTCCTTTCACTTCATCTTAACAGAAGCATGTGTTAAGACTGTTGTTTTACTATTGATTGTTTCATCTAAAGTCGTATTGATTCTTTCATTGGAATAGGATTGTGAAATCAATACTGTTGTATTTGGTTGTATCTCATAATCACCAAATACAGTAGAAGCATAAAATACATCACTGCCAATATTTCGAATAAATACAGGTGTATATTTTCCTTTCCACTCATCAAATTGATATGCATTCTTTCCATATGGAAAAAAACGAAAATAATAATTCAACGTTGCATCACTTAAGACAAATGCATCTTCAAACATGCCTCTTTGAATATCATAATCTAATCTACGATAGATCTTCTTTCCACTCCGTAATTCTAACGATACAAAATGATTTAGAATATCTGAAGAAAACGTAAGTATCGCACAATTTTTATAATCATCTGGTGTTTCTTCCTTATGAATCGTATTTTGTTTTCTTGATTCTGATTGTTTGATTTTATTAAATACAAGCACATCATCTGGCCATAGATAATCACGCAAAGCTCTTCGTAAAACTCTCTTATCTATCGCATTATGTTCGGCATATTTCGCTAAATATTCAGAGTTTTCAGTATAGATATGCAAAGCACCCCACTCTACTTCAAGCTTTGTTACAAAAGAAGTATGGATCCATTGTCCATCTTCAAAGTTATCATTGCCACTGATATTTCCCCATACACGATATTTTTCTTTTGTTTTATCAAAATACCAATTTTTCAAAGTATATACACAAATCATCCAAAACATTATAACAAAAAAAGAAGCATATGCTTCTCTTTGATCAATCATTCCACAGAATGAATCATTTCTAATACTGCAGTTTTGATTGCTTCGTTTTTTTGTTTTGCAGCCTCCATTGATTGATCTGTGGAATAAAAATACATCTTGATCTTAGGTTCTGTTCCACTTGGACGAATCGCAAACCATGTATCGTCATCTATATAGAAACGTAATGCGTTATGTGGAGGTAGATCATCATAACCATCAATATAATCAACGCTATGATCTACATGATACTTTCCAATCTGTGTTGGCTTTTCACTTCTGATCCACTTCATCATTCGCTCAATTCTTTCTCTACCAGGAATGCCTTCTAAAACGATATTGACGCCTTCTTCACAAGTATATCCATACTTTGCATAGATTTCTTGTAGAACATCCCATAAGGTCTTTCCTTGTTTTCTATAGTAAGCCGCAGCTTCTGTTACTAACATACCTGCAGAAATTCCATCCTTATCACGAATATCTTCACATCCTGCATATCCAACACTTTCTTCATAACCAAATAAGTATGTATAACCATGTTCATGAAGATAAGGAATCTTACCACAAATATTCTTAAAACCAGTCAATGTTTCAAACATTTCTACACCATAAGATTTCGCAATCTTTGTAGATAAATTTGAAGTGACAATCGATTTTACCATGGCACCTTTTTTAGGTAATGTACCTGCAGATTGATGTCCTTCTAAAACATAATTCACTAGTAAATAGCCAGTTTGATTTCCATTTAGTGGTACATAATTTCCATTATGATCACGAATTTCAATTGCGAATCGATCAGAATCAGGATCTGTCGCCATCAATAATTCTGCACCAAATTCTCTGCCATATTTTTCACTTAACGCAAACGCTTTTGGATCTTCTGGATTAGGATAACCAACTGTTGTGAAATCAGGATCAGGTTGTTCTTGTTCAGGAACAATCTTCCAGTTATCAAATCCACGATCATTCAACATCTGTCTAAATGGAATCGAACCACATCCATTAAGTGGTGTATAAACAAGTGGAATCGATAAATCAATTTCCTCACCCGAATGAATCGCTAAAGATTCGATCTTATCTAAATATTCACGATCTTCTTTTTCACCCAAAACAATGATTTTTCCTTCCTTTACACCTTCCGCATAAGAAGAAGTCTTCACACCATTCCAAATATCAACAGAATTGATTTCTGTTTCCATGCCATCCGCAATTTCACTCGATACTTGACATCCATCATTCCAATACGCTTTATATCCATTGTATTCTTTTGGATTATGAGAAGCTGTAATATTGATCCCTGCAGTCGTACCAAGTTTACGAATCAAAAAAGCAAGTTCTGGCGTAGGTCTTAAAGACGGAAATGCATATACACGAATTCCATTTGCCGCAAAGATGCCTGCAGCCAATTCACAAAACTCTCTAGAAAAATGTCTTGGATCATGTGCAATCACAACACCTTTATCCATTGCTTCTTGACCATGTTTGATGATAAATTGCGCAATGCCTTGTGTTGCCTTACCAACCGTATACATGTTCATACGATTTGTTCCTGCACCAACTTTCCCTCTCAATCCTGCAGTTCCAAAAGATAAATTCTTATAGAATCGATCTTCTTTTTCCACTTCATCATCTTGAATATCTACTAATTGTTGTTTTAAAGATGTATCTGTTAGATGTTCTAACCATTCTTGATATGTTTCTTGATAACTCATATGTACCTCATTTCTACTATTATTTTACATTATCTTCCCTTCATAAATTCATCAAGTTTCTTCGGAATCCAATCATTTTTAATTCCTTGTTGATTTCCTAATTGAATACATTTCAAGATCCATGAAAGATTCTTTCCTAAAACTTTCATTTCTTCCATAGAATCATCTTCTATAATTGTATTGTAATATCTACCAGTCACTACAGACATACAAGAAGCAGAAAAATACGTATTCATTCTTTGATATGCTTTTTCTGTATTTTTATTTTTAGAGGACAAAATCAAAGCACCCACTTTAGAAATATACGCTTCATTACAACTACGAAATAAACATTCCATAAAATTGATTGCTGATTTGCTAGGCTCATTAAAGATGACATCTAGTCCTACTACAAGTGCATCAAAGGAATCTCTTCTTTGTGCGACAACATTTACTACACCACCAAAAATGCAAGTTCTTCTTTTCAAACATTTTCCACAAGAAGTACAGGCATGAATATTTGGATATGCCCAAAGGATTTCTGTTTCTATTTCATTTTCTTCTAAGACTTTTGAACACTCTAAAATTCCTTTTTCTGTTAATCCATGTTCTTCTTCACTTGTATTCACAAATAAAACTTTCATGATTCTATTTTCTCATAGTTTTATAGTTCTTGATAGCTGCTTTTCTTTTCACTAGAAGCACACATCCACAATAAGGACATATCAATTTACTTCTATCTTCATTCTTGAATTCCGCACCACAAATAGGGCATACTAAATCAGCTATTTTCATTACAATACCTCTTTGCATAACATTGTGAAATCATATCCGCCACAAATAACAATTGTATAGGATGTGTTATAGAAACTTTTGGCTTTTGATAGATAATATGATGTTTTACAAAATTAGGTGTTTTTCCACTACCAATCATCCATAAGTTCAATTGAGAAATATGCTCTTTTATTTTTCTGACATCAAAATATTCAAAATAACGACTCGTATCTGAAAACAAAACCAAACAATCATTCGGTGAAGCTTGTTCGATACATTTCATTTGTTCGTTAGTTGAGTCAAATGTCAATACTGGTTTTCCTAATGAACACAAATCTGCTTGTAGTTGAATTGCAGCAGATTTCGCCTTTAACAGGCCAAATACATATACTGTTTTTGAGGCATGAATAGATTCACATAATGAATTGATTTCATCTTGATTAATTGATTTCAAACATTCTTCTGTTGATATAGTATAGCTATTATAAAGTTCTTCATAAGAATCACATCTAGAAAATGTATTATATTCTTCATCTAACAAGTCTTTGAATTCACTAAAATTCGCAACACCTAAATCACGCACAAATCGAGAAACCGTCGCAATACCAACATGACAATCTTCCGCAATCATTTTGATAGATAGATTCCCACTCTCATTCATATGTTCTAATAAATAAGAAGCTAATATTGCGTTCGTACTATCTTTTTGTGAGGCTTGTAAATAGCCTAATATAACAACAGATATCTTTGATGTTTTCATGAATTAATATTAGTTGATATAATAACTTTGAACAAGTTTGTTATACAACATTCTTTCCTTCACTACTTTTGTATTACCGCCTAACACTTCCGCTAAAGCATACGCAAATGGCAATACCGTTGCTGGTCCTCTAGAAGTAATGAGATTATCATCATATACAACAATTTGATCATCTATATAATTTGCATCCTCAAATAACGCTCTATATTTATCTGCTGGATAACTTGTTAATGTTCTTCCACTAGAAATACCAGCCTCTGCTAGCACCATTGGTGCAGCGCAAATCGCACAAACATATTTTTTCTCTGCATCAAATCTTCGAACAATTTCTAATACTCTTTGATCATTTTTTAGATGCTCTGCTCCTGGCATCCCTCCAGGAAGTACAACCATATCATATTGATTTGAATCAACTTCTTCTAAAACATAATCTGTTAGAACTGTAATACCATTACAACCTGTACATTGTTTCTGTACTAATCCCACACTATCACAATCGATTCCACATCTTCTCAAAACATCAACTGTTTCTAATGTTTCTCCTTCTTCGAACCCTTCCACTACTAATACCATTACTTTTTTCATATCCTCTTCTCCTTTATTTGCTTGTATCTTACCTTACAGACAAAACAAATGATGAGATTTTCAAAAACTGGAAATGATTTCTCATTCCCATTCATTAATGAATTAAATTCGCTCCAACAATTCCTAAAATACTCATAAGTACTAAGAAGAAGATTCCATATGGCATGATTTGACTCATCAATTTAGAATCTTGGCCCTTTGCATCTACAGAGCTTAACGCAATTGCAAGAGATTGTGGCGATAACATCTTACCAGCCGCAACACCTAAAGAGTTTAGTGCGACCATCCAATATGGATTTACATTCAATGTGTCCGCTGCGCTCTTTTGTACTGCACCAAATAAAACGCCTGAGTTTGTTCCAGATCCCGTAACGAATGTTCCTAGTCCTCCAATCCATGGCGCAAATAAAGGATATAACGCACCTGTTGTTCCAATTGCGAATGCAGAGATTGAAGAAATCATTCCTGAATATCCCATGATTTTCGCACAAGCAAGTACAGAAATCATTGTTATCATTGTTTCTTTCATCTGTAAGAATGTTTCTTTTAACACAATGATAAAATCTTGTCCTTTTGCCCCTTGTAACAAACCACCAATGATTGCAGATAAGAAAATCCAAACACCTGGTGTATTGATCCAAGAAAATGTGATTGTATTTGCGTTTTCACCAGTAAATACAGAAATACTAGAAGAAAACTGTGATAAGAATGTATTAACTGGTGCAACTAGTTTACTTGTTAATAACAAGAATACAAAGATCATGATAAATGGAGACCACGCAAGCAATGCCTTTTGTGCAGTAATCTTTTCCTTATTTGCAATATCCACTTGATATTCTGGATCCGGTTTTACAGTCTTTGCCATAAAGACAGTAATCAATAAAGATACAACAGATCCAACAACAACTGCCAGTTCCGCCCCAACAAATTTACCAATAATGATTTCAGGAACAACAAATCCAATCCCACTCATTAAAGTAATTGGTAATACACCTTTTAATCCTTTGATTCCTCCACCAGTAATCATAACCATGATAATTGGAGATAAGATAATAAATGGTGCTAATTGTAACGCCGTCATAAAAGAGAGTGTTGTGTTTTCTAACGACAATAAATTCGCTAATGTAACAGTTGGAATCCCAATAGATCCAAACGCTGTAGGTGTTCCATTAGCCACCAAACAAACAAGACACGAAAACAAAGGATCAAATCCTAAAGAAACAAGCATACTTGCTGGAATCGCTACAGCAGTACCAAATCCTGCCATACCTTCCATGAATCCACCAAAGCACCAAGCAATCAGTAGAACCAATACTCTTTTATCCGTTGAAAAAGAAGTGATCATCGATTTGATAACATCCATGCCACCTGTTCTCAAAGATAAACGATAAGTAAATACAGCTGCTAGAATAACAATAATGATTGGCCAAATTGCCATCAACATTCCTTCTAGTCCAGCACTTGCCGTATCTAATACATTCATATGCCAAACAAAAATAGATAAAACAATGGAAATCACAAGCGAACCAATTGCGGCTTTAAATGTAGGCCACTTAAATACCATTAACGCTATTGCCAACCAAATAATTGGCGCTAATCCCAAAATAAATAACAGAAAATTCATGTGCATCCCTCCATGCCATAAGATTTTATCATTCAAACTTCTTCTATAAAAGAATATTCAATTTTAAAAACGCTTTCAGTTTTATTTTTTTTACCAAGTTAAGCCTGTTCCTCTTTCATAAAGAACTTCACTTGTAAATTGACCATTTTCAACAGTTGAAATATTCACTGGTAATTTTCCTTTTGGTTTTGCGGAACCAAAGATAATATCTTCTGCACACATGAGATTGACAGAATATGTAGAAAGCGGACGATAAAGATCATCTACATTACTTGCACCCTTTGAATTATACGCACATACAATTGCATCTGCATCTTGTAATAAAGCTGCATCATATGGAATCTTAGCAGAAATCACAATTACTGGGATTCCTAATTCTTTTGCTTTAGAAATATATTCTTGTACATTTCGAATCCGATCAGATTGTGTTGTATCTAGTTGTGCACTAGAATCTAAAGTACTTGTCACAATTAATACATTTGCTTGATCAATTGCTTGTAAACATTCTTCATGATTTTCTCCATTATTTTCATTCACAATTTGAATTGTTGAACTAGGATCAATACTTCCTTCTTCTTTTAATACAGAAAATCCATGATCTAAGATATTCTTTTGTACATCTGTTGTAGAAATCATTACAATATTCTCATTTTCAGAAACTGTATAAGGTAATATATCATTCTCATTCTTTAGCACAGTCATACAGTCATCTCCAATATCTCTTTCAACTTTATGAGATTCTTCTGTTCCAACCAAAGAATTAACATTCGTTAACATCTGTTGTGTTTTTTCTTCTGAATAGGTTTCATCCATCATGCCTCTTTGATATTTCAACGCAATAATTTTCTTACAAGATTCATCAATCAATGATTCATCAATTTCACCAGAATTAACCATATCTACAATGTCTTGGATATATGCATCCATTGCGCTCATTGAATCCACATTTTCAAGTTCAACTGGCATCAATAAAATATTAACACCTGCATTAATCGCTAGTTTTGCGCTATCTCTTGTAGAAAAGTTATCCGCAATTGCATCCATCTGCAAAGAGTCTGTAACAATTACACCATCAAATCCTGATTCATTTCTCAAAATGTCCGTCATCCATGTCTTAGATAATGTCGCAGGCAAATTGATTGTTGAACCATCTTTCACACTTGTATAAGTCTCTGTCTCAATCTGTGGAAATTGTATATGCGCAGTCATGACCATATCTACTTTTCCATCCGCAATCAATTCTTTAAACGGAACTAAATCTGTACTTTCCACTTCTTCCTTTGTACGATCGATTCTTGGTAAACCTGTATGAGAATCCGTATCTGTATCACCATGTCCCGGGAAATGTTTGATTGTTCCAATGACATTGTTAGAAGCTAAACCACTTAAATACGCCTCTGAAAATTCTGTTACGATTTCTGGATCATCCGAAAAAGCACGTACACCAATGATTGGATTAGCGGGATTAGAATTTACATCTACACTAGGCGCAAAATCCAAGTTCAAACCTAACGCTTTTAATTCGGAAGAAATGATCTTCGCACTCTTTTTTGCGTTTTTCGTTTTACCACTTGCCGCAAGTGCCATATTTCCTACGGTACTTGTCCCATACTGCAAGCGTGTAATATAGCCACCTTCTTGATCAATACTCAACATATAAGGAATGCCACCACCATTCGCATTTGCCATTTGTAATCCTTGTGTGAGATTCACAACAGATTCATTATCAGAAAAGTTTTCCGCAAATAAGATGATGCCTCCAAAATGGTACTTTTCTAACATGCTTTCCACTTCGTCATTCATTTGTGTAAATCCTTCACCATTCCAATTACGAATTGCAGGCATGATCATTTGTTCTATTTTTGATTGTAGATCCATTGTACTTACAAACTCCTCTGCTTTTTCTTCTGGTGTTTGAGATGTTGTTACAGATGTAGATTCATTCAAACTAGATACAATGTTTGTACTACAACCTGTTAATAAACAGCTCAATGCCAAACTAGCCCCAATGATTTTTTTCATTTCTATTATCTCCTAAACGCATATTTATTTTAGCATAGCGTTCCAAGATCATTCATATTCTCGTATAATAATATTAATTTTATTTAAGAGGTCGTTATGTCAAAATATGTATTCACAAATTGTTTTATTTTAGATGGAACAAAAGAAATGAAAGCCAAAAAAGGAAGTGTTTATGTTGATGGAGAAAAAATCACAAAGATCACAACAAGCACACAATTAGATCCTAGTTATGAAGTCATTGATTTACAAGAACAATACTTGATGCCTGGTTTGATCAACATGCATGTCCATTTAGCAGGTAACGGAAAACCACAGAAGAAACAAAGAGACAATGAAAAACTTGTCAAACAAGTTTTCGCTACTGCACTTGGAAGATATGTTGCGAGAAAATTAGTAGAAAAATACGCACAAATTGAATTAATGTCTGGTGTTACAACCATTCGAACCGTTGGTGGTCTAAGAGCTCTCGATAGTCAAACAAGAGATAAAATTAATCAAGGAAAATTGATTGGCCCTAGAATCCTTTGTAGTAATACCGCAATCTCAGTTAAAGGTGGTCATATGGCAGGTAGTGTCGCAAAAGCTTGTAACACTACAGAAGAAGCATTACATTTCATTGAACAATTAAAGAAGGAAAATGTAGATTTAATTAAATTAATGATTACAGGTGGTGTCATGGACGCAAAAGAAAAAAGTGTTCCTGGCCAACTAAAGATGGATCCTAAGATGGTCAAAACGTGTTGTGAAAAAGCACATGCGTTAGGATACATCGTATCTGCACACGTCGAAAGTACAGAAGGTGTAAAAGTCGCACTAGAAAATGGGGTAGATTCGATTGAACATGGGGCAATCTTAGATGAAGAATGTATCAAACTATTTAAAGAAAAGAATGCTTTTTTGATTTGTACGATTTCTCCTGGAATTCCATATGCATTATTTGATCGAGAAGTTGCCAATACTAGTGAAGTTGAAAAATATAATGGCGAATTAGTTCTCAATGGTTTTATTGAAGCAACGAAAACTGCTCTTGAAAATCATATTCCAGTTGGGTTAGGCAATGATGTTGGCTGCCCTTGGATCAGTCAATACGACTTTTATCGTGAACTTGTTTATTTCCACAAATATGTTGGTGTCAGCACTGCTTTTGCCTTGCATACCGCAACATTAAATAACGCAAAACTTGCAGGCATTGATAATATCACTGGTTCTATTGAAGAAGGAAAATATGCAGACATGATTGTTACAAGTCAAAATCCTTTAGATGATTTAAATCATTTAAGAAATATCAATATGGTTATTCGAAATGGAAAAATCATCAAAGATCCTAAAGTAAAGAGAAATACTTATGTGGATTCTTATTTAGACAAATACTGTGAAGATTAAAGAACCAGATCAATTGCGATCTGATTCTTTTTCTTTAATATTTTGAAACTTCAATTACTTGGAATGTTGCATTCTGATAGGCACCTAAATCATCAGAAGTGACAAAAGTAAATACATCTTCACTCATAGATTGATTGCTTCCTAAACTATCCGCATATACATAATCCAATGCCAATCGACTGCCATCCGCATTTAAAGCTTCTACAGTGATAGAAAAAGATGCTGATTCATCCATGAGATTTGTTACCGTTACTGGTAAAGCTGTTGTCACAAATCCATATTCATCACTTTCTGCTTGGAATGTTCCAAGTTGTACATCTACATCTGTCCCTAACAAATCATCTGTATTCTCACCTGTTGCATCATCTACTGTTTTATCAATTTCATTTTTTGCCTGATCAAGTGCATTGGACCATGCAGATTGTAAAACCAATGTAATTACAATTGCGAATACTCCAGTAACGATTCCTGCAATCGTCAATCCTTTTTTGTTGTGCGTAACCAAAGCAACAATCCCAAAAATCACTGCTACGATTCCCAAAATTGCAGCTAAATTGTTAATGATAGGAATGAACGAAAATATGAGTCCAATGATTCCTAAAATGAGCGATACTAACGCAAATGCTTGTTTTTGTTTTTCCATACTACTAACCTCTTTTTTAATAGTTTAAAAAGAAAACAAAAACAATTGGTGTTCTATTAGGACACAACGAAAAAGATGCGAACATCTTTTTCAATAGAATTTATTATTATTATTTTTAGATTACTGTATCCTTGGTGGTATGCCTGCAGTTGTTCGAGAGTACATTGAAAGAAATACATTTGAGGGCTCTATTGAAATTCAGAAACAACTTATTGCTGAATAAACAACCTCGGGGCAGAGCCCTCAAACGTCTACTAGACGTTTGCCTTCTCGCTTTGCTCGAAG
>CAVJMM010000001.1:0-74354 GCA_963650865.1 Eubacterium sp. AM49-13BH | reverse complement strand
TGAATCGAGCACGTTGCCAGGTTTTTCTAGAGAAGCATTCGCTTCTCTTTTTTTTGTTTTTTTGAAAAACTATTGTAAATTTCTAAAAAAAAGGGTATATTATTACTGCAAATAAGGAGTGCGAAAGCACTCCTTCTATTATGCTTGGAGGATTATGGACAAAATTGAACATTTGAAAGAATTGTTTCAACCAGTATTTGAAAAAAACAATGTAAAACTATATGAACTTGTTTTTCGGAATTCTGGAAAAGATCACACATTAGAAGTTTCGATTATGAAACCTGATGGAACAATGGATCTTGATACTTGTGCAGCTGTTTCAGAAGGATTGTCTGAAATACTTGATGTAGAAGATCCTATCAATGAAGAATATACATTAGAAGTATGTTCTCCTGGTGCAGAAAGAGAAATAAAAGATTTAGATGAAATTCAACCAGGATTATATGTATATGTTCGTTTGAAGCATCCATTTAAAAAAATGCTCGAATTTGTTGGAGAAATCTTAGATGTCAATGAAAATGATGTTATCACATTAGCTTATAGAGAAAAAGCTGCAACTAGAAAAGCTGAATTTCCAAAAGAAGATATTGATTTTATACGCATGGCGGTTAAATTATAAGGAGAATATAAATGCAATTAGATTATAGAAAAATGTTGAAAGCATTAAGTGCTGTGGAAGAACAAAGAAACATTCCTGAAACAGTTATTTTAGATGCTTTAAAAGAAGCGATGGCAAAAGCATATAAAAAGGATGCTGAATTATCTGATATTGATGTTGTTGCAGAAATCAATGAGAAGAAAAAGACAATTGATCTTTATCAAAATTACACAGTTTTAGCGAGTGACGATGATGTACAAGATGATGAATTAGAAATTGGTTTAGCAGAAGCAAAAGAATTTGATCCAAACGCTGAAGTTGGTGGAACAATTAGAAGACCAATTGAAGTGGAAGGATTAAGTAGAGCTGCAGTTTCAATTGCGAAAAACGTGATGCGTCAAAAGATCAGAGAAGCTGAAAAGGGCGCTGTTTATGATGAATATAAAGATAAGAAAGATGAAATGGTATTAGGTGTCATTGAATCTGTAAAAGATAAATTTACTTTAGTTAATTTAGGTAAAACAGTTGCGTTAATGCCTCATTCTGCTCATATTCCTCATGAATATTTGAGAGAAGGCGATACAATTAGAGTTGTTATTACTGCAGTCAATAAAGAAACAAAAGGCTCACAAGTTTTAGTTTCTAGAGCTGATGCAATGCTAGTAAAAAGATTATTTGAAAAAGAAGTACCTGAAATTTACAATGGTGTTGTAGAAATCAAGGCTATTGCTAGAGACGCTGGTGAAAGAACAAAGATGGCTGTTTTATCACATAATCCAGATATTGATCCAATTGGAGCTTGCATTGGTCCAAGAGGTCAAAGAGTTGGAAATATTATTGAAGAATTGAATGGTGAAAAAATTGACATTTTTGAATATTCAAATGATATTAGTGAACTTGTTAAGAATGCCTTAGCACCTGCTGTTGTAACTGCAGTATTACCTGGACAAGACGATAATAGCTTACTTGTTATCGTTGATTCTTCACAGCTTTCACTTGCAATTGGTAAACGTGGTAAGAATGCTAGATTAGCTGTGAAACTAACAAATCATAAGATTGATATCAAAACACGTGAAGAAATCATTGAATCTGGCATGGATTATGATGCATTACTTGCACAAGCTGAAGTATTAAAACAAAAAGCAGCTGAAAAGACTGCAAAAGAAAATGCACGTAAATTAGAAGAAGCAATTAAGGAACAAGAAGAAAAGAAAGCTGCAATTGCAGAAAAGGTAGCAGCACTGAAAGAAAATGTTGCTAGTGAAGATGATGATTTCATTCCAGAAGAAATGATGGAAAGATTAAGTGAAAATGTACTTGATGAAATGGCAATGGAAGATGTCAAAGAAGAGACAGATGCACCTGATGAAACACTTGTTGAAGAAGAAACAAATGTAGATCAAGTAGTTGAAGAACCAACAGTTGAATTAGAAGAAGAAAAGATTGAAGAAGAACCTATCGTGGAAGAAAAGAAGAGTAATAAACATGCAGATCTAGAAGAAATGGCTGCAAATAATACATATGTATCCAAGTTTGAAAAATTAGCTGATACAAGTAAGAAAGCTGATACAAAGGCAAAGAAAAAGTTCAAGAAAAAGAGTGATGAAGATAACTATAAAGTATCCAACAAAGAACTCACTGAACAATTAAAAGAAAAGCTTGCGAATCGTACAGCTCCTACAGCTCCAGTATATTCTGAAGAAGAATTAGCTGAGATTGAAGCTGAAAGAGAAGCTGAAGAAGAAAAAGAATATGACATCGATTACGATGAATATGAAGATTATTACGATGAGGAAGACTAATGCCTAGAAAAGTTCCAATGAGACGTTGTGTTGCCACTGGTGAAAGATGCGAAAAAAAAGAACTTCTTCGCGTTGTTCGAACACCAAGTGGTACACTTGAAATTGATCAAACAGGTAAAATGAATGGGCATGGTGCATATTTGAAGAAAAGTGCCGATGCTGTGTTAACTGCCAAAAAGAATGGTGCTTTAAAAAGAGCATTAGAAGTTGACATTCCTGATGAATTTTACGATGAAATCTTAAATGTAATTCAATAAAGAGAAAAAACAATGAAAAGAGGCGATGTAAAACAATGTTATAAAAACATCACTTTGTGATGTGAGATAGAAAGAGAGGGAGGTATTTATGCCAAAGAATGTGAAGAGCAATACAGGTTCTAAAAATAAAAAGAACGGAAATAAAGCTCGTAATAATAACAAAACTTTTGATAACAAACCAAAAAAGGTTGTTGAAGAAATTCATGAAATTACATACACAGAAGGTATTACTGTTGGTGAATTAGCCGAGAAAACAGGTCATTCTTCTACAGATATCATTAAGATGTTATTTATGGAAGGAAAAGCTGTTACAATCAATACACCATTAGATGATGAAACAGTTGAATTAGTATGTATTTCTTATGATATAGAACCAACTAAAATCAAAGAAAGAGAAGAAGATACTCTTGAAGTTGAACTTGAAGATGATCCAGATGCGTTGTGTGAAAGACCACCAGTTGTAACAATTATGGGACATGTAGACCATGGTAAAACAACATTATTAGATACGATTCGTAAATCGAAAGTCGCTGCAGGTGAAGCAGGAGGAATTACACAAGCAATTGGTGCTTATCAAGTTTCCATTGATGGTAGAAAGATTACTTTCTTAGATACGCCTGGTCACGAAGCTTTTACAGCGATGCGTGCTCGTGGTGCTTCCATTACGGATATTGCAGTTATTGTTGTAGCTGCAGATGATGGTGTTATGCCACAAACACGTGAAGCAGTTGACCACGCAAAAGCTGCTGGTGTTCCAATTATTGTTGCCGTAAACAAAATGGATAAACCTGATGCGAATCCAGACCATGTCATGAGTGAAATGAGTGATTTAGGTATTATGCCAGAAGAATGGGGTGGAGATACAATCTTTGTTCCTACAAGTGCTAAAAAAGGTGATGGTATAGATGATCTTCTTGAAACAATTTTGACGGTTGCAGATGTAAAGGAATTAAAAGCGAATCCAAAATCTATTGCAACTGGATCTGTGATTGAAGCTAAATTAGATAAAGGCAGAGGTTCTGTTGCGACATTACTTGTTCAAAATGGTACATTACATCAAGGTGATCCAGTCGTTGTAGGTACTGCTTTTGGTAAAGTAAGACGTATGACGGATGAAAATGGTCACACATTAAAGAGTGCTGGTCCATCTACTCCTGTTGAAATTATTGGTCTAAATGAAGTTCCTGAAGCTGGTGATTTATTTAGAAACTTTGATGATGAAAAAGAAGCTAGAGCATTAGCTGATCGAAGAAGACGTAGAAAACAAGAAGCTGAAAGAAGACAATCTAGTGCAATGTCTTTAGAAGACCTTTCTGCACAAATTGAAGCTGGTAATATTAAAGAAATTCCAATTATCATTAAAGCAGATGTTCAAGGTTCCGCTGAAGCAGTGAAATCTTCTATGGAAAAGTTATCTGTTGGTGATGTTAAGATTAAAGTTATTCACGCTACTGCTGGTGCGATTACAGAAAGCGATATTATGCTTGCGGATGCATCAAAGGGTATGATTATTGGTTTTAACGTAAGACCTGATTCTAATATCCGTAAGAAAGCTGAAGAAGCTGGCGTTGAAATTCGTTTGCATAATATCATTTATAAAGCTACAGAAGAAATGGAATTAGCGATGAAAGGTATGTTGGAACCAGTTTATGAAGATGTTACGATTGGTGAAGCAGAAGTTCGTGAGACATACAAAGTTTCAAAAGTTGGTACGATTGCTGGATGTATGGTTACAGATGGCAAAGTTAAAGCTAATTGTAATGTTCGTTTAATTCGTGAAGGCATCATTATATATGATGGAAAACTTGGTTCCTTACAAAGATTTAAAGATCAAGCGAAAGAAGTTGTTTCTGGTTATGAATGTGGTTTAACAATTGAAAACTATAATGATATCAAGATTGGTGATACTTTAGAATTCTATGAGGCGCAGGAAGTTCCTGTTGAATAATCATGGCAAAGAATTTTAAACAAAAAAGATTAGAAGGAATCATTCGAAAGAATATTTCTGAAATCGTTCAATTTGGTGTAAAAGATCCAAATGTAGGATTTGTTACAATTACAGATGTACATGTTTCCAATGATCATTCTTACGCAAAAGTATTTTGTGAATTCTTAGGACAAGAAGCTAGAGCACAAGCTGGTTTAAAAGCTTTAAATCGTGCGAAAGGTTATATTCGCACAGAGTTATCTCAAAGATTAGATATTCGTAGATGTCCTGAATTAATATTTGTGATTGATGAAACGGAACAAAAAGCAAGACATATTGATGATATTATTGCTTCATTACATATAAATGATACAAAAGAAGAAGAGTCAGAAGATTGATTCTTCTTCTTTCTTTTGAAACAAAATTAATAATTTTCAGAAAAATAATAGAAATTTACATAATATTTTTGAAATGATATTGCGCTCAACTCTTAAAAATAGTAAATTTTTAGATACTGTGTGAGGTGGATATATGGAAAGAATATGGGAAAATATTGAACAAGATGCATGTGGAATCGGCACAATTGTTAATATTGATGGTCATGCCGATCATAAAGTGTTAGATGATGCTTTGAAAATTGTAGAGAAATTAGATCACCGTGCTGGTCATGATGCTAGTGGTAAAGTAGGTGATGGTGTTGGAATTTTAATGCAGATATCTCATAAATTCTTTTCTAAGGAATGTAAAAAAATTGGCATTTCTTTAAAAGATGAAAGATCTTATGGAATTGGTATGTTTTTCTTACCACAAGATTCTTTAGCATGTACATTTGCGAAAAGAATGTTTGAAGTCATCGCAAAAAAGAATGGTTTAAATATTTTAGGTTGGAGAGATGTTCCTGTTCATCCTGAAATATTAGGTGATAAAGCCGTTGCATGTATGCCAAACATTCAACAAGTCTTTATTGATAAACCAAAATCCTGTAGTAAAGGAATTGATTTTGATCGAATGTTATATATTACGCGTCGTGAATTTGAACAAGGTAGTGAAGATACATACATTTGTTCACTTTCTTCTCGTACAATTGTTTACAAAGGAATGTTCCTTGTAAACCAATTACGTGCATTCTATGAAGATATGAAAGATGCAGATTATGAAACAGCAATCGCAATCGTACATTCACGTTTTTCAACAAATACAACACCTAGTTGGCAAAGAGCGCATCCTTATCGTTTTATTGCACACAATGGTGAAATCAATACAATTCGTGGAAATGCTGATCGTATGCTAGCACGTGAAGAAACGATGTCTAGTGATCTATTAAAAGATGACTTAGATAAAATCTATCCAGTTATTAACGCAAGTGGTTCAGATTCAGCTATGGTCGATAATACACTAGAATTCTTGTATTATAGTGGAATGGATTTACCATTAGCGATGATGTTAATGATTCCAGAACCTTTTAAACATAACCAAGCAATAGAAAGTTCTCGTCGTGATTTTTATCATTATTATGCAACGATGATGGAACCTTGGGATGGACCAGCCGCAATGATTTTTTCAGATGGAGATATTGTTGGCGCAACTTTAGATCGTAATGGTCTAAGACCTTCTCGTTATTATGTAACAGATGATGATCGTTTGATTTTAGCGAGTGAAGTGGGCGTTTTAGATATTCCAAGCGAACATATTAAAAGAAAGTCTAGATTGATGCCTGGTAAAATGTTACTTGTTGATACAAAACAGAAACGCATTTTAAGTGATGAAGAAGTAAAACAAAAGTACGCTGATGCAAAACCATATGGTGAATGGTTAGATATGAATTTAATGCATCTTTCTGATATTAAAATTCCAAATCAAAAAGTACATGAATACTCTCAAATTGAAAGAGATAAACTTTATAAAGTATTTGGATATACATATGAAGATGTAAAGAATGGTATTTTACCAATGGCTGCTAATGGTGTTGAACCTACAGCTAGTATGGGAAGAGATATTCCTATTGCGGTATTGAATGAAAAACCAAGTTCTTTATTTGATTTTTTCCATCAACAATTTGCACAAGTAACGAATCCTCCAATTGATTCGATTCGTGAAAAGGTTGTAACTGATACAACTGTTTATATTGGATCTGATGGTAATTTATTACAAGAATCTGGAGAAAATTGTCGTGTATTAGAAGTAAATAATCCAATTTTAACAAGTTTAGATCTCATGAAAATCAGAACACTTCATAAACCTGGTTTTCATACAGAAGATATTTCATTGCTTTATTACAAACATACCTCATTAAAGAAAGCATTAGATGCGTTATGTGTTGCATGTGATAGAGCTTATAACAATGGTTCTAATATTTTGATTCTTTCTGATAGAGGAATTGATGAAAACCATGTAGCGATTCCTAGTTTACTTGCGGTAAGTGCTGTTGAAACACATTTGGTCAATACAAAGAAAAGAACGCAAGTGTCTTTGATTATTGAAACTGGTGAAGCAAGAGATGTACATCAGTGTGCTGCTTTACTTGGCTTTGGTGCACGTGCAATCAATCCATATCTTGCACAAGATTGCGTTGTAGAGTTAATTGAAAAAGGAATGTTGAATAAAGATTATCATTCCGCAATTGACGATTATAACGAAGCTTTATTATCTGGTATTGTAAAGACAGCTGCTAAGATGGGCATTTCTTGTTTACAATCGTATCAATCTTCTAAGATTTTTGAAGCAATGGGATTAGATAAAGAATTTGTACAAACATACTTCCCTGGAATTTCTTGGAAAGTTGGCGGATGTACGATTGAAACAATTGAAAATTTCGTAATCAAAAATCATGATCAATCTTTTGATTCATTAGGACTAGGTGTAGATACAACATTAGATTCTACAGGTTATCATGCCTTAAGAAGTAATAACCAAGCGAATGAACATTTATATTCACCAGATGTCATTGTTGCCTTACAAAAAGCGGTACGTGATGGTAGTTATGAGGAATTTAAAGAATATACTTCTTTATTGCATCATAAACATCCACATACATTACGTGATGAATTCGTTTTTGATCCAAAAAATGTTCCAATTTCATTAGATGAGGTAGAACCAGTTGAAAATATCGTTAAAAGATTTAAAACAGGTGCGATGTCCTATGGTTCTATCTCACAAGAAGCTCATGAAACAATGGCAATTGCGATGAATACCTTAGGTGGTAAAAGTAATACAGGTGAAGGTGGAGAAGATGCTTCACGCTTTGGAACGTTAAAGAATTCTGCAATCAAACAAGTTGCTTCTGGTAGATTTGGTGTGACTTCTGCCTATTTGAATAGTGCCAAAGAAATTCAAATCAAAATGGCACAGGGAGCAAAACCAGGAGAGGGTGGTCATTTACCAGGTGTTAAAGTTTATCCTTGGGTTGCGAAAACAAGATTTTCTACACCTGGAGTATCTTTAATTTCTCCTCCACCGCATCATGATATTTATTCGATTGAAGATCTTGCACAATTGATTTATGACTTGAAAAATGCAAATCATAATGCACGCATTTCTGTAAAATTAGTTTCAGAAGCAGGCGTAGGAACGGTAGCGAGTGGTGTAGCGAAAGCTGGAGCACAAGTCATTCTCATTTCTGGTTTTGATGGTGGTACAGGTGCAGCACCAGGTTCATCAATTCACCATGCAGGTATGCCTTGGGAACTCGGTATTTCAGAAGCACAACAAGCTCTCATTGAAAATGGTTTGAGAGAAAAAGTTATTATTGAAACTGATGGTAAGTTAATGAGTGGTAGAGATGTTGCGATTGCGTGTCTATTAGGAGCTGAAGAGTTTGGATTTGCCAGTGGTCCACTAGTATCAATGGGATGCATGATGATGCGTGTATGTTCATTAGATACATGTCCATTTGGTATTGCAACACAAAACGAAGAACTTCGTAAACGTTTTAAAGGAAAACCTGAACATGTAATGAATTTCATGAAGTTTATTGCACAAGAATTGCGTGAAATCATGGCTGAACTTGGATTCCATACAATTGATGAAATGGTTGGTAGAAATGATTGTTTGAAAGTGAAAGATAATACAAACATTCATTTATCTAGACTTGTGAATACAGAAGTTTCTAAAGCTGAATTTAGACATCATGTAAGTGGTGAATCTTTTGATTTCCATTTAGATCAAACAATCGATGAAAAAGAATTGATTCCTTCTTTCTTACCATATATCGAAAAGAATAAACCATTTAAATATTCTATTCATGTATCTAGTGAAAATAGAACAACTGGAACACTGCTTGGCTCTTTGATTACAGAGAAATGTAATGATTCATTAGACGAAGATACCTATGTGATTGAATGTCATGGTGGCGGTGGTCAATCCTTTGGTGCATTTATTCCAAAAGGTATGTCACTTTACTTAAAAGGCGATGCCAATGACCATGTAGGAAAAGGGTTATCTGGTGGTAAGATCGTAGTGACACCTGATTCAAAATCAAAATATGATCCAAGTGAGAATATCATTGTAGGTAATGTTGCTTTATATGGTGCGACAAGTGGAAAAGCTTACTTTGAAGGAATCGCTGGAGAAAGATTCTGTGTTCGCAATTCTGGTGCTGAAGCGGTCGTTGAAGGATGTGGCGATCATGGACTAGAGTATATGACAGGTGGTAAAGTTGTCGTTTTAGGAAAAGTTGGTAAAAATTTCGCTGCAGGTATGTCTGGTGGAATTGCTTATGTATTAGACCAAGATCATGATTTATATAAGAAATTGAATAAATCTCTTGTTACAGTACAAGAAGTACATGATAAGTATGATAAACAACAATTAAAAGAAATGATTCAAGATTATTATTGTGAAACACAAAGTCCAAAAGCTAAAAAGATCTTAAAGGATTTTGAAAAATACGCAAAAGAATTTAAAAAGATCGTACCGAGTGATTATGCAAAAATGTTGACTTTGATTTCTCACTTTGAAGAACAAGGAATTGCGCATGATAAAGCAGAATTTGAAGCATTCCAAGCAATGAAGAAAGGAGCATGATATGGGAAAGATTGATGGGTTTCTATTATATGATAGAGAAGATAATGCAATTGTTTCACCTTTAGAACGTATTCAGAATTTCAAAGAATTTCATATTCCAATGAATGAAGAAGAACGAAAAAAACAAGGTGCAAGATGTATGAATTGTGGAGTACCATATTGTCAATCTGCATTGAAATTAAAAGGTATGGTAACTGGATGTCCATTACATAATCTGATTCCAGAATGGAATGATGAAATATTTAAAGGAAATCCAAATCATGCATTAGCACGTTTATTAAAGATGAGTTCTTTTCCAGAATTTACATCACGGGTTTGTCCTGCGCTTTGTGAAAAAGCTTGCTTAAATGGTGTGAATGGAGAACCGGTAACGATTCATGAAAATGAATATTACATTATTGAACATGCTTTTGAAACAGGAATGATGAAACCACAGATTCCTACAGTTCGTTCTGGAAAGAAAGTTGCAGTTGTCGGGGCAGGTCCTTCAGGACTTGCAGTTGCGGATCGATTAAATAAAAGAGGACACTTCGTTGAAGTTTTTGAACGAGAAGATCGTATCGGTGGATTATTAATGTATGGCATTCCAAATATGAAACTTGATAAATCTGTGATTCAAAGAAGACAAAAATTGATGGAAGAAGAAGGGGTTGTTTTCCACACGGGCGTTGATGTTGGAAAAGATATGAAAGCGAATGCTTTGTTAAAAGATTATGACGCTGTTATTCTTGCGACTGGTTCAAAACAACCTCGTTCATTAAATGTAGAAAATCTAGAAACAACAGATGGTGTTTATTACGCTGTAGATTTTCTCACTTCAACAACAAAAAGTTTATTAGATTATGATTTAAAAGAAGGTACTTTTATTTCAGCAAAGGGAAAACATGTTGTAATCGTTGGAGGTGGAGATACAGGCAACGACTGTGTAGGAACGTGTATCCGTCATGGATGTACTTCTGTAACACAATTAGAAATGATGCCAGCTGCACCACTTGAAAGAAGCGAAGATAATCCATGGCCAGAATGGCCTAAGGTCTTAAAGACGGATTATGGTCAACAAGAAGCAATTGCAGTATTTGGAAAAGATCCTAGAATTTTCCAAACTACAGTAAAACAATTGATTACAAAAAAAGGTAAATTAAAAGAAATAGAAATTGTTCAAACAAAGTTTGAAAATGGAAAACTTGTTGAAGTACAAGGTAGTGAAAAGAAACTTCCATGTGATTTATTAATTATTGCAGCAGGATTTACTGGATGTGAAACATACGTCAAAGATGCATTTAAAGTTGAAACGACTGCTCGTAATGTGATTCAAACAAAAGAAGGAAGTTATCAAACAAGTCAAGATAAAGTCTTTACTTGTGGAGATACACATCGTGGACAATCATTAGTTGTTTGGGCTATTGATGAAGGCAGACGATGTGCAAAAGAAGTTGATCGATTTTTGATGGGTTATACAAATCTAGAATAGTAAAAATAAAAACGCTTACATTCAGAAATTGTTCATTCTTTATTTTCTTTCTCATTTGTATGAGATATACTAAAAAATATTAAGGGGGAATTCTTATGGAAAAGAAGAGTTTATTTTCAACAAAGACAATGGTAGCTACTGCATTAGGGGCAGCATTATTCTTTGTTTTATTTGCTTATGTTAAGATTCCGAGTCCAATTCCAGAAACAAACTTCCAATTGGCATATGGTGTATCTGCATTCTTTGGATGCTTATTTGGACCTATTGCGAGTTGCTTGATTGCGGTGATTGGACATACATTAAATGATTTCATTTTCTATGGATCTGTATGGTGGAGCTGGGTTGTTGCTTCTGGTGTTTGTGGATTAACAGCTGGTTTTGCATATTACTATACAAAACTTGAAGAAGGTGAATTCAACAAAAAGACAATCTTAACAATTGTTGTTATTAACGTCATTGGTAATGCGATTGCTTGGTTATTGGTAGCTCCAGTATTGGATATCGTAATCTATGCAGAACCTGCTAACAAAGTATTCTTACAAGGATTAACGAGTTTTATTGCAGATGGGATTTCTTCCATTGTTGTATGTTCTTTATTGGCAGCAGCTTATTCCAAGACACGTACAAAGACAGGTTCTTTGGATCAGGAATAATTGTTTCTTAACTCGTTATCGAAGAATTTTCTTCCTTAACGGGTTTTTCTATTTGAGAGGTTTTGAATGAGTACAATGATTGAATTTAAAGATTTTTCCTTTCAGTATAAATCACAAAAAAAACCTACTTTACATCATATCAATTTAAAGATTGAAGAAGGTGAAAAAGTATTGATTGTTGGACCAAGTGGAAGTGGAAAATCAACAATTGGTAGTTGTATCAATGGTTTGATTCCATTTGCTTATCCAGGTAAAAAAGAAGGAAAACTTTACATTAATGGTGTTGATAGTGAAAAACTAGATATTTTTAGTAGTAGTAAATTAGTTGGTACTGTTATGCAAGATGCAGATAGTCAATTTGTCGGATTGAATGTAGGAGAAGATATTGCTTTTGCGTTAGAAAATAGTGATGTAGAAACGAATAAAATGCATGCAATCGTTTCTAACGTAGCAAATTTAGTTGGTATGGGTGAATATCTAGAACATTCTCCTTTAGAATTATCTGGTGGACAAAAACAAGATGTTTGTATGGCTGGCGTAATGGTTGATGAAGCACCGATTCTATTGTTTGATGAACCGTTAGCGAATCTAGATCCGGCTACTGGAAAACTTGTAATTGAATTGATTGATCAAATCAACAAAAAACAAAATAAAACAGTTGTTATTATTGAACATCGTTTAGAAGATGTTTTACATTGTCCAATTGATCGTATTGTTTTGATCAATGAAGGAATGGTTTTATTTGATGGAAAACCAGAATCTTTATTTCAAACAACATTATTGGAAGAGAATGGAATTCGTTTGCCACTTTACATCCAAGCAATGAAGTATGCGGATGTTGAATTAAATAAAGTTAGTCATCTTGCTGATGATACGAATTATAATTTAAATCAAGAAGCAGATAAATTGGTTCGTTGGTATAATGCTAATAAAAAAGAAAAGAAAGAAGTTGAACAGAAGCCATTATTAACGGTTTCAAATTTAAATTTTTCTTATGATGGTGTGAAATCACATTTAAAAGATGTAAATTTAATCATTCATGAAGGGGAAATGGTTTCTGTTGTTGGTAGAAATGGTGCTGGTAAATCTACACTATGTAAATGTATTTGTGCATTTGAAAAAATGGATAGCGGAAGTCTTGTTTTTGAAGGTAAAGACATGAATGATCTTTCTGTAAAAGAAAGAGCGGATCTAATTGGCTTTGTTTTACAAAATCCAAATCAGATGATTTGTAATACAATGATATTTGATGAAGTTGCGATGGGATTAAGAAATCGAGGCTTTGATGAAGAAACGATCAAACAGAAAGTGGAAGATACTTTAAAAGTTTGTGGATTGTATCCATTTAGAAATTGGCCTATTTCAGCTTTATCATTTGGCCAGAAAAAGCGTGTTACAATTGCTTCCATTCTTGTTTTACAACCAAAGATGATTATTTTAGACGAACCAACAGCTGGTCAAGATTATCGTCGTTATTCTGAAATTATGGAGTTTTTAAAGAGTTTGAATGCGATGGGAATTGCCATTGTAATGATTACACATGATATGCATCTGATGTTGGAATACACGACAAGAAGTATTGTATTAACAGATGGTCAAAAGATTGCAGATGCACCAGCCAGTGTTGTATTAGGTGATGAAGAATTAATACAACGTGCAAATTTAAAGAAAACTAGTTTATCAACTTTAGCAGCCAAAGCAGGAATTGAAGATCGTGTTGCATTTATTGATACATTTATCGAACATGAAAGGGGACATCAAATATGAAAATTAAAATGTTTTCCTATTCACAATTAGATACTTTTATTCATAGATTGTCAGGATTAACAAAACTTGTCAGTTTTCTATTGATGTCTTTTGCGGTTATGTTAACGTATGATTATCGTATTATGTTATTAACGATGTTTATATCTTTTATTTCTTTTAAGATTGCTAAGATTCAATTTAAACAAATTAAATTAATATTAATTTATGTTGGTTTTTTCTTGTTTATGAACATTGTATTAACATACGTTTTAGCACCTGATTATGGAACTGAAATTTATGGAACAAGAACGATTTTATTTCAATTTAATTCTTATTTTGTTGTAACAAAAGAAACTTTATTTTATTTATTTGTGAAAACATTAAAATACTTTTCTATGGTACCTTTAGGATTAATATTTATCTTCACAACAAATCCAAGTGAATTTGCTTCATCCTTAAATCATATTGGGATTCCATATAAAGTTTGTACAACATTATCTTTGACACTAAGATATTTCCCAGATATTATCAGAGACTACAATAATATTTCATTGGCACAACAAGCACGTGGAATTGAATTATCAAAAAAAGAAAAGTTCTCTAAGAGATTTGTTTTGACAGTAAAAATGGTCATTCCATTAATCTTTTCTACATTAGATCGTGTTGAAGTGATATCGAATGCGATGAGTTTAAGAGGATATGGAAAATTAAAGAAAAGAAGTTGGTATTCTTTTCGGAAATTAACAAAATCTGATTATGTGGTATGTTTAATGTCACTTGCAGTTTTGGTGTTTAGTATGTATTTAAGATTTGCTGTAACAAAAACAATGTTTTATTATCCATTTTAGAAAGAGGTGAAAAAATGATAGATTACAATAAACCAATGTTAGTATTTCAAACAGATTTTACTTATGCGGAAGGAGCAGTTGCTTCGATGTATGGCGTTGTGAAATCTGTTGATCGTACTTTAGAAATGATTGATGCGACACATGATATTCCACAATATGATATTTATTCGGCTTCTTATCGTTTAATGCAATATATGCGTTTTTGGCCAAAGGGAACGATCTTCGTTTCGGTTGTTGATCCAGGTGTAGGAACATCACGCAAAGCATGTGTTGCGAAAACAAAGGATGGTTATTATATTGTCACACCAGACAATGGTGCTTTAACACATATTTCTGTAACAAGTGGGATTGAAGAAGTACGTGAAATTGATGAATCTATTAATCGTTTAAAGGATAAAGATAATGATAGAGTTGCAATTTTTGCAGGAAGAGATGTATTTGGCTATACAGCTGCTAGACTTGCTTCTGGCATTATTTCTTATGAACAAGTTGGACCTTCTTATTCAGTAGACGATATTAAGAAATTTGATTTACCTGATCCTGTTGTTCACGATCATCAAGTAGAAGGATATATGGAAATCGATGATCCAAATTTTGGAAATCTTTGGACAAATATCCATATGGATTATTTTGATCAATTGGGAATCAAGCATGGTGATACATTACATGCAAAGATTGTTAAAGATGATGCTGTTTTGTTTAATGAAGATATTACATACTATAAATCTTTTGGTGATAGTGAAAAGGGAAAAGCTCTTCTTTATAACAATGAAGTGAATAAGATTTCTTTTGCGATGAATCAAGATAGCTTTAAAAATCACTATCATGTTAATCACGGAAGTGAATATAAAGTTACATTTACGAAATGTTTATGAACAAATTTTTAGTATTTCAATCTGATTTTGGATTAGTAGATGGTGCTGTAAGTGCCATGGAAGGAGTTGCTTTACAAGTGGATCCTGGAATCAAGATCCATCATTTAACACATGATATTACACCCTATCAAATCTTTGAAGGAAGCTATCGATTATTTCAAACAGTAAGCTATTGGCCTGAAGGAACAGTATTTGTTTCTGTTGTTGATCCTGGTGTAGGAACGAATCGTAAATCCGTTGTTGTGAAAACAAAAGATAACAAATATATCGTTACACCAAACAATGGAACATTAACACATATTCATAAATATTGTGGAATCATTGAAATCAGAGAAATTGAAGAAAGTATTAATCGTAGACAGAATACAGAGTTATCTTATACATTTCATGGGCGAGATGTTTATGCATATACGGGTGCTAGACTTGCCTCAGGTGTCATTACATTTGAAGAAGTGGGCCATACATTAGATATATCAGAAATCGTTGATTTAGATGTTGTTGAAACAACGTTTGATCAAGAAAATCAATCTGTTAGTGGTTGTATTGATATTTTGGATGTGCGTTTTGGATCTCTTTGGACTTCTATTTCTAGAGATGATTTCTATCAATTGAAACCTGGATTCGGAGAAAGATTTGAAGTTTCCATTTACCATGATTCCTTGCTTGCATATCAAAACCAAGTTGTTTACCAACATTCCTTTGGGGAAGTGGCAATTGGTTCACCACTTCTCTATATCAACTCTGTATATCGTGTTGGGATTGCCATCAACCAAGGTTCATTTGCGAGAGCCTACAATGTTTCTACTGGTACGAATTGGAAAATATCGATTCGAAAAATATAAGGCGTTAAGGAGCTAACGAAAGCTCCCTTTTTATATTCTATGAATTTGTTATATAATCTTGATATGAACAACAAAGAAAAATCATGTGGAGCAATTATTTTCCAATCAAAAAAGAAAGATTCACCTATTTTAGTCATTCAACAGTTAGATGGACATTGGTGTTTTCCAAAAGGACATGTAGAAAAATATGAAACAGAAGAACAAACTGCATATAGAGAAATTCTAGAGGAAACAGGAATGGAAGTTGTTTTAGATACTAAATTTAGACATGTTACAACGTATCAAGTTCCAAATGGAAATGAAAAAGAAAATATTTATTTTATTGCTTATGAAAAAAGTGGGAAAGAAAAATTACAAAAAGAAGAACTTTTGGAAATGCATTGGGTCAAACCTATTGAAGCTTTAGGTTGTATTACTTTTGATAATGATGCAGAAATCTTAAAAGATGCGATGCGGTATAGGAAATTAAAATGGTGAAAATCAAATTGTTGAAAAGTGAAAAAGATGGTTATCATAAACAAATGTTGATTCATTCTAAGAATGATGCATTTGTTTATACATATACGATTCTTCAAGATTGTGTTGATATTTTTATTGAATCTTATGCCAGTCAAGAAGATGCTTTTCATGATATTTCTTTTTTTACAGAATGGCATATCAAACAATCTCATCCAAAAAAGATATTGGTTCATTGTGATCATGAATTAAATCATGTTTTAAAACAAAATGGTTATTATCCAAAAGGAAAAGAATATCAAAAGATCATAGATTCTTATCGTTTATTATTAAATGATAATATTTTTGATGAAGAAGGATATATCATTGATCAAGGAAGTATGCAAGATATTCCTTTTGGATGGTTTGATACAGCTAGAAAAGGTTGTGGATGGATTGCGGTATATAATCTTCTAAAAGCGAATGGAATTTATGATGAAATACAGATTATTATTCAAGACTTAGAAAAGCATAATCTGTTAGGAAAAGTATTTGGACAAGAAATCTTTTGGTTGATTGTTTATTTGAAACAAAGAGGTTTAGATGTATTTGTTTCAATGCCTGGAATATACGGATGTAAAAAAGCATTGGAAAATTGTTCTTCAGGGATTCTAGCATATAATCATACAACAGGTGGACATTATGCTTGTTTTACAAAAGTAAATGAAAAAGAGATTCATTTTTATAATGCAATTTATCGTAAGAAAAATCATATTGTTTGTTTAGAAGATTTTTTAAAACAAAATGTTATACTACATGGATGTATTTTAATTGGAATTAGAAAGAGAGCTTGAAATGATTAATACAATTGTTGATATTGAGGATATTTTATTTACAAAAACGGATCCTGGAAGATTGTTGCAATCGATTGAAGAAAGAGGTGTAGCGATTCCAGTACAGGTGAATGTAAAAGATGGATATTATGAATGTTTAGATGGAAACAAGAGATTGACTGCTTGTCAAATTTTGATGGAAAAAAATGAAAAGTTCCGAAAGATTCCTGTTGTTTTAATGAATGATTATTCAAAAGCTGGAAGTGGCTTTTGGGGAAATACAAGAAATCATCACTGATGGAGGTGTTATATGGAAAGATTACAAAAAGTCATTGCGGAAGCTGGTATTGCTTCAAGAAGAAAAGCTGAAGAGATGATTGCTTCTGGTAGAGTTAAAGTAAATGGCGTTACTGTAAAAGAAATGGGTGTAAAAGTTTCTGATAATGATAGAGTTGAAGTAGATGGCAAAGAAATTGGAAAAGAAGAAAAAGTTTACTTTTTGTTGAATAAACCTAAGAAAACGATTTGTGCTGTCAAAGATGATAAAGATAGAGATACAGTTGTGGATTTAATTGATTGCAAAGAAAGAATCTTTCCAGTTGGTAGATTGGATTATGAAACGACAGGTCTTCTTTTGTTAACAAATGATGGGGAATTTGCTAATGGGCTTATGCATCCTAGAAATCATATTAACAAGACATATGAAGTAGCTGTTAATGGCGTATTAACAGATGGTATGTGTGCTTTACTTGAAAAAGGAATTGAATTAGAAGATGGTAAAACATTACCGGCAGAAGTGTTTGTTTTGAATCGTAGTGAAAAGAAAAATAAAACAGTTTTACAAATTACCATTCAAGAAGGTAGAAATAGACAAGTTCGAAGAATGATGGAATTCTTCCATTGTGAAGTAACAAGATTGAATCGTATTCAATATGCATTTTTAGATTTAGGTAAATTGAGACAAGGGCAATATCGTAAGTTAAGAATGTATGAAGTACGAAAATTAATGAATCTTGTAAATAACGAAAAATAACTAGCCTTAGCTAGTTATGATTCCAAGTTGTTTCAAATGATCTTCATCAGGATCAATATAAATTGTTTTATAACTTGAAAGAGATACCATTCCAGGTTTTGCGCCTGGGATTTTTTTGAGTTCTTTGACAGTGCAATATTGTACAGGTACAGAAGAGGAATATCTTCCTTTTGAAAAATATGCAGCAATCATTGCAGCGTTTCTTAACGTATCTTCTTCTAAATGATCTGCGTGAATAATGACATGTGCTCCATGATATCCTTGTGCATGAAGCCAATATTCATTTTTTCTTGCTTGATGCCAAGTTAACGCTTCATTTTGCAAATTGTTTTTTCCATAAGAAACTGATATGCCATTTGGTAAAACAATGGTTGTGATATGTGGTCCATTTTCTTTTTTCTTTTTCTTTTTTGGATTCTTTTTTTCAGTAATGTATTTTTGTTTGATCAATTCTTCTTTGATTTCCAAAGCAGTATCAAAATCTGCCATATCTAATTGTTCTAACAATCCTTCAAAGTAATGAATTTCATTTTCACAAATTTGAATTTGTTCTTGTAAATAAATTTGTCCTTTTTTGAATTTGTTATATTTTGTAAAACATTTTCGTGCATTTGCTTTTCCATCTAATTTAGAATCAAGAGGAATTACTACATCTTTTCCATCTTCCCAACTCTGTAGAGTGATTTGATGCATACCTTTTGTTTCTTGAATATTATAAGAATACAATAAATCACCATATTCTTTCCATTTCTCGCAATCTTTTGCTTCATCAAAGCTTTTATACAAACGAGGTAATTTCGTTGTTTGATGTTTTAATTCTTTTTTTACAAAATGATAGATATCACCTGAAATTGTTTTGATTCTTTCTTTTTCTTCTTTGTGATAATACAAAATATCAAATGCTTCAAAAATAGGATAAGACTTACAAGGACCAATACTTGTTAATGGAATACAATGGAAAACTGTATTCTCATTTTCATTAACAATATACAAAGAATCAGACTGTTCAATTTCAGACATGATGGATTGAAAAGGTTGTCCTAAAGACATACGATATTCAATTTCTTTTGATAGAAAAGGAGAGAAACCAGCAAATTGTTTTGTTAGAGAAAGGGATTCATCTATTTGTTGATCAACAAATGGATCTTTTTTATCTTGTGGAGGGGTAGGAACAAATGTGGCATTTGGTAATATCATACGTTTTTGATTTTCAAATGGTGGAATTCTTTTTAACGCATCAATAATTTTTCCGTCTGTACCAACTAAAATAATGTTGGCATATTTACCCATGAGTTCAACATATAAAAAAATATTCTCAATATCACCTAATGTATTTCTTCTACGAATCGTAAAAGTACACCAACGATCTAGACCAGCTTGTTCAATTGATTCGATGATACTTCCTTCTAAATACTTTCTTAATAACATTACAAAATTACCAGGCTCTTTTGGAGTTGGATAAGAACGATTGGTAAATAATAAACGATTATATTCTGAATGCGTACTGATTAATAATTGTTGTTTTCCTTGATTCCCATGAACTTGAAACAATACTTCAGTTGTAGATATCTGCCATATTTTTTGGATCCTTAATGGAAGACTTTTTTGCAGGTTTGGTACGATTTTGTGTAATAAAATTCCATCTAATGCCATAATTTACTCCATATATGAAATGTATTATATCATGATTGACTCACTACTAGAAAAAGAGTAATCTAATAGTCAAATATAAAGAGGTGGATATGAAAAATAAAGGTTTATTAATTGTTTTGAGTGGACCAAGTGGTGTTGGGAAGGGAACGATTTTGAAAGAGTTTATGAAAGATCCTGAGTTAAAATTAGCTTTTTCTGTTTCTATGACAACAAGAGAAAAAAGACCAGGGGAAGTAGAAGGTGTGAATTACTTCTACGTAACAAAAGAACGTTTTGAACAAGCAAAACAAAATGGTGAACTTTTAGAATGTGCTGAATTTGTTGGAAATTGTTATGGCACTCCATTATATGAAGTGGAACGTTTGAGAAATGAAGGAAAGAATGTTCTTTTAGAGATTGAAGTACAAGGTGCAAAACAAGTTGTTGAAAAAGTACCTGATGCTTTAACGATATTTATTGTTCCACCTAGCATGGAAGAGTTAGAAAAGAGAATTCGTGGTAGAGGAACAGAAAGTGAGGAAGTAATTGCTTCTAGATTAAATAAGGCAAAAGGTGAATTACAATTAGCAGATCAATATCAATATGTTATTTGTAATGATGATGTTCAAAAAGCTTCTAATCAAATTACAACGATTATTAAAGAACATATGGCTTAACAAAAAGACACAGAGAATTAAAGTTTCTCTGTGTTTTTAAAATGTGTTTTTGCGACTTGATCTAATGCATCAAAACCATAACGTTTTATAAATTTCTTAGCACATTGATCTACATTACTTCCAGCACCTAAACAAAAATGCATATCCCATTTCTGATCCATTTCTTCCATTTTCTTTAAGAAAGCATAACGTGCGATTACAGAAGATGTTCCAACAGAAATATATTTATTTTCTGCTTTTGTTTCAAAATGAATACCTCGTATAACAATAGGTTCTTTTTGTACATATTTATAATAACTATTCTCTACACAAAATTGGTCAATAATTTTAAATTTAGGTAAACCATACTTCTTAGATAAATGTACATATGCTTGATTATGAAGTTTCGCTTTGATTGCATTCAAATTATTTGTTTGATGAACGATATTGTATTTTTCATTATCAACAATCAATAAAGAATGAGGGATTTTTTGTATGATTTCTGGAGCAATCTTTAAAATATCTGCATCAGTAAGTTGTTTAGAATCTTTTACACCAAGATTTTTTAATAAGTCATAAGATGTCTCATCAACAATCGATGCACATACAACAACTGGACCAAAATAATCACCAGTTCCAACTTCATCACTTCCTGCTTGTGGTAATTGATTTTTATTTACAGATTTTGGTATTTCTTGAATATCCATAAATGGAGAAACATATGTTAATGCATCTTTTCCTTGAAATACTGTTATTCCAGATTCATAACAAGTAATCACACAATTCTCGCATTTCAATTGCCACTTTGCATAGGGTGGTGTTTTACTTTGGAATTCATTCCAAGTTTGAAATAAACGTTCTTCTTGTTGTGAAGTTAACTTTAATGTATATACGTTTGACATAGCAATTATTTTATCAAAATTTGTAATATTGGTAAAATATTACGTTAATGAAATTCCTTAAATGTATATTTACCTTTTCCGTGCCCGTTGACAGGAATGATGATATTTAAATGTAGAAGATTGCTAATGAATTTAGACGCAGCTGAACTTTTTAAATTTGTTAATTTCATTACTTCACTTCTACCAAATATGCTATCTGTTCCAAAAACATTTAGTAACTGAAAGGTATGCTGTATTGTTTTTTGAGAAAGGTTATTTTTTCTAAGTATCAACTCAATGTCCACTTTTTGAACTTTAGTGAATTGATTAATATGTAAATCTTTATTATGTAGTTCATTTTTTTCGCTGGAAGCAAATTTCTTATGAATAATTCAAGGAATTTTATTGTTTCGTATACGCCGTTTTGTAAGTCGGAATAGTTTGTACGAACAAGGACATTTATAAAGTACTATGCATTTTTAGCGAAAATACCATTTATTACAAAAAAACCAAGTGTTTTGAATTACTAATACGATAATGTTCTCTATGATCATCATTTGTATCATTGTTTTAAATAATGTTAAAATAATTTCGTATGATTGAATTAAGTGAATCAATGGTTATTGTTTTAAATATTAGTGCACTTTTATTAGCTGTTTATTTTGTATTTCAAGGATTTCGAAAAGGACTTTTAAGATCTGTATTATCATTAGTTGGTACGCTTCTTTGTTTTTATTTGTCTTGGATGTTATCGGAACATATTGGAAATGCGTTTCCTTTAATAAAAAATACTTCTACGGATATTTTGATTCAACAAATGAGCAGTGAAATTTATGCATTTGCGAATCGGGTTATTTGGTTTGTAATCGTTTTTATCATATTAAGAATTATCTGTTTTGTATTAGATTTGATATTACAGTCTATTCATAAGATTCCTGGTGTTCATTTTGTTTCATCTATATTAGGAATGTTGTTTGGGTTTATTGAAACAATCGTTTGGATCTTATTATTATGTATCTTTATTGAATCTCCTATTTTTTCACATGGTTCTACAGTTGTAGATGAATCCGTCTTAGGTGCAATCAAAGATATGGTTATTCCAATCTCCAATCAAATATTTGAACCAGTTATTAAAACGGATGCTTATAGTAAAATCATAGATAATATTGATTCAATGAGTGAAGAAAAGATAGAAGATATTAAAACTTGGTTAGAAAGTCAAGAGAGTGGATATGTCAATTGAAAGAGCATTAGAGTTAAATATGATTTTAGAACAAGTAGAACACTATTGTTCTTTTTCTCTTGGAAAACAACGTATTCAAAATACCAAACCTAGTTATGATCCTTTGATCATTCAACAAAATAATGAAAGAATCAAAGAAGCATTGAAATGTACAAATGAATTTGGACCTATGCCTTTCCAAGGCTTTTCTGATATGACGAGTATTTTAGAAAGAGCTGAGAAAGGAATGATATTATCCTCTCATGAACTTTTAAAAGAATATCAAATAATATTAGGAATCAAAACAATTTTATCTTACGTTTCGTCTGTAAAAGAAATTGATCATTCAGCATTAGATGATTTATTAACAACGCTTGTTGTTCATTTTAAAGTAGAAAAAACATTAAGTAATTGTTTGAATGAATATGGTGAAATTAAAGATAGCGCAACAAATGAATTGAAACAAATTCGTTCTCAATTAAGAAATATTGATGCACAAATTACATCCATAGCGACGAATTTTTTGAAAACGCATAAAAATTCTTGTGTAGATGGAATTATTTCAAATAGAGGTGGAAGATGTGTTGTATTAGTGAAGGCAAGCGATAAAAATGCTTATGGTGGATATGTTTATGGAGATTCACAATCTGGAAATACATCTTATATAGAACCACCTGCGTTGATATCAATCAATAATAAAAAACAATCATTGATTGTAGAAGAACAAGAAGAAGTTACAAAGATCTTGAAAATGTGTTCGAAATGTGTTGCGGAAGTGGCAAGAGAAGAACTAGCGAATCTTGATACGGTTTCCTTGTTGGATAGCATTTTTGCGAAAGCTCGTTGGGGGAAAGATCGTGATGCCTGTGTTGCGGAATTAACAAAGAAAAAAGAAATTGAAATCAATTCTGCTCGACATCCACTCATTGATCCAAGTATTGTTGTAAGCAATACCTATCACATTACAAATGAAAAAAGAATTCTTTTGATAACTGGTCCAAATACAGGTGGAAAGACTGTTTCTATGAAGATCATTGGACTATTTACTTTAATGACATATTGTGGAATGCCGATTCCTTGTATTTCCGCAAAGATACCATTTTTTGATCGTGTTTTTGTCGATATTGGGGATGATCAATCGGTTGCTTCTTCTCTATCTTCTTTTTCCTCACATATGAAAAAACAAGCAGAAGTATGCAAGTATGCAACAAAAGATTCTCTTGTACTATTAGATGAAGTTGGTTCTGGAACAGATCCTAGAGAAGGTGAAGCTTTAGCGATTTCTATCTTGAATGATCTAAGAGAAAAAAGAGTGACTGCAGTATTAACAACACACTATGATCGTTTAAAAGCTTATGGAAAAAGACATGATGATATTTTAGTTGCATCGGTGCAATTTGATACAAAAACACTATCTCCAACTTATCGTTATTTGGAAGGGATGAGTGGACAGTCCAATGCGTTTGAAATTGCGCAACGTTATGGACTTCCTTCTTCGATTGTAAAATATGCACGTTATTTAAAGAATCAAGCAAAAACAAATGAAGATGAATTAATTGAACGTTTAGAAAAAGAATTGAATGAAGCAACATTAAAACAAGATGCATTAAATCAACAATTAAAAGAAACAGAACGATTAAAGAAACAATTATTAAAAGAAAAAGATACTTTAGAAAAAGAAAAAGAACGTTTTCATTCCAAAGCACAAAAAGAAGCAGATGCTTATGTTGCGACTGTGCAAAATAAAGCTAATAAGATATTAAAAGATATTCGCAAAAGACAAGAACAAGTGAAATATCATGAGGCTTTAGATGCAGTAAAAGAATTAAATTCTTTTTATCATCAAGAAGAATCAAAAGACGAAACTTTACCTGAAAATCATGAATATCATGTTGGGGATGCTGTTGAACTCAAAGGAAATTCACAAGTATGTGAAGTTATTTCTATCAAGAAGAAAGATATCGTTATTTTATTGAATGGTAGAGAAGTTCATGTGAAAAAGAATCAAATTAAACCAAGCATTCATGTTTTACCAAAATTAAAAAAACAAAATAACGTATCCATCAATACTGGACGTTCTATCTTTACATCGATGCCTTTAGAAGTGAATTTGATTGGTTTACATGTAGATGAAGCAATGGATAAGATGGATTCTTATATGGATCAAGCTTCTTTAAATGGCTTAAAAAGTTTCCGCATCATTCATGGTGATGGAACAGGCAGATTAAGAAAAGCAGTTCATGATAGACTAAAGAATAACGCACAAGTAAAAGAATATCGACTTGGCATGCCACAAGAAGGTGGTACCGGAGCAACAGTGGTAACAATGAAATAAATATGGATCAAGAATATTTAAAAGCGAAATTATCACAACTTCCACATAGTCCTGGAAGTTATCAAATGAAAGATAAAAATGGGGAAATCATCTATGTAGGTAAGGCAAAAGACTTACATAATCGAGTGAATTCCTATTTTGTTGGTGCACATAATTTTAAAACGACGAAGTTAGTTGAAAATATAGAAGATTTTGATTTTATTGTAACTGCAACGGAAAAAGAAGCACTTGTTTTAGAAATTAATTTAATTAAAAAGAATCGACCAAAATATAATATTCAATTTATGGATGATTCTTCTTATCCTTATATCAAATTAACAAGAGAAAAATATCCAAGATTAAGCATTGCTAGAGATATTAAAAAAGATAAGAAAGCAAGATACTTTGGACCGTTTCCAGATGCAACTGCAGCCAAAGATACATTAAAAATATTACAAGGTATGTTTCCATTTAGAAGATGTACACATATGGGAGATAAACTATGTTTGTATTATCATATGCATCAATGTTTAGGTCCATGTGAATATGAGATTGATGCATCGATTTATGAAGAATATTGTAATCAAGTCATTTCTTTTATGAATGGTGATACAAAAGAAGTAGAAAAAGATCTGACTGATAAAATGTATCAAGCAAGTGAAAATTTAGAGTTTGAACAAGCAAAATATTATAAAGATCTATTAGAATCCATTCATAAAGTAGTTTTAGATAAACAAAATATTGAAAAAGATAATCGTGGAGATCGTGATGTATTTGCGTATTATTCTGATAAAGGCTATCTTGCGATTGCTGGTATGCTTGTACGTAAAGGTGCAATTTTAAATAAAGAATATAAACTAAAACCATTATATGGGGATGCAGAAGAAGAGTTTCAAGCATTTTTGATTCAATATTATGAAGCAAATCCCATTGCTAGAGAACTTGTTTTACCATCTTCTACAGATACGTCTGTTATAGAACAAGTTTTACCTTTTCCTATTTTTCAACCACAAAAAGGATATCGTCAGAAATTGATTGATATGTGTTTAGATAATGCAAAAACACAATTAGATCTTAAGTTTTCTGTTGTAGAACGACAAGACAAAATGACAGAAGAAGCAGTTCAACAATTGAATGTTATTGCGAAGCATCCAATGAATCGTGTGGAATTATTTGATAATTCACATATCTCAGGTTCTTTTACTGTTGCAAGTTGTGTTGTTTATGAAGATGGAAAACCATGTAAGAATGATTATCGTTTATTCAAATTACATACAGGTAATTCTGATGTGGATTCCATGAAAGAAGTGATTTATCGAAGATATTTTAGATTGTTAAAAGATCAATCTAGATTGCCAGATGGCATTATTGTGGATGGTGGATGGATTCAAATTGAAGCCGCAAAAGAAATTTTAGATGCTTTAGATCTATCCAATACAATCAAAATTATGGGACTTGTAAAAAATGATAAGCACGCAACAAATGCATTGATGGATACAGACGGTAATACTGTTGAAATTGATAGAAATAGTGGTTTATTCTTTCTTTTGACAAGGATGCAAGATGAAGTGCATCGTGTTGCGATATCTTACCATCGAAAACTAAGATCAAAAGCGCAAACAAAATCTGTGTTAGATGATATAGAAGGTGTTGGCCCTAAAAGAAAGAAGTTACTTCTAAAAGAATTTGGAGGAATCACAAAATTAAAAGAAGCATCTTTAGAAGAAATTTCCAAAGTAGTGCCAAGTGAAGTTGCAAAGAACGTATATGAAGCGTTACATACATTTGAATAAAATATAACCGATATATAACTTTTTCCTTTTCTTTTTTTGTTTCTTTGTTATAATACTTGTAGCTTAGGAGTCTAAGCTAGCTGAGACCCATTAGACACTTTGTCTCCCTATGATAAGTGTTAGTGGGTTTTATTTTTGTCTTTTGAGTTGTAAAATAGATGAGCTATGAGAGTAAGTGAATTAAATATAAAAAATACATCTGATGTTTTGAGTGATAGTAGTGTAGAAGAAGTAATTGTTCATAAGGATACGAATGAAATAGAAGTGAAATTACATACAAGTTCTATATTAGATTTTTCTGATTATAGTAGTTTTCATTATGCATTAGAACAAATGCTAGGTAATAAAGTAAATGTATGGATTCGTAGTGATTCAAAAGAAATCAGTAATAGTACTTTAAAACAATATTTAAGTTATTTAGGAAATCAAAATGGTGAATATAGTATGTTGGCACATACTGTATTTACATTTGATGCGCATACAAAGAACATATCTTTTTTATTGAATAATGAAGAAGAAGTAGATAGAAATAGCATCTACTGTAATGATATTGAAAATGCTTTAAAACAATTTGGAATTGAAGTTCAAGTGCAATGTAGAAGCAACCAAATTCACGTAGAAGAAGTTGGCCAAGTTGTTATGAATGTTATTCCTGAAAATAATGCTCCTATTGTTAAACCATTAGAAAAGAAAAAAAATAATTATCGAAGATTGAAGATGGAAGATTATACAAGGATTAATTTGAAAGACATTAAAGATCCTATTACAGACATTCAATTTGAAGGAGAAATCTTCCAAGAAGAAAAAACAATTACCAAAAATGATCGTATGATTCAAACAATGTCTATCTATGATGGTACAGATGCGATGATGATGAAACGATTTGAAGGTAGAGGTATTACAAGAGAAATTTTATCTTCCTATAAAGAAGGGGATCGTGTTAGAGTATATGGCTCTGTGCAAATGGATAATTTTGCTCATGATTTAGTTATCATGCCTCAAGAAATTGAAGTATTAGAAAAAGAAAAGATTAAAGATGATGCAAAAGAAAAACGTATTGAGTTTCACATGCATACGAATATGAGTGAAATGGATGCGGTGTGTGATGTAAATAGTGTTGTGAAATACGCTTTTAATATTGGACATAGAGGCATCGTAATTACTGATCATGCGGATGTACAATCCTTTGTAAAAGCATATAATACGGGTACTTCTTTGGCGAAGTCAGATCCAGATAGAGGATTTCGTGTTGGGTTTGGATGCGAAATCAACATGTGTGATGATCGTTTAGCGATCGTTAGAAATGGTGTTGATACAAAAATAGATGATGCTGAATATATTTCATTCGACTTAGAAACGACAGGTTTATCTGCTTATTATGATTCCATCATTGAATTTGGTGCAGTCAAAATCAAAAATCAAACAGTTGTTGATCGATTACAAATGTTTATCAAACCACCATTTCCTATTCCACCATTTATCTCTCATAAGACAAATATTACAAATGACATGGTGAAAAACGCTAAAACATTTGATCAATGTATTGATGAAATATTAGAGTGGATTGGGGATGGAATTTTAGTAGCACATAATGCTTCCTTTGACTATCATTTTATCAATGAAGAATTAAGAAGAATTAATCGACCTCCATTAACGAATACAGTTATTGATACTTTAGATTTATCACGTGCTGTATTAAGAAATCGTAGAGCATATCGTTTAGGAAATATCGCTAGAAACTATCATGTAGAATATGATGAAGAAGTTGCTCATAGAGCCGACTATGATGCAGAAAGCTTATCAGGTGTTTTTATGTGTCTTTTAAAAGACGCAAAACAACAATGTGGTTGTGTAACAATTAATGATTTACAAACAAAAACACAAGATGATCAAGTCTATAAGAAAGTAAGACGTTCGCATATTTGTGCCATTGTAAAAAACCAGGAAGGAATGCGCGATTTATATCGCTTAGTAACAAAGTCTAATACAAAGACATTAGCAGTCATGGGAAAAGCGAGTGGTAAAGAAGGAACTGACGTTGCAGCGGAAGCTAGAGTAACGAGAAAAGATATTCAGATGCATCGTAAAAACCTTTTGATAGGTTCTGCTTGTTTGAATGGTGAATTATTTGAACTAGCTTGTAATGCAGAAGATGCAAGATTAGAACAAGCAATGAAGTTCTATGATTATATTGAATTACAACCATTAGGAAATTATTCTACAAGTATTGCTTTAGGATCTTTACCAAATGTTTCTCGATTAAAAGATGTACAAAAAAGAATCATCAAGATGGCTAAAAAGTTAGGAATCATGGTGATTGCAGATAGTGATGCACATTATTGTTCTAAAGATCAAAAAATATTTAGAGATGTTTATATCATGTCTCAAGGTGTTGGTGGTGCAACACATCCTTTGTATATTCGTGATGAAGAATTGAGAATGCGTACGAAAAATCCTGATCAACATATTCGTTTTACAAATGAGATGTTACAAGAATTTGATTGGCTAGAAGATGACGATTTAGTAAAAGAAATCGTTATTGATAATCCAAATCGTTTGTTTGATTGTATTGAAGAAAATATTAGACCTGTTCCTAGTGGAACTTTCCCACCACACATTGAAGCATCAGGTGATAAATTAAGAAATATTTGTCATAAGACTGCAAAAGAAATGTATGAATATAATGGTGAAATTCCAAAAGAAGTCACGGAACGATTAGAGTTTGAGTTGAATAATATCATTACTAATGGATTTGATGTGCACTATTACATTGCTCACTTACTAGTTAAAAAGAGTAATAAGGATGGATACGTCGTAGGTTCAAGAGGATCTGTAGGCTCTTCGTTCACTGCAACGATGTCTGGTATTACAGAAGTTAATCCTTTGAAACCACATTATCGTTGTGAATGTTGTCATTATTCTGAATGGTTTGATGATCCTGAAATTAAAAGTGGATTTGATTTAGAGGATAAAACATGTCCAAAGTGTGGTGGAACAATGAAGGGAAATGGTCAAAATATTCCTTTCCAAACATTCTTAGGATTTAATGCGGATAAAGTACCTGATATCGATTTGAACTTCTCCAATGAATATCAATGGAGAGCGCATGAATTTATCAAGGAAGTATTTGGTGAAAGTCATGCTTTCCGTGCCGGTACGATTGGTACGGTTGCAGATAAAACAGCATATGGTTATGTCACTGGATATTGTGAAAAAATGCATCAAGAAGATATGCGTAGACCAATGAAAGATTATTTGGCAAAAGGTTGTACAAACGTTAAAAGAACAACTGGCCAACATCCTGGTGGTATTATCATTATTCCAGATGAATATGAAGCAGAAGATTTTACACCGGTACAATATCCTGCAAATGATCCAACTGCTGCATGGTTAACAACACACTACGACTTCCATGATATTCATGATAATGTATTGAAATTTGATATTTTAGGACATGTTGATCCAACCGCCATTCGTATGCTACAAAGAATTGGAACTGTAAAACCATTGGATATTCCTATGAATGATCCTGAAACATTATCACTATTCTATTCGGATGAAGCATTACATGCAGATCCAAGAATCTATAAAAAAGAAAATGGTGCACTAGGTTTACCGGAGTTTGGTACTAGAATCACACGCCGTGTATTAGAGGAGACAAAACCAGCTTCTTTTTCAGAACTTGTTATGATTTCAGGTTTAACGCATGGAACGGATGTATGGGCAGGAAATGCACAATCCTTAGTGCAAGCAGGTCATCCACTCAGTGAAGTGATTGCATGTCGTGATGATATTATGACATATCTTTTAGACAAAAAACTAAAACCATTAGATGCATTTAAAATCATGGAATCTGTCCGTAAAGGAAAAGGTTTAACACCGGAATGGGAAGAAGACATGAAGGCACATAATGTACCGGATTGGTATATTGATTCTTGTAAGAAAATCAAATACATGTTCCCTAAAGCACATGCGGTTGCTTATGTTATGATGGCAGTTCGTATTGCTTGGTATAAAGTACATGAACCTCAAAACTTCTATATTCAATTCTTTACACATCGATGTGATGCGTATGAAATTGATACTATGAGCAAAGGAATCGAAGCAATTCGTATTCGTATGAAAGATATTCAAGATCGTCAAAATTCTAGAGATACAATTAATCCAGTTACAAATAAAGAAAAGTCTTTGTTTGATACATTAGAAGCATGTGAAGAACTATATGCGAGAGGATATCGTATTTCTAATGTAGATCTTTATAAATCTTATGCAACAGAATTTAGAAGTGACCCTGATGATATCAAAACAATTATTCCTCCATTTACTGTTATTGATGGATTAGGTGCCAACGTTGCAAAGTCGATTGAATTAGCGCGAAAAGAAGCAGAATTTTTATCGAAGGAAGATCTTGAAAAAAGAACACAATTATCTGGTACACTAATCAAGAAATTAGATTCTATGGGTGTATTAGAAGGGCTGCAAGATCTAAATCAAATGTCATTATTCTAAAAATTACCCAAATTTAGCACTCACATATTGACAGTGCTATTTTTGGTGGTATTATATTTAAGGATTTTTTATGCTTATTTATAGCATCATTCTTGGAAGTTTGATATAATAGGCAAGCATGAAAAAATGAAAAGGAGAATTACAATGTCAACTTGGACACTGAAAGAAAAATCAATGGGTGACATGAATGTCACAATCGAAGGAGATCAATGGAATGCTGCTGTTAAGAAAGCATTTAACAAAATCTGTAAGAATGTAAAGCTTGATGGCTTTAGAAAAGGACATGTTCCTGCAGCAATGCTAGAAAAGAAAGTTTCTAAAGAAGAAAGATACGCACAAGCTATTGAAGATAACGCAAATGAATGGATGAGAGATGCATTCAAAGAATTAGATTTAAATCCAATTTCTCAACCTCAATTAGATGTTAAGTCTATGAGCGAAGAAAAAGCTGAATTAGTATTCACTTTTGCTGTTATGCCAGAAGTAGAACTTGGTGAATATAAAGGATTACCTTATGAATTGGAAGCAGTTGAAGTAAGCGAAGAAGAAGTTAACGATGAAATCGATCGTATGAGAAAACAATATTCTGATATTGAAACTGTTGAAGGTGAAGCTAAGGAAGGCGATACAGTTAAAATTGACTACGAAGGATTTAAAGGTGGAGTAGCTTTTGAAGGTGGCAAGGCTGAAGGATACAACTTAACTCTTGGTTCTGGTTCTTTCATTCCTGGTTTTGAAGATCAATTAGTTGGATGCAAAGCTGGTGATGAAAAAGAATTGAACTTAACATTCCCAGAAGATTATCATGCTGAAGATCTAAAGGGAGCAGAAGTTGTATTCAAGGTTACAGTTCATGAAGTAACAAGAGAAGTTCTTCCTGAATTAGATGATGACTTCGCAAAGGATACAAATATCCCTAATGTTGAAACAGTTGAAGATTTAAAGAAGACTGTAACAGAAAGATTAGAAACAGCTAAGAAGGCTACTGCTGAAAATGAAGCTGATGAAAAGTTGTTTGCTCAAGTTGCCGATAACACAAAGATTGATATGCCTGATGTATTAGTTGATGATGAAGCAAACAATGAAGTTCAACAAATGGCTGCACAAATTCAACAATATGGAATCTCATTCTCTCAATATTTAAAGATGATGGGTAAGACAGTTGATGAATTAAAAGCTGAATATAGAGAAAATGCTGAAAAGAGCGTCAAGTTAAGACTTACTTTAAACAAGATTGCTGAAGTTGAAAAATTTGAAGCAACAGACGATGACGTAAATGAACAATTACAAGAATTATCTGTTCAATACGGTATGGATGCTGAAAAGATTAAGACATTGATTGATGTTGAACTCATCAAGCAAGATGTTAAGACAAAGAAAGCATACGACTTCGTTAAAGAAAACGCTGTAAAGGCTTAAAAAGATTAACATAAGACGTAGTTCAACTGCGTCTTATTTTAACAAATAGGAAAGGAGTTTTTCAGATGGAAAATACAATCACGGTTCCAATGATATGCACAAGAGGTATTGTTGTTTTTCCTGGACAAGATGTTTTAGTCGAAGTAGGAAGACAAAAGTCAATCAATGCAGTGAATGAAGCAAGTGATAATTTTGACGGACAAGTATTTGTAATCTGTCAAAAAGATGTAAGAGTTGAAGACCCTCAAATTACTGATCTATACGATGTTGGTACGTTATGTAAAATTAAAGTGATTCGTAGAAAACAAGGATATATGCGTATCACTTTTACAGGTATGAAACGTGCAAAATTAATTGAATTGAAAGATGATAATATAAAGTTATCTGCTAGTATTGAAATGTTAGATGATATTCAAGGTGATTTAACAGAAGAACTTGCTTTAGTGAAGAAAATTATTTCTGAATTTGAAAAAGTTTCTAATGTATCTGCCGCATTTCCTGCAGATATCATTCATCAATTATCTCAAGGTGTATCTGCAGTTACATTAACAGATCAATTTGGTCAATATCTCTTACATGATCAAGAAACAAAACAAAAGCTTTTAGAAACATTAAATATTAATGAAAGAATGTTATTGATCATTGCTGAAATGGAGAAACAACAAAGACTTTCTGAAATTGAAAATACAATTAATATGAAAGTAAAAGAGAAGATTGATGAATCTCAAAAAGAATATTACCTAAGAGAAAAATTAAAGACTATTAAAGAAGAATTAGGTGATGTTTCTAATGTTACAGATGATTCTACGGAACTCCGAGATATGATCAACAATAATCCTTATCCTGAAGCAATTAAGAAGAAAGCATTAGAAGAACTCAAACGTTATGAAATGCTACCTGCTGGAAGTGGGGAAGCTTCTGTTTCTAGAAATTATCTTGATTGGTTATTAAAAGTTCCTTATTGGCAAGAAACAAAAGATGTTGAAGATTTAGCCAAAGTTAGACAAGTTTTAGATGAAGATCATTATGGACTTGAAAAAGTAAAAGATAGAATCATGGAATATCTTGCTGTAAAACAAATGACAGGTACATTAAATGCACCAATTATTTGTTTGGCTGGTCCTCCAGGTGTTGGTAAGACATCTTTAGCGAAATCTATTGCACGTGCATTAGATCGTAAATTTGTAAAGATGAGTTTGGGTGGTGTACGTGATGAAGCTGAAATTCGCGGACATCGTAGAACATATTTAGGTTCTATGCCAGGAAGAATTATTCAAGGAATGAAAAAAGCTGAAGTAATCAATCCTGTTTTCTTGATTGATGAAATTGATAAAATGGGTGCTGATTACAAGGGTGATCCAAGTGATGCGATGCTTGAAGTTTTGGATCCAGAACAGAACGCAATGTTCTCAGATCATTATTTAGAAGAATCGTATGATCTTTCAAAAGTCATGTTTATTGCTACAGCAAACTATCTAGAAAACATTCCTGCTCCATTAAGAGATCGTATGGAAATTATTGAATTACCATCTTATACCGAGCTTGATAAAGTTAAAATTGCACAAGAGCATCTTGTCGCTAAACAATTAAAGGCAAACGGGCTCAAACCTACACAATTCAAGATCAAAGACGATATGATTTTATACATCATTCGTCATTACACACGTGAAGCTGGTGTAAGACAGCTTGAAAGATTGATTGCATCTTTATGTCGTAAGACTGTTCTTGCGATATTAAAAGATGGTAAAAAAACTATTACTGTTAATAAGAAGTTAGTTAATACATGGCTTGGTAAAGAAATTTTCGAATACGGAAATAAAGAAAAGAAAGCTCAAGTTGGATGTGTAACTGGTTTAGCTTATACAGAATTTGGTGGAGATGTTCTACAGATTGAAGTCAGTTCTTATGAAGGAAAAGGTGGCGTTGTTATGACTGGTAAGTTGGGCGATGTCATGAAAGAATCTGCACAAATTGCTGTAGACTATGTAAAAGCGCATGCTGGTGAATATAAGATTGATCCAAAATTCTTTGAAAAGAATGATATCCATATTCATGTGCCAGAAGGGGCTGTTCCAAAAGATGGACCAAGTGCAGGGGTAACGATGACGACTGCTATCGTTTCTGCTTTAACAGGAACACCTGTTGAAAACAACCTAGCGATGACTGGTGAAGTTACATTGAGAGGACATGTTTTACCAATTGGTGGATTAAGAGAAAAATCATTAGCTGCAAATCGTGTTGGTATTACAAAGATCTTAATTCCAAAGGATAACATAAGAGATTTGGATGAAGTACCTGCAGCAGTGAAAGAATCCATTACATTTATTCCAGTGGATAATGTTTCTCAAGTATTAAAGGAAGCATTGGTGAAATAATGCAGTATCATGATGCGAAACTTTTAACAAGTGCTGCTAGTAAAGATGGCTGGCCAGACAGCAAATTACCTGAAATCGTTTTTGCGGGCAGGAGTAATGCTGGAAAAAGCACTTTGATCAATGCATTAGTCAATCGTAAGAATTTAGCTTATTCTGGAAAAACACCTGGAAAAACACGTTTATTAAATTTCTTTACAGTCGATAATAAAGTTGTTTTTACAGACGCACCTGGATATGGCTATGCTACAAGTGATGCGAAAAGTGCTTTAGCTTTTGGAAAACTGATTGAACCTTATTTCAATGAACGTGAAAATCTCAAAGGTATGATTCTTGTATTAGATGCAAGAAGAGAACCTACTGAAGATGATATTACAATGATTGAATATGGTAGAAATACACATTTGAATATTATTGTGGCATGTACAAAAACAGATAAGATTTCAAGAGGCAAGTTTTTAAGCAATGCACAAAAAATTGCGAATAAATTACAATTACCAGTGAAATCATTGATTCCTGTTGATTCTTTAAAGAAAACAGGAATGGATGATGTTTGGAAAGCAATTTATGAAATGATTGAAAGATGAGGGATATTCCTTCATCTTTTTTCGTTATAATATTTAAGAAGGATTTTTTATGACTAGTACGTTATTGATAGATTTGTTGAAGAGTTTCAGTTTATTAGGATTATTTTTATTGATTGGCTTTGCCTTGCGTGCAACAATCAAACCTTTTCAAAAAACATTTATTCCATCTTCTGTAATTGGTGGAACATTGTTATTGATATTAGGACCACAAATGTTGAATGTTCTGCCTACACCAAAAGAATGGTTTGAAATTTATTCTATCTTACCTGGTGTTTTAATTGTTCCTGTCGTTACTGCTACACCATTAGGTTTGAAATTAAATCAAAAGAATCGAGATAAAAACATTTTAAGAAATGTTCTACCGTTAGCTTTTATCGCATTGGTTGTTACAATGTTACAATTGGCAATTGGTTATTTCACAAATGTGATTTTCTATGATCAGTATGATTTATATCAAACATTTGGAATTGAACTTGTAATTGGATTTGTTGGAGGACATGGAACAGCTGGAACTTTAGGAAATATGCTTTCTAGTCTCAATTTATCCTATTGGCAAACAAGTCAAGGAGTTGCGGTTACAACTGCTACGCTAGGACTTGTTGGTGGAATTTTAATAGGAATTGTTCTGATAAATTATGCTGCAAGATCTGGAAATACTTCATTACTTTCTAAACCTGCAAATATTCCTTTATCTTTTCAAAAAGGATATGAAAAAGATGTTTCAAAACAAAATACGATTGGAAAAGAAACAACAATGTCTTCTTCAATTGATGTTTTTGGTTTTCATGCTGCAATGATATTTGTGGCATGTGGAATTTCATACCTTTTATTAAAAGTGACAAAAGATATGAATATTCCTGTACTTTCTTCAATTTCTGTTTGGGCATATGGAATGATTGTAATGGGGTTTTTATGGTGGATCATTTGTAAATGTAAAATTGATTATTTGTTTGACGCAAAAGTAAAAGGACATATTACAGGTTCTTTTACGGAATTTGCAGTCATAGCATCGATTGCTAGTTTACCTGTGAAAGCTGTTTTATCTTATTTTGTACCAATTATGTTCATGGTTATACTTGGCTATATCATAACAACATTTGTTTTATTTATCTTATGCAAAAGATTGTTAAAAGGGTATTGGTTTGAACAAATGATTGCGACTTTAGGAATGGCAACTGGTGTATTTATTACTGGTGTTTTGTTATTACGTATTTGTGATCCTGAATTAGAATCTCCTGCTTTAACAAGCTATTCCATTTCTTATTCGATTACGAGTGTGTTGTATTTTATGTTATTAAGCATGTTTATGAAACTTCCTTTAACAATTGGAGCAATGCATACAATGTTGCTTTCTCTTGTACTTGCATTTGTTTTTCTACTATTGGCATTTCTTTCTAGTAGACTTTCTTTTGGAAAACAATTTAATGGGAATTAGTTTGCCATTTTTTCTATCGTAATGATTGTGTTAAAATAATGGATGTATTTGGAGAATGTAATATGAAAGTAATGATAGCTGCCGGTGGAACTGGTGGACATATATATCCTGCAATTGCACTTGCAGATGTTTTAAAAAGCAAAAATGAAGAGAGTGAGATTCTCTTTTTTGGAAGTAATGATCGCATGGAAGCAAATGTGATTCCTAGTAAAGGATATCGTTTCTATGGTTTAGATATGAAAAGTGGGAATGGTGGTATTGGAAATAAAGTGAAATCTTTACAATCACTTTTATCTGCTTATCATCAAGCAAAAAAAATATTAAAAGAAGAAAAACCAGATATTTGTATTGGTTTTGGTAACTACATTTCTGTTCCGTTGATTTTGGCTGCTCATAAAATGGGTATTAAAACAATGATTCATGAACAAAATTCTTATGCTGGAAAAGCAAACAAATTATTAAGTAAATATGTAGATGCTATCGTATCTTGTTATGAAGCGAACTTAAATCAAATGCCTAAAGAAAAACAACGCATTTTAGGAAATCCACAAGCTACCTTAGCTGCAAATACAACTTTTCATGATTCGTGTTTAACTGAACTTGGATTAGATGCAAAGAAACCTTTTGTAGTATGTATGATGGGTTCATTAGGAAGCAGTTCTGTTAGCAAAGTTTTAGATGAAGCTTGTCCTTGTTTTGATGATGATTTTCAAGTAATTATTGCCGCAGGAAAAAGTAATGATTATTCCTTTCAGTATCAAAGTAATGAACGTATTAAAATCATTGATTATGTAGATGGAAAAGAAATGTTGAAAGGGTGTAGTTTAGCTGTATTAAGAGCTGGTGCTACGACGATGTGTGAAATTGGTGCGATTGGATGTGCATCAATATTGATTCCATCTCCTTATGTTCCAAATAATCATCAGTTTTATAACGCAAATGAATTGGTTCAAAAAGATGCAGCTTATATGATAGAAGAAAAGGATCTAACGGCTTCCAAATTAGCGGATACTGTTAATTTGTTAATGCATAATGAACAAAAGAGAAATGAAATGAAAGAAAATGCATATCAACAAGGAAAACGAAATGCTGCATATGAAATGATTTTATGGATGGAGGAACTTGTGAATGGCTAATTTTTTCGAGAAATTAAATAATATTTGTGAATGTGATCATGATATGCCTTTATCCTCAATGACAACTTTAAGAATTGGAGGATATGCGAAATATGTTGCTTATCCAGATAGTGATGTTGCATTGGATGAAGTTTTAAGATTAATCAAAGAATATCAATTAACATATAAATTAATTGGAAAAGGTTCTGATTTATTATGTTCTGATGATGATTATGATGGTGTGATTATTCGTTTAGATCGACATTTTAATAATGCTTATTTCACAGAAAATAAAGTAACTGTACAAGCAGGATGTTCTATTATTGGTCTTAGCATTCAAGCAATGAAAAATGAGCTATCCGGTTTAGAATGGGCGAGTGGAATTCCTGGTACGATTGGTGGAGCAATCTTTATGAATGCTGGAGCTTATAAAAAATGTATGAAAGACATTGTTGAAGAAGTATTTGTCTATCGAAATGGTAAATTAGAATGGATATCGAATGAAGAATGTGAATTTACATATCGAACTAGTATCTTTCAAAAAAATACAGATTGGATCGTATTAGGTGCACGATTGAAATTGTCGTATTCAGATTCTCATGAAATAGAAGAAGTTATGAAAAATCGTAAAGAAAGAAGATTGGCTTCACAACCTTTAGAATATCCTAGTTGTGGATCTGTATTCCGTAATCCAGAAGGTATGAATGCATGGCAATTGATTGATGGAATCGGATATCGTGGTAAATCCATAGGCGATGCATGTGTATCAGAAAAACATTGTAACTTTATTGTAAATAAAGGACATGCGACTGCGAATGATTATTTAAAATTAGTTCGTGAAATTCAACAAAAAGTCAAAGAAAAATATGATGTTGATTTAAAAACAGAAATGGAGATGTTTAATTGGAGTGAAAAAGAATAATGCTCAAAAAAAAGAACCAGTTCCTTTTGTGAAGTGTTATAAGAAGATATTAAAGTTTGCATTGTTTTTTGCTTCTGTTTTGATTATTTGCTTGTATTTCCTTTCTTCTGATTCTAAAGTAAGTGCTGTTGTGATTGAAGGAAATCATTATTTAGATGAATCTTACATTGAAGAAATAGCAAATATTTATTCTGGTAATATCTTTTATTTGAATATTCCTTTTCTAAAAGAAAGAAAATTAAAACAGGAACCATTAATCGATGATGCTGAAGTACAACTGTTAAGTGGAAATGTGGTTTCTATAAAAATCACGGAAAAGAAAGTAATTGGATATCGTTATGAAGATACAGCTGAAATTTTATGTAGCGATAATACAAAAGCTGAATTAAAGAGTGCTTATTTAGATATCATTGCGAGCGTTCCATTAATTCATGGTTTTACGGAAAGTGAACAAACGAGATTGTTATGTAAAGCATTTGATGATGTTGATCAATCTATGATTGAAAATATATCAGAAATAACACAGTTTTCATTGTCATATGATGATGAAGCAATGAAGATACAAATGAGAAATGGATCATACTTCATTGGAAATTATCAAAACTTAGATAAATTGAATCAATATTATGCAATCTATTCTAAGATGGCTGATAAATCACAATGTATATCTGCAGATGAAAATGCAAATGTTGCATATACATTTGTATGTCCTTGGAATCAGACAGATTCTACGACAGAATATTGGACAGATGAAAGTGGAAATTTATTAACGAATCAATATGGTGATAACATTGCGAAACATTATTACACAGATGCAGAAGGGAACGCTGCAGTAGATGGTAGTGGGAATCAAATTGCAATTCCAATAGATGAAAACGGTTCAGAAGTGATTGATCCAAATTTCAATCGTAATTATATAAATGGTTATTATTCATCTGGAACATTAGTATTACCAGAAGGGGTTTCTAATGAACCTGAAGAATCAACGGATACGCAAGAAAATGCAGAACAAACAGATGAAAATAATATGCCAGAGTAACATGTTTATGCAAGAATGGTTATTTTTGGTATAATATTCTAAGTAAGGAGCTATTTTAATTATGTCAATAGAAAGTAAAACAAATTATGGTAGTATTTCTATTACATCAGAAGCAATTGCCTCTTTAGCTGGAGGTATCATCACAGAGTGCTATGGTGTTGTAGGTATGGCTAGTAAACAAGTGCTCAAAGATGGTTGGGCTGAATTATTAAAGAAAGAGAATTATTCTCGTGGTGTAGTCATCAAAAATAATGATGGCGTTATTGATGTTGATTTATACATCATTGTTTCTTTTGGTGTGAAAATTACAGAAACTGTAAGAGAAGCACAAAAGAAAGTGAAATATGTGTTAGAAAAGACCCTATCACAAGATATTCATTCCGTTAATGTCTTTGTACAGGGCGTACGTGTAATGAATTGAGAGGGCTTATGGAAAAAATTAATGGCGTAATATTTAAAGGAATGCTTGAAAGTGGTTGTAATAACCTAAATGGACATAAAAAAGATGTTGATGCTTTAAATGTATTCCCAGTACCTGATGGAGATACAGGTACAAATATGTCTTTGACATTTACAAATGGAATTAGCGAAGTTAGAAAGAGTGGATCTGATTCACTTTCCGTTGTTGCGAAAACTTTATCTAGAGGTTTGTTGATGGGTGCTAGAGGTAACTCTGGTGTTATTCTTTCCCAGATCTTTAGAGGGATTTACCAATATGTTGGCGATCGTGATGAATTATCCGCAAAAGATTTTTCGGAAGCTTTATTGAATGGATCTAAACTTGCTTATAAAGCTGTTATGAGACCTACAGAAGGTACGATTTTAACTGTTATTCGCGAAGCAAGTGAAAAGGGCGCTGAATTTATTGCATCACATGAGAATGCATCCATTGAAGAATTGATGAATGCAGTATTAGATGAAGCAAATGCTTCATTACAAAGAACACCTGATTTATTACCAGTATTAAAAGAAGCAAATGTTGTCGATTCAGGTGGAGCTGGATTAGTTGTTATTTTTGATGGATTTAAAGCGTTCTTAGATGGTAATCCAATCACAGAAGAAACAGTGATTGAAACAAAGAAAGAATCTAAAACAGAGCATTCTTCAGGATATCGTTGTGAATTTATTTTGCAGTTTGATGAAAAGCATGCAAAGAGTTTTAATGAAGATCGTTTTAGAAAATCAACAGAATCTTTAGGAAACAAAGTACAATTAGTTGTTAGTGAAGAAGGTATTTCTTTATCCTTACATACAATGACACCTGGTGAAGTATTAATGCTTGCGGAAAGATATGGTGATTTTAAGAAAGTTCAAATTGAAAATATTCAAGATGAATTAAAACCATCTTTACTAGAAAATACGCATGAAGAACCTGCAGAAGAAAAAGAATATGGTATTATTGCTGTTGCGGCTGGTAAAGGCATTCAAAAACTATTTGAAGATTATCGTACAGATTATGTTGTAAGTGGTGGACAAACAATGAATCCTTCTACAGAAGATATCGCTTCTGCTATCGCTAAGGTTAACGCAAGACATGTATTTGTATTACCAAATAACTCTAATATTATTATGGCTGCGAACCAAGCTGCATCTGTGACAGAAGATAAAGACGTTATTGTATTGACAACAAAGTCTGTTCCACAAGGTTTATCTGCTTGTATTAACTTCAATCCTGAAGAAGATGTTGAAACAAATAAAGCAGCAATGGAAGAAGCAATTGCGAATGTAAAAACTGGTCAAATTACTTATGCAATCAAAGATACAACAATTGATGGTAAAGAGATTCATGCTGGTGATTACATGGGTTTATTTGATAAAGAAATCGTTATTATTGAAAAAGATAAATTAACAGCTGCTAAGAAATTGATTGAAAAGATGATGAATGAAGATTCAGAAATCGTTACTTTATTAAAGGGTGAAGAATCTACAGATGAAGAATGTGATGAATTAGCTTCTTATATCGAAGAAAATTTTGATGTAGATGTTGATGTACAAGATGGTGGACAACCTGTCTATAATTTTGTGATCGGTGTTGAATAACAAATCAAAAAGAGAATGATTGATACTCAGTATCGTCATTCTCTATTTTTTATATGCAATATTGGCTCATATCCATGATTTTATCAACGATATCTTCATAGAAATATGGTTCATGGCTGACGAGTAAAACAGTTCCTGGATATTCTTGAATCGCACGTTTTAAATCATCTTTCGCGTCTTGATCTAAATGATTGGTAGGTTCATCTAATACTAGCAAATTAGAAGGGTGATTCATGATTTTACATAAACGAAGTTTTGCTTGTTCACCACCAGATAAAACAAATACTTGTGTTTCGATTTGTTCTGTTGTTAAACCACATTTCGCTAATGCAGAACGCACTTCATATTGTGAATAAGATGGAAATTCATTCCATAATACATCTAAACATGTTTGATTACTTGCATCTTCTTCTTGTGCGAAATATCCAATTTGAAGGTTTTCACCTTGATGGACAGTACCAGAAAGTGTAGGAATATAACCTAGTAACGATTTTAGTAACGTTGATTTACCGATTCCATTTGTACCAATGATGGCAATCTTTTTTCCTTTTTCTATTGATAAAGAGATAGGTTTTGATAGAGGAAAGTCATAACCAATCACAATTTCTTCTGTTGTGATTAAAAACTTAGAAGGTGTTGTTCCGTATTTGAAATTGAATTCTGGTTTGATTTTTTCTTTCTTCAATTCAATACGTTCCATTTTATTGAGTTGTTTTAATCTCGAGTTTGCCATGCCTCTTGTCGCAACTCTTGCCTTATTACGAGCAATAAAATCTTCCATCTTTTCAATTTCTTGTTGTTGACGATTATATGCAGCTTCTAATTGTTTCTTTTGTGTTTCATAAGCTGATACAAAGTTATCATAGTTTCCAGCATATCGTGTTAAAGAAGGCGTTTCTACGTGATAGATCACATTCACACAATCATTTAAGAATGGAATATCATGTGATATTAAGATAAAAGCATTTTCATAATTCATGAGATAACTTTTTAACCATGTAATATGCTGTACATCTAAATAGTTTGTAGGTTCATCTAATAATAAAATATCTGGTTTTTGTAATAAAAGTTTTGCCATGAGTACTCTTGTTCTTTGCCCACCAGATAAATTGTTGACATCATTATCTAGACCTAATTCATCTAAAGAGAAAGCATGTGCGATTTCATCAACTTTTGCATCAATCAAATAAAAATCATGTTGATCTAAATAGGATTGCCTTTCACCAATATCATCTAATAAAGAATTCATCTCTTCTTCAGAAATATCCGTCATTTTCATATAATCATCTGTAATCGATTGTTCGATTTCATATAATTCATCATATGCACTTCTTAAAATATCACGTATTGTTTTTCCTTTTTCTAAAACAGTGTGTTGATCTAAATATCCAACATGAACATGTTTGCTCCAAATGACTTTTCCTTCTTCGGGTTCTAATTTCCTTGTTAGAATATTCATGAATGTACTTTTCCCTTCACCATTTGCGCCAACAAGTCCTACATGTTCACCTTTATTCAATCGGAAGGATACATCTTCAAATATGATTCTTCCTCCAAAGGAATGATTTAATTTCTCTACAATCAAAATACTCATAAAAATACCTCGCAAGCAATAGTTTATCAGAATTGGAACTTTATTTCACTGAATCACGTCTATAATGATTTTGGAGGATATAAAAGAATATGAGTTTTCCTAAAAATTTTTTGTGGGGTGGCGCAGTTGCTGCTAACCAATTAGAAGGTGCTTGGCTTGAAGATGGCAAAGAACCTAACGTTACTGATGTACTTGTTGGTATTGGTTCAAAAGAACCTGGAATCAAATGGAATACTGACAAAAAGAAGTATGAAATGGCTTTAGATCCAAATAAGAAATATTTATCACATGAAGCCATTGATTTCTATCATCGTCATGCAGAAGATTTAAAATTGATGGCAGGTATGGGATTTAATTGTTTTAGAACTTCTATTGCATGGGGGAGAATTTTCCCGAATGGTGATGAAACAGAACCAAATGAAAAAGGTCTAGCTTTCTATGATGAATTATTTCACGAAATGAAAGAATTAGGCATGGAACCTGTGATTACGATGTCTCACTATGAAACACCATTACATCTATTAACAGAGTATGGTGGATGGGCAAATCCTAAATTAATTGAATTTTGGAAAAATTACGCAAAGACAGTTTTTACGAGATACAAAGGTGTTGTTAAGTACTGGCTAACATTCAATGAAGTCAATGGTATGTTAAGAAATCCATTTGTTGCAGGGAGTGTATTAACAATTGATGATCCTAAAGATCCTAGTGATCCAATTGGTTCAACAACAAAGAAAGATATCTGGCAAGGGTATTACAATATTTTAGTTGCGAATGCTTGGACAGTGAAATTAGGACATGAAATAGATTCCAATGCTTTAGTAGGTAATATGATGACTGCTTCTGGTGTTGCGACTTATCCAGATACTTGTAAACCTTCCGATGTTCTTGGTGCTTATGATACACAAAGATGGGCTGTTTATTATATGTGTGATCCAATGGTATTTGGTGAAATTCCTTCTTATGTAAAAGCATTATGGAAAAAGAATCCTGATTGGACACCAGTCATGCATGATGATGAATTACAATTAATCAAAGAAAATACAATTGACTTTGTTTCTTATAGTTATTATCGTTCTGCTGTTTATTCAAGTGATGTAGAAATGTCTATGAATACTGGTGGAATCAAAGGAAAAGAGAATCCTTATTTGAAAGAATGTTCACCTAAGCCTTGGAGTTGGCCAGTTGATCCAGAAGGATTAAGATATTTGATTAATGTATTTGAAGATCGTTATCATTTACCTCAATTTATTGTTGAAAATGGTATTGGTCTAGATGAAAATCTAGATGAAAATGGAACAATTGATGATCCATTTAGAGTACGTTATTTAGAACAACATTTAAAACAAGTTGAACTTGCGATTGAAGATGGTTGTAATGTCATGGGTTACTTATGGTGGGGACCAATTGATGTGGTATCTGCTGGAACTGGCGAAATGAAAAAACGTTATGGATTTGTATACGTTGATCGTTTCAATGATGGTCATGGAACATTAGAAAGAAAAATCAAAAAGTCTTACTATCGTTATAAAGAAATCATCGAAACAAATGGTGAAGCATTACATCAAAAATAATGATATTCAAAAGATTCTACATTGGTTAGAATCTTTTTTCATGTATAATATAAGTACATTCTAAAAGCAAAGAGAAATCTAAGCTTAAAGAGTTGTAAGCAAAAATGTTTTTTGTATGCATCTCTGAAAGAATGAGATGCATTTTTATTTGGAGAAATGATGTATAGAATTGCGATATATGGAAAAGGTGGAATCGGAAAAAGCACTACAACGACTGCGTTATCTTGTGCATTTCGTGAAATGGGATATAAAGTTATGCAGATAGGGTGCGATCCCAAAGCAGATAGTACTTTATATTTACATGATGGCGAAAGAATTGAAACGATTCTTAATATATTAAAAACGAAAAAGAGTCATTATCAAAAAGCTGATCTTTATGTAAAAGGGTATCAAGGCATTTTATGTGCAGAATGTGGTGGACCTACACCAGGATTAGGATGTGCTGGTAGAGGAATAGGAGCCTCATTTGAAGCATTAGAAGAAGCAGATGTATTTGAATCTGAGAAACCTGATATTGTTTTATATGATGTCTTGGGTGATGTTGTTTGTGGTGGATTTGCGTTACCAATTCGAGATGGTTATGCAGATCAGGCCTATATCGTTACAAGTGGAGAAAATATGTCTATCTACGCTGCAGCGAATATCGCTATGGCAGTTGAAAATTTCAAACAAAGAGGTTATGCGGAACTTGGTGGTATCATTTTAAATCGTAGAAATGTTGAAAATGAACGACAAAAAGTAAAGGTTTTTTGTGATGATATCCATTCAAATATCATTGGTGATTTAAGTAGAGATGCACATATCCAACAAGCAGAAGCAAATCGAAAATGTGTATTTGAAATGTTTCCTGATTGTTCTTATGCAAATGAAATTCGTGAAGTTGCGAAATATATGATAAAACATGGAGTCAATCATGAGTGAATCTATAGAAATTAAAGATTTAAATTCTGCGTTTTTTCAAGAAGGACTTCTTTATAGTAGTCCATGTCGTGGCTTATGGAATATTGTACACTTAGCTACACAAGTACCAGGTTCTCACCAAATCTATGTATGTCCAACAAGTTGTTTGAGAGGCGTTGTATTAACAACTGCTGAAATGGGCGTGTTTGATCGTTTATCCACGATTACTGTTGGTGAAGATAATATTTTAGAAGGAGATCTTGAAGAAAGAATTCTTTTCGGAACAAGAAAAATATTGAATACATTAAACAGAAATCCGACTGTAGTATTTATCTTTACTTCTTGTATTCATCATTTTATGGCAGCAAATTATCAAAGAGTTTATAAACTTTTACGTCAAGAATATCCATCTATAGAATTTGTAGATGCTTATATGGATCCAATCATGCGTAAAAAAACACCGCCATTACCTTGCTTACAAAGACAAATCTACCGTGTTTTAAAACCAACTGAATTAAGAGAAAATCAATGTAATTTTGTTGATAATTGGTTTTATCCTGAGAATAATGATTTGTATGACTATTTATTAGAAAATGAAGTCATTGTAAAAGATTTATCACAGCAATTTTCATATGAATCGTATTTAGAAATGAATCAAAGTGCAGTTAATTTCTCATTTCATCGCTTTGGAAAATTAGCTAATCAAGATATGTATTATCGTTTACATCAAAAATATCTCTTTTTAACAAATACTTACAATTATGATGTCATTGATCAAGATATGGAAAAAGCTTGTGAATACATGCATATTCCTAAAAAAGGGATTGATAGAATCCGACAAGAAAGAAATCAAACGGAACAGAGAATCAAGCATTTAAAAGATATCTTAAAAGATACAATGATTTCTATTGATCAATCTGCAATTGAATATCCATTATCTTTAGCATTATTTTTAGAAAAAAATAATATCAAAGTTCATTCAATTTTTTTAGATGCTTTGCAAGAAGAGGAACCAATATTACACGAGTTAATTGAATGTAATCCTAATATTAAAGTTTATCATGTAGAATCTTGTTTGATGCGTCAAATGGATCGTAAAAATCCTTCCAATGTTTTAGCAATCGGACAACAAGCAGCGTATTTTCTCAATTCGCAGCATTTTGTGGATGTGATATTTCAAGCGGGAATGTATGGATATAAAGGAATTCAGAATTTATGTGCGTTGATAGAAGATGCCTATTTGAATCCAAAAGATATTCAAACGCATGTTTCTCACAAAGGATGGAGGTGTATCGTAGATGAATGATTGGCATACTCATGTTTATACTTCTACATATACTGCGGATGTATCTGGTGTATGTAGTGTGATGTATGAATTAGGTGGAATGAGCGTATTACATGATCCTAGTGGTTGTAATTCTACGTATACAACACATGATGAACTTAGATGGTATGATTCTAATAGTTTAATGTTTATTAGTGGATTAGATGAAATGGGAGCTGTATTTGGAGATGATCAAAAACTCATAGATGATGTAATCAATGCAAGTAAAGAAACACATCCTCGATTTATAACTCTTTGTGGAGCGAGTATTCCACATATCATTGGTTTTGATTATAAAGGTGTCGCAAAAGAAATTGAAAACAATACAGGAATCGTTGTTTTGCCTGTAGAGACGGATGGTTTGCAGTCTTATATCAATGGAATTGGAAAAGCTAGCAAAGCATGGATGGAAAGATTTGTTCATGAAAAAGAAAAGAAAGATTGTATTAATTTATTAGGAATCACACCAATTGATTTTGGTAATGAAAAACAGATCACAGAAATCAAACAAAATTTATCGGAAACCATTAATTGTTGTTTTGCTTATCAAGATGAATTTGATAATCTAACAAATATTTCACAAGCTTCTGTCAATGTATTACCAACAAGTGCAGGTCGAATTAGTGCAAAGTATTTAAAGAAGAAATATGGAATTCCTTATGTCGAAGGAATTCCCATTGGCCTATATATGAAGGAAAAAGTAAATGCTTGTATTCAACAATCTAAATTAGACCAACAAAATCATATAGCATACGAAGAAAATGATTCTGGAGAGATTTTAGTGATTGGAGAAGAAATCTATGCGAAATCTTTAGCTACAGAAATAACACATACTTTTGGAGTTTCTTCTGCAGCATTATTTCCGGATGTGAATGAAGGAATTGATGAAGATATTTTAATTGAAAAAGCGAAACATGCGAAATATGTAGTTTGTGATCCTTTATTTCAAACTGTAATAGAGAAAGACAAAGTGATTCCAGTACCTCATATTGGATATTCTGGAAGAATCTATTTCAAACAAATTCCGACTTATAAAGAAATATTAGAGATGATTGAAAGGAAGATAAAAGAATGAAATTTATTAAATTATTACTCTCTGCTTTATTAGCTACTTCACTTGTTTCTTGTGCTTCTACAACACAAACAAGTACAGATTCAGCTTCTAATCTAGAGGCTACGACAGTGACGATTACTGATCACGCTGATCGAACAGTTACAGTACCATTGAATCCTAAAAAAGTTGCGATTTTAGGAATCTTACCTTTACCTGCAATGTTAACAGTTTATTTAGATTCTGCGGAAAGTATTGTTGCGATGGAACCTGCAAGTATGAATGCAGCAAAGAATGGGATCTTATCAGAACTATATCCTGAAGTATTAAATGTAAATACAGACATTATGGATGGAGAGGATGTAAATATTGAAAGTTTAATCGCTTTAGAACCTGATGTTGTTTTCTATAACGCAAATGATACAACAGATCTAGAAAAGTTAGAAAATGCAGGATTATGCGCAGTTGCAGTTTCTCCTACAAAATGGAAATATGATTGTATTACAACTTATAATGAATGGATGGATCTTTTAAATCAAATCTATCCAGATCATGCAGGAGATAGAGAACAACTTGTAAATACTTATTCCACTGATAAATATGAAGAAATTCAAAATGCAGTAAAAGATATTGAACAAAAACAAAAAGTATTATTTTTATTCCAATATGATGAAAATACAATGATTACTTCATCCTCTTCTTTCTTTGGACAATGGTGGTGTGATGCAGTAGGTGCAGTGAATGTTGCACAAGATGTACCAGCGGAAAACGCAAATGCGAAAATCACAATGGAACAAGTTTATGAATGGGATCCAGATGTCATTGTGATTACAAACTTCACACAAACAAAACCAGATGATCTTTACACTAACGCAATTGGTAGTGATGATTGGAGTAATGTTACAGCTGTTAAAAATAAAAGAGTGTATAAAATGCCTTTAGGATCTTACAGAACATATACACCAGGTGTTGATACACCAATGACATTAGAATGGTTAGCACAAGCTGTTTATCCTGAAATCTTTGCTTCTTATGATGTACAAGAAGATGTGAAAGATTATTATCAAAATCTATATGGGATTACATTAACTGATACACAAGTTCAAGCAATGTATACACCAAATAATGCTGCAGGTAGTTTGAAATGAAATAGGAGAGAAACGTGGAGAAGAAATATCATATTTGTATTACAATCGGAATCATTTTGATTATTATCTTTGCGATGATTGCAATTAGCACTGGACAGTTTTCTATTTCCATCTTAAATGTATGGAAGGTTTTATTGCATCAAAGTGTTGATGTGAAAAATGCAGAAACTGTGATTTTCAATGTTCGTATTCCACGTATTCTCTTATCTTTGATAGCTGGAAGTGGTCTTGCGGTAGCGGGTGCTGCTTTTCAATCCTTATTTTCAAATCCTTTAGCGACACCAGATACGCTTGGTTGTGCAAATGGAGCATCTTTTGGGGCTGCTTTAGGAATTTTATTAGGATTAAAATCAATTGGCGTACAAATGAGTGCATTAATAATTGGAATTTTCGCTGTGATTTTGGTTTTTGTTGTTTCTAAATCTACACAAAGCGAATCCCGGAATATGTTGATGGTCATTTTATCAGGAATGGTTGTTTCGTCGTTATTTTCCGCACTTGTTTCTTTTGTGAAATATATTGCAGATCCAAACGATGTATTACCCGTTATTACTTTTTGGCTAATGGGTAGCTTTTCCAGTGCTACGTTACGTTCTTTATATACAGGTGCACCTTGTATTTTACTTGGTATCGTATTGATTTATTTGATGCGTTATCGTTTAAATGCTTTAACATTATCAGAAGAGGAAGCAAAATCTTTTGGAATCAATTTAAAACTGAATCGTATGATCGTGATATTTTCAGCTTCTATTATTACTGCTTCAGTTGTTTCTTTGTGTGGTGTCATTGGATGGGTAGGATTATTGATTCCTCATATTTGCAGAATGTTATTTGGAAATAATCAAAGTAAAGTGATTCCTGGTTGTATTGTCTTTGGTGCATTGTTTATGTTAATAGTCGATACGTTAGCACGTTGTATGTGCCAATCTGAAATTCCTGTATCGATTTTGACATCTGTGATTGGTGCACCAGTATTCATTCTTCTTCTTAGGAAAACAGGAGGAATTCATGTATGATCTTTTCTGTTGAAAATGGAACTTATTACTATCAACAAAATCAACCAATCTTACAAAATATCAATTTTGAAATTGAACATGGTGAAATACTTTCTATTTTAGGAGCAAATGGAATTGGAAAGACAACGTTATTAAAATGTATGTTAGGTTTTCTTGAATGGAAAGAAGGAGATACTTATTTTGAAGAAAAGCCGTTAAAAACATTATCTAAAAAGTTATTTTTTCAAAAAGTTTCTTATGTTCCACAATCTCATAATATATCTTTTCCTTGTACGGTTTATGAAACAGTATTATTAGGAAGAAGTTGTTATTTAGGAATGTTTGAACAACCTTCTAAAGTAGATCATCAAAAAGCATTACAAGCAATTCAGATTTGTAGCATTGAACATTTGATGAATCGTAATATCAATGAACTATCAGGTGGAGAACAACAATTATGTTATATTGCTAGAGCGTTATGTTCTGATCCAAAAGTCATTATTTTAGATGAAGCAGAAACAGGTTTAGATTATGCAAATCAAATGATTGTTTTATCATTAATGAAAAAATTATCATCAGAAAATCAAATTACAGTGATTTTTAATACACATTATCCGGATCATGCTTTAGAAATTTCTGATAAAACGTTACTATTATTAAAGAATGGAAATTCTATCTTTGGACAAACGAATCGAATATTAAATGAAGAAAACTTATCCAATACATTTGGTGTAAATATCAAGATCATAGAAAATGAAGTGAATGGAAAGAAATATCATTCCTTGATTCCGATTGATCAAAAGGAGTAAATATGAGTGCAATACAAGAAAAAGCAAGTAGTGGTAATCGATGCCATATTGGCATTTATGGAAGAATGAATGCCGGAAAATCATCATTAATCAATGCAATGTGTAATCAAAAGATATCCATTGTTTCTTCCATTCCAGGAACAACAACAGATGTTGTTAAAAAAGCAATGGAAATTCATGATATTGGGCCATGTTTATTTTTGGATACGGCAGGTTTTGATGATGAAAGTTTGTTGAAAGAAGAAAGAATTCAAGCCACAGCAGATACACTACAAGAAACTGATATTGCGATATTGTTGTTTTATTCCAAAGATACATCAATGGAAGAAAAATTCTTATATCGCATTCGAAATATGAATATTCCAGTCATTGGTGTTTTGGCACACTCAGATGAATTTAGTAGTGAAGAAAGAGAAGAAAGAATTGCAGAAATTGAAAAGAAATTAGAAATTCCAACAATTGCGGTATCTGCAGAAAGTGGATGGGGTATTCCTGTTTTATTACACTATCTCGCAAAAGTTGCCAATGGAAAATATAAATCACATTGTATGACAGATGGTTTGATTGAAAAAGGGGATTCTGTTTTACTTGTAATGCCACAAGATAAAGAAGCTCCTGTTGGTAGATTGATTCAACCACAAGTCATGATGATTCGTGAATTATTAGATAAGCATTGTATTGTTACTAGTGTTGCGACAGAAGAAGTGAAAGATGCATTAGATAATATGAAAGTTTATCCAAAAGCAATCATTGTGGATTCTCAAACATTTCATGATGTTTATCCTCTTGTTCCTGAAGGTGTTTTATTTACTTCCTTTTCAATTTTAATGGCAGGGATCAAAGGAGATATCAATTATTACGCAAAATGTGCTTCTGCAATTGAACGCCTTACAGAAGATTCTCGTGTTTTGATAGCGGAATGTTGCACACACGCTCCAGTAGAAGAAGATATTGGCCGTGTTAAAATTCCAAATCTATTGAGAAAGAAAGTAGGCCAAGGACTAAAAATTGATGTGAAAGCAGGAACGGATTTTCCTTCAGATGCATCAGAATATGATTTGATCATTCAGTGTGGTGGATGCATGTTTAATCGCAGATATATCATGAATCGTATCAATCATGCAAAATATGTGAATGTACCAATGACAAACTATGGAATTGCTTTAGCGTATTTGAATGGAATATTAGAACATGTAGTCATTCCAAAAGGAGTAGATGAATAATGGAAGAAACAAGAATTGCAATTATTGCTATCGTTGTAGAAGATAGTGAATCTGTAACAAAGATGAATGAAACTTTACATGAATATGCAAAATATATTATTGGTAGAATGGGAATTCCTTATCACAAAAAGAATATTTCTTTGATTAGTGTTGCGATAGATGCACCAAGTGATGTAATTTCTGCACTTTGTGGAAAACTTGGTAATATTGCAGGATTAACAGTAAAGGCAGCTTATTCAAAAGTATGAATCAAATTGAATTGATTGATGAATTATTTGAAAAACAGAATTTATCTAAAGATAAATTTCATGATTTAATTGAACATAGAAATAAAAAAGATAATGAATATTTATTTGAAAAAGCAAGAATTATTCAAAATAATGTTTTTCAAAAAAATGTTTATCTAAGAGGCTTAATTGAATTTTCAAATGTTTGTAAGTCGGATTGTCTTTATTGTGGGATTCGAAAAAGTAATACGAATGTAGAACGATATCGTTTGTCGAAACAAGATATTTTAGAATGTTGTCGAATGGGCTATGATTTTGGTTTTCGTACTTTTGTTTTACAATCTGGGGAAGATTCTTATTATACAGATGATAAGATATGTGATATTGTTTCAAGTATTAAAAATCAATTTTCTGATGTCGCAATTACATTATCTATTGGTGAAAAAACAAAAGAACAATATCAAAGATATTATGACGCTGGATGTGATCGATATTTATTGAGACATGAAACTGCTTCTCCATCTTTATATGCAAAGTTACATCCAAAACAACAAACCTGGGATAATCGAAAAAGATGTTTATATGATCTGAAAGAAATTGGTTATCAAGTTGGTGCAGGTATGATGTTGCAAACACCATTTCAAACAACAGATGATCTAGTAGAAGATCTCATCTTTTTAAAAGAATTCAATCCTCATATGATAGGAATTGGACCATTTATTCCACATTGTGATACACCGTTCCATTCCTATCCTAAAGGTGATGTAGATACAACATTATTCTTTTTAGCAGTATTACGTTTGATGTTTCCATTAGCTAATATTCCATCTACGACTGCTTTAGGTACAATTGATCCAAAGGGGAGAGAAAAAGGAATCTTAGCGGGTGCGAATGTTATCATGCCAAATCTTTCTCCAACTGGCGTTAGAGGGAAATATTTATTATATGATGGCAAAATTTGTACGGGAGATGATGCAGCCCTGTGTAATCTATGCATGATGGGAAGAATGAAGCATATTGGTTACACAATTAAAAAAGACCGTGGAAATTATCCAGGATTTATACGAAAAGGAAAAAAGCCTTAGAAATAACACTTGTTATCTCTAAAGCTTCTTTTTTATTTAAGTTCATCTAAAACTTTTTGTACTACATCTTCAATCTTAATATCTTCTTTATCACTTGTTCTAGCTTTGAATTCTACATTACCATCTTGAATTCCTTTACCAACTGTAATTCTATATGGAATACCAATGAGTTCCATATCTTTGAATTTAACACCAGGTCTTTCATCTCTATCATCTAATAGAACATCGATTCCTTTGGCTTTTAATGAATTATAGATTTGATTTGCGATTTCAACTTGTTTTTCATCTTTCATTGAAATGATAACGATAGCTACTTGGAATGGCGCAATATCTTTAGGCCAATTAATTCCATTCTCATCAATATTTTGTTCACAAAGAGCTGCCATCGCACGTGCAGGTCCAATACCATAAGAGCCCATCCATACATCTTGGAGTTTGTTGTTGGAATCTAAATATTGAAGGCCCATTGCTTTGGAGTATTTTGTACCAAGTTTAAAGGTGTTACCAACTTCAATTCCGTGTGCAAAATGAATCTTGCCACCACAACATGGACATACGTCTCCTTCTTTGATATTAGAGATATCGCCAACAACATCAGCTTTGAAATCTTTTGGATTTACATTGATGTAGTGATAACCTTCTTTATTTGCTCCAGAACAGAAGTTTCTCATATTCATAACTTCTTGATCTACAACAATCTTCGCATTTAATCCAACAGGTCCAGTAAAGCCAGGTACTGCATTACTTGTCGCAATTAACGCATCATCTGCAAAATTTATTTCGTTGCATCCTAATAACTTGCAAACTTTACTTTCATTTAATTCTCGATCACCTCTAATAAAGAACACAACGAGTTCATCATGAATATTCATTAAGAGAGCTTTTACGCTGTTTTTTGGATCTAGTTTTAAATAGTCGCAAACTTCTTCGATTGTTTTGGCATGTGGTGTTTCAACAAGTTGCATTTCTTTTTCTTCAATACTTGTATCTGGTTCATGACTTACACATTGAGCAACTTCAATATTACTAGCAAAGTCACAATTATCACAAAGAACTAAGATATCTTCTCCAAGTGGGGTAACGGCTTGGAATTCTTCAGAAAGTAGCCCACCCATAACGCCTGTATCTGCTTTTACAATACGATAGTCTAAGTGCAAACGATCCATGATATTTTTATATGCATTGAATTGTTTTTGATATGCAACATCTAATCCAGCTTCATCTTTGTCAAATGTATATGCATCTTTCATGATGAATTCTCTTGTACGAATCAATCCATATCTAGGTCTTGGTTCATCTCTGAACTTTGTTTGCATTTGATATAAAGAAAATGGCATATCTTTATAAGATTTGATTTTCATTTTTGCAGCTTGTGCAAATAGTTCTTCATGTGTTGGACCTAAAACATAATTTTGACCTTTTCTATCTTTTAAAGAAAACATAGAGGATCCAAACCCAGCTCTTCTACCAGAAGCAACATAAACTTCTTCAGGTAATAAAGCAGGCATCAATAATTCTTGACAATCTGCTTTCTCCATTTCATCACGAATGATTGCTTCAATCTTATTCATTACTTTTAACCCAAGAGGCATCATAATATACATACCAGCAGAACTCTTCTTAATAAAACCAGCTCTTACTAACATGTTGGAAGAAACAGAGTCTTCATCTTTTACGTTTTCTCTGAGTGTATAAAAAAAGCTATTTTTTAATTTCATATTAAAAACCTCATTTCATCGAAAATTATAACATGTACCGCTTTACTTAAGAACTTTAATTTACTATAATTTTTTAAAATATTTAGGAGGAAACGGAAAACAACATGGCAAAGTACTACAACGAACCATCACACACATTCAGTGAATATTTACTGATTCCAGGATTTACAGGTGCAGAAAACACACCAGACAATGTCACATTAAAGACACCACTTGTAAAATACAAGAAAGGTGAAGAACCTAGTATCTCTTTGAATATTCCAATGATCTCTGCAGTTATGCAATCTGTCAGTGGAGATAAATTAGGTATCGCTCTAGCAAAAGAAGGTGGCATGTCTTTTATTTTTGGATCACAATCCATTGAATCACAAGCTGCTATGGTTGCACGTGTAAAGAACTATAAAGCTGGATTTGTTGTCAGTGATAGTAATTTAGATGCAGATGCAACATTAAATGATGTTTTAGCTTTAACTGAAAAGACAGGTCATTCTACAATGGCAATTACAGATGATGGTACAAGTAGTGGTAAGCTACTAGGTATTGTGACTTCTAGAGATTATAGAGTTTCTAGAATGACTGGAAATGAAAAAGTAACGGATTTTATGACACCTAGAGAAAAACTAGTTGTTGGAGATAAAAATACAACATTATCTCAAGCAAATGACATTATTTGGGATAATAAGTTGAATACATTACCAATTGTAGATGACAATGACCATTTATTATATATGGTATTCCGTAAGGATTATGATGCTCATAAAGAATTCCCAGATGAATTATTAGATGAAGAAAAGAGACTCATGGTTGGTGCTGGTATCAACTCAAGAGACTATGAAGAAAGAATTCCTGCTTTAGTTGAAGCTGGTGTTGACTGCTTAGTTATTGATTCATCAGAAGGATATTCTATTTGGCAAGCAAATACAATCAAATGGGTAAGAGAAAAATATGGTGATTCTGTAAAGATTGGTGCTGGTAATGTTGTTGATGGAGAAGGATTTAGATATTTAGCTGATGCTGGTGCTGATTTTATTAAGATTGGTATTGGTGGAGGATCCATCTGTATTACGCGTGAAACAAAAGGTATTGGTAGAGGACAAGCTACAGCTGTCATTGATGTTGCAGCAGAAAGAGACAAATACTTTGAAGAAACAGGAGTTTATATTCCTATTTGTAGTGATGGTGGTATCGTATATGATTATCACATTACATTAGCTCTTGCGATGGGTGCTGACTTTGTTATGTTAGGAAGATATTTTTCTCGTTTTGAAGAAGCTCCTGGTCAAAAATTAGTTGTGAATGGAAATACAGTTAAGGAATATTGGGGTGAAGGTTCTGCACGTGCTCGTAACTGGGGCAGATATGATCTTGGTCAAGGTAAGAAACTTTCCTTTGAAGAAGGTGTAGATTCTTATGTTCCATATGCTGGACCATTAAAGGATAACGTCGCTATGACAACTTTAAAGATCAAATCTACAATGTGCAATTGTGGGGCATTAACAATTCCAGAATTACAAGAAAAAGCAAAATTGACACTTGTTTCATCAACTTCTATTGTTGAAGGTGGTGCACATGACGTTCAAGTTAAGCACAATGATTCATCTTATAATCAATAAATGAAAGAAAGGATTCAAAGACTATCTCTTTGAATCCTTTTTCCATGTTTTGATATTTTGTTTTAATTCCGCAAAAACAACATCTTCACCTTTGCTTGCTATTTGGGTTAAGACGTGTTTTAACATTGCATTCGTTTTAGGATGCATATAAAGTCCATCGTTTCTAGTTAGATAATAATTTAATGCACTTTCTTTTGTGTATTTGTCTTTTTGATAGATTTTACAAGCTGCAACTCGATCACAAATCATTTCAACAAAATAGTTATATGGCATTTCTAAAGGTTGCCATTTTCCATCAATCATGTCATACCAATATTCCCAATGATGTTTATTTCTTCCTTTGTGATGCATCCAACCATTTGCGTAACCAAATTGTTCTTTTTCATACATATAGGGAGAGCGATTGCCTTGAAAGTATTTGACAGATTCATGAAATTCACTATAAGAATATTTACTTAGATCATGCAAAAGACCTTGTTTGTATAATCCGCAATGAAAGCAATTTTTCATAACGACAAAACGATGATGATCAATCGTATGTAAATGTTTGATGAGTTTTAAAATATATGGTTGATTAATCGTGTTTTGATTCATGTTAACAATTTTAGAACAACATGCTTTTCTATTCAACTCTATGCGATTTTATAGTAGAATATAAGGCAAGAGGTAAATGATGAATAGAAGTGAATTAAGAGAAAAAGCAATGATTGCGGTATATCAATATATATTGGTTTCAAGAGATACAAAAGAGTTAATTGAAGATGCTTTTGAAAAATCAATTGATGACATTCCAGTTTATTTTGTGAATATTGTTCGTACAGCAATCAAAAATCAGGATCGTTATAAAGAATATATTAATCAAGTGATTAAAAAAGGTTGGACATATGATCGATTAGGTGCAATTGAAAAAGCAATATTGATCAATGGATGTGCTGAATTTGATTTGAAAGAAGTTGAAGCAGCAGTTATTATCAATGAATCTGTTGAACTCGCAAAGAAATATTGTGATGAAGATACTTATAAATTAATTAATAGAATCTTGGACGTTATATGAGTCGTAGAGTAGTTCCAGTTAGCAGACTTGTTCGTTATATTAAAGAATACATGGATAGTGATCCTGTATTACATGGTGTCATGATCGAAGGTGAAATTTCTAATCTAAGGGTACCAAATTCAGGACATTGGTATTTTTCTTTGAAAGATGAGAAAGCTAGTTTAACTTGTGCAATGTTTGCTTATCAAAATAGAAAAGTAACTTTTCAGCCGAAAAATGGGGATAAAGTCATTCTGATTGGTGATGTTACTGTCTATGAGAGTATGGGTAGCATGCAGATGGTTGCGAGTTCAATGCAACCAAGTGGTATTGGTGAACTTTATTTAAAATTCGAAGAATTAAAAAGGAAGCTTTATCAAGAAGGATTGTTCGAAGAATCTCATAAAAAAAGATTGCCAAAATACCCAATGGATATTGCTTTGGTTACTGGTAGTAATACAGCCGCTAGAAAAGATGTTTTAATAACCTTTCAAAAAAGATGGCCAATTGCTCGTATTACAGAATATCCTGCTCCTGTACAAGGAATAGAAGCTTCTAACAAGATCATTGAAGCTTTGAAAAAAGCTGATGAAGGAAATCATGAATTGGTAATTCTAGCTAGAGGTGGAGGATCATTAGAAGACTTATGGTGTTTTAATGATGAAGCACTAAGCCGATTTATCTATCAAATGCATACACCAATCATTACAGGTATTGGACATGAAACAGATACAACACTCGTTGATTATGTGAGCGATATACGTGCAAATACACCTACTGGAGCAGTCGAAGTTGGAACTCCTGATCTTGATGAAGTATCAGCGAGTTTAGATCAATATCAAATTCGTTATGTGAATGCGATGAATTCTAGAATTCAAAAAGAAAAGAAGGATTTTGAGCATTATGCGAATGCTTCTGTTCTTAAGAATCCATATCAATTTATTCAAGAAAAAATCGTTAAAGTACAGTTTTTGAGTGAAAGATTATTGAAATATCAATATGTAATTCAATCGAAAAGAAATCAATTAGATCAACTATTAACAGTTTTTCATCAACAAATGAATTCTACTTCTAGAATCATTCGAAATGAACTTAAAGAACAAAAGACTGAATTGATCGTTCAAGTTCATAAACAGTTGAATATTGCACAAAATGGTGTTTTGATAAATCGAGACGCTTTATATTCTAATATTGATAAAAATAAGAATCGGTATACAAATAATGTACAAAATATGATTCATTTATTAGATGCATATTCTCCATTGAAAGTTTTATCAAGAGGATATAGTGTTACCTATAAAGATAATCATGTTGTAAAAGATATCAATGAAGTAGATATCAATGATACATTGACTGTTCGTTTGTCTAATGGAACAGTGATTACGAAAGTTGAGGATAAAAAAGATGACAGATAAAAAACAATCTTTTGAAGAATCTATGGAGCGATTAGAAACAATTGTAAAAGATCTAGAATCTAATGAAAAACCATTAGATGAAACAATTGCACTATTTGAAGAAGGATTAAAACTTGTGAAAAATTGCGATGAAAAATTAAAACAATTTGAAACACAAGTAGATACTTTGATTAAAGAAAATGGTGGATCTAATGATGAGAATTGAGTCAGTATTAGAAGAAAAGATTAAAACTTTAAAAGAATCGAAAGTCAGAGATGCGATGGAATATTCTTTGATGGCAGGTGGGAAAAGAATTCGTCCGAATCTTTTATATACGGTTGTGAAAGGATATGGATTAGATGAAAGCATTGCTGATGAATTTGCATGTGCATTAGAAATGATTCATACCTATTCTTTGATTCATGATGATTTACCTGCTATGGATAATGATGATCTTAGAAGAGGGAGAGCAACTTGCCATAAACAATTTGATGAAGCCACAGCAATCCTTGCGGGGGATGGTTTATTAACAAGTGCGTTTTCTGTTGCATCTTCTTCAACATTAGATGCACAAATAGTAGTAAAATGTATCCAAGTGCTATCTGAAATGGCTGGTAGTAATGGAATGATCCTAGGACAAATTCTTGATATGGATGAAGGAGAACAATCTAATTGGGAATATGTTAAACAAGTGCATCGTTATAAAACAGGTTGCTTATTGAGTGCACCATTAATGATGGGAGCAATTATAGCGAATCAATCAAATGATATCATTGAACAATGGCATTCTATTGGGATTGCATTAGGATTAGCTTTTCAAATTCAAGATGATATTTTAGATGTTGAATTAACAAGTGAAGAATTTGGAAAAAGTAATTCCGATGCAAGAAATGATAAAAAAACAAGTGTTACTTTGCTTGGTATGCAACAATCTAATGATTTAATGAAACAGTTGTATGAACAAGTGAAAAATGATGTTTTACAAATGGATGATTTTCAAGCGGATGAGTTAATCAAGGAAATAGAGAGTATTGAAAAGCGCCGTAAATAGATGGAGGGCAGATATGGATTTACATGATATTCAAAATCCAAAATTTCTAAAATCTATGAATATTGAAGAGATGGAAAATCTAAGTTCAGAAATCCGTGATTTTTTAATCCATTCGATTTCTAAAACGGGTGGACATCTTGCAAGTAATTTAGGGGTAGTAGAGTTAACGATTGCTTTACATTATGTTTTTGATGCACCAAAAGATAAAATCTTTTTTGATGTTGGTCATCAATGCTATACACATAAAATCTTAACAGGCAGAGCTTCACAATTTTCTACACTACGTCAATATAAAGGATTGAGTGGTTTCCAAAAAAGAAAAGAAAGTGAATATGATTGTTGGGAAGCTGGACATAGTTCAACTTCTTTAAGTGCTGCATTAGGTATGGCAATTGCGAGAGATTTAAATCATGAATCTTTTTCTGTAATTCCTGTAATTGGGGATGGGGCAATGAGTTCTGGCATGTCAATGGAAGCGCTGAATGAAATTGGTTCAGAAAATCGTAATATGATTATTGTTTTTAATGATAATAATATGTCTATTTCGAAAAATGTTGGTGCTTTGACATACGCTTTTTCACATTTACGAGCATCTAATACATATCAAACTGTTAAAAAGAATATGAAAAAATCATTACGTACGAGTGATTTTGGAGAACAAATTTATTTAGGTTTGAAAAATATACGTGATGCTTTGAAAAAACAAATTGTTAAAAAAGGTATTTTTGGTGAATTTAATTTAGATTACATTGGACCAGTGGATGGTCACAATATTCACGATTTAATACAAGTATTTGAAGCAGTCAAAGGTCATGATGGTCCTATCGTTGTTCATGTTATTACCAAAAAAGGAAAAGGTTATGAACCTTGTGAAAATGATAGAGAAGGTAGATGGCATGGCGTTGGCCCATTTGATGTAGAAACTGGACTACCAAAACATAGTGCACCTGTAAATCATTCTTTATATTCTTTTATTGCAAGCGAAAAAGTAAGAGAGTTGGCTGAAAAAGATCAGGATATCGTTGCGTTGACGCCTGCTATGATGAATGGTTCTTCTTTATCGAAATTTTTCGCGGAATTTCCAGATCGCTCTTTTGATACGGGAATTGCTGAAGAACACGCTGCAACATTTTCTGCAGGTTTAGCGATTCAAGGAAAACGACCATATCTTTGTATCTATTCCTCTTTTTTGCAAAGAGCATATGATCAAATTATTCATGATATTGCGAGAATGGATCTACCAGTTGTAATTGGAGTTGATCATGTTGGTTTAGTTGGTGGAGATGGAGAAACACATCATGGAATCTACGATGTTGGTTTATTAACTGGTATTCCAAATATGATTGTTGCGCAAGGAAAAGATGCTGAAGAACTTGAAAATTTGATTTATACAGCTTTTACTCAAAAACATCCTTTTGCATTTCGGTTTCCAAAAGGATATGTAAAAAATGCAGATGAACATGATGATCAAATTATTCCAATTGGATCTTGGGAAGTTTTTAATGATCATGAAGATAATCAAGTTTGTGTTTTTACATATGGTGATTTTGTATTGAAGTTACTTGATAAAATTCAAATCAATGATTTACCTGTAACTATTGTAAATTGTAGATATCTCAAACCAATGGATGAAGCAGTTTTATCTGAAATTACAAAACGTCATATGAAATTTATATGTTATGAAACTGATGCTTTAGAGCATGGTTTAGGAAGCATGATCTTAGAATGGTGTAATGATCATGGTCGATCCATTTCTTTGAAAAGATTTGGTATTCCTGATAATTATATTGAGCAAGGTTCAGAACGCTTGCTCAGAAAGGATTTAGGGATTGATTTCAATACAGTTTTAGACTGTATTCAATCATATCTTGAAAAATAAAACATATGTTAAAACATCTTTATATTCAAAACTTTATTTTAATTGATGAAATTAATTTAGACTTTGAGGAAGGCTTTAGTGCTTTTACAGGAGAAACAGGTGCTGGTAAATCTATCTTATTAGATGCTATCAGTACGCTTTCTTTTTCTCGTGCTTCTGCCTCTTTAATTTCTAAAGGAAAACAGAAAGCAATCATTGAAGCAACAGTTGATATTACTAGTGATCAACATGCTTGTAGAGTGATGGAAGAAAGTGGTTTTGATATACAAGATGAAACAACATTTACCCGTGAAATTCATGCAAATGGAAAAAGTGTAACAAGAATAGACCATAGAGTCGTTACATCTTCATTAATGAAAGATGTATTGAAGTATCAAATTGACATTCATGGTCAAAGAGATAATGCTTATCTTTTAAATACTGCTACGCATATTCACTTATTAGATGAATATTTAAATGATGCAGAACTTTTACAACAAGTACAATATTCCTATACAAAATATGATTCTTTATGTAAAGAAAAAGAAAATGCTTTAAGAGATACATACAATGAAAGTGATGCTGAATTTTTTTCTTATCAAATTCAAGAAATTGAAAGTGCAAATCTGAGACAAGGCGAAGATGAAGAACTTGAAGAAAAAGAAAAAAACTATAAATTAATGAAAGATATGCTTGATAAATTAAATGCTATTTTTCATTTGTATGATGAAGAAGTTTCTGATCATTTATATGAATTGAATAAACTTGTTTCATCTTTAAAAAGCAATGAACAAATTGATTCTATTCAAGCAACGATTAATGATGGTTATTATTCAATTAATGATGCGATGGAACAATTGCGTCATATATTAGATGATATGGATATGAGTGAAGATGATGTCAATGCAATGGAAGAAAGAATCTTTGAAATTCAAAAGTTAAAAAGAAAATATGGAAGAACGATTGAAGATATCTTTTTGAAAAAAGAAGAATTACAAAATCAAATTGAACGTATTACACATAAACAAGAGTACTTAAACCAAATTGATCAAAAAATCAATGATGCTTATAAAGAATATCAATCACTTGCTTCAAAACTTTCAACTGTTAGAAAAGAAGGCTCTCATAAATTAGATGAAGAAATTCAAATGCATCTAAAAGATTTAATGTTACCAAATGCAATGTTCTATACATCAATTAAGGATGGTAATCCAACTTCTCAAGGCATTGATCAAGTTGAGTTTTTGATTCGCATGAATCAAGGAGAGGACTTAAAACCACTCAATAAAACAGCTTCTGGTGGTGAGTTATCTAGATTAATGCTAGGATTAAAAATCATCTTTACACATTTACAAGGTATTCAAACAGTCATCTTTGATGAAATTGACACAGGTGTATCTGGACCGGTTGCTAGTAGTATTGGAAAAAAGATGAAGTTATTATCTCAAAATACACAAGTTTTTTCTGTAACGCATTTAGCACAAGTTGCTGCATGTAGTGATCATCATTACTTTGTTAGTAAAAGTGATGAAAATGGAATTACGCATTCTTCTATCAAATTATTAAATCAAAAAGAAAGTATTGAACAATTAGCAATCATTGCTTCTGGGGAGGTTACAAAAGCTTCTTTATCTGCCGCAAAAGAACTTTATCAAAGGAATCATGAATCATGAGTAAAGTTTATTTTCATATTGATTTAAATGCTTTTTTTGCTTCTTGCGAAGAATTGTTAGATCCATCTTTAAAAGGGAAACCCATTGTTGTCAGTGGTAATACGAGAAGAAGTGTTGTATCTACTGCTTCTTATGCGGCTAGAAAATATGGAATCCATAGTGCGATGCCAATTCAACAAGCATTACAACTCTGTAAAGAACTAATTGTTGTGAATGGGCATTATGCATATTATACAGATTTATCGAAACAATTTATGAATATCATTTATAGTTATACAGAACTAGTGGAACAAGCTTCGATTGATGAATGTTATGTTGATATGACAGAAGTAATCAAGAAGTATCCAAAACCTTTGGATTTAGCTTTTGAAGTACAAAGAAGGGTATTAGAAGAAGTGGGCTTGCGTTGTTCGATTGGTGTTGCACCAAATATGTTTTTGGCAAAAATGGCGAGTGATATGAAGAAGCCTATGGGAATAACTGTTCTAAGAATTCGTGATGTTCCAGAAAAGATGTGGCCTTTACCGATTTCTGAAATGAGAGGCGTAGGGAAAAGAACTTTACAAATTATGGAGGATCTTGAAATCCATACAATTCGTGATTTAGCGAATTACAAAGATATTGAAAGATTAAGACCTATTTTTGGAAAAAACACAGAAACAATGATTAAACGAGCAAATGGTTATGATGATCGTACATTAATTACGGAATTTGATTCCAAAAGTATGGGAGTATCAGAAACACTTTTAGAAGATGTAACGGATTATGATGAACTAAAAGGTTTGATTCGTTCTTTGTGCAGAAAACTATCTAGACGTTTAAAAGAAAGTCATAAAGCGGGATATCACGTTTCTATGCGTATTTGTTATTATGATTTTAGAAATGCAAATAAAAGTAAAAAGTTATCTGCTCCAATTTGGAAAAGCGATGACCTATTTGTACAAGCAATGTCTTTATTTGATGAATCTTATGAAGAAGGAGAATCTGTTCGCTTGATTGGAATCTCAGTATCCAATTTTGAAGAGGAAGAAATATTAGCGAAACAATATAGTTTATTTGAAGAACCTCAAGAAGAAAATTTAAATGAAATTCTACAAGATCTTAATCAGCAATTAGGAAGTAAGGGGTTTGTTAGAGCATCTAGTTTATTAAAAGAATCTTAAAAATTTAGTAGGTGTAGAGTATGAAATTAGAAGATGCATTACAACATTATCTTGTTCATATACGTGTGAATGAAGGAAAAAGTGAAAAAACAATTCAATCTTATTCAGAAGATCTGAAACAATATTTACAATGGTTAGAAACGAAAGATATTTCTAATATTGAAGAAATTCATTTACAAGATATTCAAAATTTTATTGTTGAACAAAATACAATTAAATCTAGTGCATCGGTTGTAAGAATGTGTGCTTCTATTCGTTCATTCCATCAAGATTTATCTTTTATGTATGATCTCAATGATCCATCTAAGAATATTGAAGTACATAAGGATACAAAACGATTACCTGTTTTCTGTACAGTAGAAGAAATTGCGCGATTAATGAATTCTTTTGATGATTCTGATCCGAAACAGTATTTAGATCACACAATTTTAGAATTAATTTATGATTGTGGATTACGTGTTTCTGAAGCTGTTTCTTTAACTTTGAATCGAGTAGATTTAGATACCAAAAAATTACGTGTATTAGGAAAAGGGGATAAAGAAAGAATTGTGCCAATTCCTTCTGCGTCTATCATATTTTTAAAATATTATCGTGATGTAATACGAAGTAACTTTTTAAAAAACAAAACACCTTTATTCTTCATCAATCAATATGGAAGAAAAGTAACTACAAAATATATAGAAGAACTATTACAAAAGAAATGTATCGAATGCCATTTTGAAAAACATATCACACCACATAAATTAAGACACAGTTATGCTACACACATGTTACAAGGCGGTGCTGATTTAAGAAGTATTCAAGAAATATTAGGACATTCCAATATTTCAACAACAGAAATCTATACACATGTAACAAATAAACAATTATTTGAAGCCTATGATGCTTCTCACGCTGAAGTTTTTCAAGAAAAATTGGAATTCAAGAAAAGGAAATAAATATCAACTTTCAGACTATTTTTATAGTCTGTTTTTTGAATGTGAACAACATTTATCTGAAATTTCTTTGAAAAGTTTTCATGAAAAAGTGAATAAACAGTGAAAATAATTTCACTTTTGTATTGCTTTTAGAAACAGTTGTGTTTAGAATGGAAACGTATTTTAAATACAAAGGAGAGAAAAAGTTATGAAGAAGAAATTATTGGTTAGTACCATGGCACTTGCAATGCTCGTGGGCTGTTCTTCAAGCGGTGGTGCAGGTTCAACTGCTGGAACTAGTACTGCTTCAGGTAATTCTGTAACAATTGCTACAGATACAGATATCTTAAGCATGAATTCCTCAACTGCTACTGATGGAACATCTTTCGTTGCATTGACAATGTGTGAAGCTGGATTAACACAGCTCAATGAAAAGAATGTTGCTGAACCAGACTTGGCAGAAAGTTGGGATGTAAGTGATGATGGATTAGAATACACATTCCACATTAGAAAAGATGCTAAGTGGTCAGATGGAACTGCGTTAACAGCAAATGACTTTGTATATGCATGGAATCGTTTGATTGATCCGGATACAGCAAGTGAATATGCATTCTTGATGGATAAAAATGCAGAAAGCAATACTACAAATGTTAAAGATTGGGAAGCTGAAGATGATTACACATTAAAGGTTACATTAAGTAAACCATGTGATTTCTTCTTATCCTTATGTGCATTCCCATCATTGTTCCCATTGAATGAAGCATTCACTGAAGAACAAGGTGATCAATATGCATTAAGTCTTGATAATATGTTATATTGTGGTCCATATAAATTAACAGAATGGACAGCAAATACTTCTTGGAAGTTTGAAAAGAATGATCAATATTGGGATGCTGATAGTTACAGTGATAATGTTGATGAAGCTAACTGGAGACTTGTTCAAGGTCAATCAGCAATTCTTGACTATCAAGCAGGAAATCTTGATTATGTAAAATTAACAAGCGAAGTAATTGATGATTATGCTGGTAAGGAAGATGTTGTTACATCTCTAACTGGTTATGCTTGGTATCTATCATTGAATTTCCACAATGAATATCTAGCTAATGACAATATCCGTAAAGCAATTGCTTATGCAATCGATACTGATGAATTATGCACATCTGTATTGAAAGATGGTTCTACACCATTAGATGGAATTGTTACAAAGTCTACAACAGCTAACGCTGATGGTGAAGACTTCAGAGATATTTCTGGAACAGTTGTTCTTGGATATGATGAAGACAAGGCTAAGGAATATTTTGAAGCAGGATGCAAAGAATTAGGTGTAAGTTCAATTTCTGTTGAATTCCTATATGAAGATGCTGATGTTTCTAAGAACGTTGCTGCATATGTTATGAGTGCTTTAGAAAAGGCTGGTTTCGAAACAGAAGCTAAGTGTGAACCTAAGAAGAGTAGATTACAAGATATGCAAAATGATAATTACACTATTGCATTACATAGATGGGGACCTGACTATGCTGACCCACAAACATACATGGATCTATTTGTAACAGGCGCTTCTAATAACTATGGTCATTATGAATCTACAAAGTATGATACTTTGATCAATACAGCTCTAACAACAGATGCTGCTGATTCTAAGAAGAGATGGGAAGACTTCGCAGAAGCTGAAAAGGTTCTTGTAAACGAAGAAGTTGCTATTGTTCCTCTCTATCAATCTGGTAATACAGCTTTACAAAATACGAAGTTAACTGGTATCCAATATCATGGTGCTGGTGTTGATAACTATCGTCACATGAAACTTGCTGCTTAAGAAAAAAATATAATCATTATAAGGGTGATCATTCACCCTTATAATGTTTTTAGAAAGGGGATTTATGAAAAAGTATATTGGAAAAAGATTACTAATCAGTCTTGGTACTTTATTAGTAATATTACTTGTCTTATTCTTTATGATGGACATGATGCCTGGATCTCCATTTAACGATGAAAAGTTGACAGAAGCACAAAAAGCTTTGTTATATGCTAAATATGGATTAGATCAACCATTCCTTACTAGATTTATTACATATTTCAAAAATATGTTGACTGGTGATTTTGGTGTATCTTATGCAATTAACAAAGATTTTGCTGTTAGTTCAATGATTTCATCTCGTTTATGGATTTCTATTAAACTTGGTTTATTAGCTATGGTAATTGGAACTATCTTTGGTTTAATCTTAGGTATCTTAGCTGCATTGAATCATAACACATGGATTGATACATTATGCTCAACGATTTCTGTTATTGGCGTATCTGTTCCATCTTATGTATTCGCGTTGATTTTATGTTATTTTATTGCTTATAAATTAGGTTTATTCCCAATTTTATATAATGCTTCTCAAGAAGGACAATCTCTTGTACTTCCAGCAATCGCATTAAGTTTCTCTCCTACTGCAAATATTGCTCGTTTTACAAGAAGTGAAATGCTTGATGTTTTAAATTCAGATTATATCTTATTGGTTAAATCAAAAGGTTTAAAAGATTATAAAGTCATTTTAAAACATGCAATGAGAAACTCTTTGATTCCTATTATTACGATCATGGGACCATTATTAGTTAACTTGTTAACTGGTTCTTCAGTCGTTGAAAAAGTATTTGGTATTCCTGGTGTTGGTACATTATTAATTACAGCGATTCAAATGAATGACTATAACGTTACAATTGCTTGTGCGTTTGTATACTCATTAATGTATATTATTGCAGTATTTGTTGTCGATGTATTGTATGGTGTTATCGATCCAAGAATTCGTGTATCTAAGGATGGAGGTAAATAATCATGAGTCAAAATTTAAATTATGAATTTTCTGAAAATGATTTTAAATTAGCCTATGATAAAGACGATAAGTTAATGGATAAAAACTATGTCGCTACTTCCTATGCAAAAGATGTTTGGAGAAATTTCAGAAAGAATAAAGGTGCTTTAATTGCCGCAGTATTAATTGTAATTATTGTAATCATGGCTATTGTTGGTCCAATGATGAATGATCATACATATAAATCCATTATTACAGAACATGCAAATCTTGTTCCAAGAATTCCAGGTTTAGAAAAAATTGGTATCTTCAATGGTATGCGTAATGGTGAAAACCAATATGTTGCAAAGGGATTTACAGATGTTTATTACTGGTTTGGTACAGACGCTTTAGGACGTGACTTATGGACGCGTGTATGGAGTGGTACTCGAATTTCATTATTGATTGCATTGGTTGCTGTTTTAATTGATGTATGCATTGGTATGATCTATGGTTTGATTTCTGGATTCTTTGGTGGTGCAGTTGATATGTTCATGCAAAGATTTGCTGAAATTTTAAACGGTATTCCAACATTAGTAATTGTTGTATTATTTGGTTTGATCTTACAACCTGGTATTACATCTATTATCTTTGCATTGATGATTACTGGTTGGATTGGCATGGAACGTATTACACGTGCGCAAGTATTAAAAGTAAAAGAACAAGAATATGTTTTAGCTGCTCAAACTTTAGGAGCTAAGGATTTCTATATTATCTTTAAAGAAATTCTTCCTAATATTTTTGGACAGATTATTATTGAATCCATGTTCTCTATTCCAAATGCAATTTTTACAGAAGCTTATTTATCTTTCGTAGGTGTTGGTGTTCCTGAACCAACAGCTTCTCTTGGATCATTGATTTCTTCTGGATATAACTCAATGATTACATATCCTCATATGTTAATGATTCCTGTTATTGTTCTTGCGTTATTAATGTTAAGTTTCAACTTATTAGCTGATGGATTAAGAGATGCTTTTGATCCAAAGATGAATCGATAGAAGGAGGGTACTATGACACAAACGATTAAACGTGATAAGAAAGATAGAGTACTTTCCATTCGTGATTTGAATATCTCATTTAAAACAAATTATGGTGTAGTAAATGCCATTCGTGGTGTTCGTCTTGACTTGTTTAAAGGGGAAACAATTGCGATTGTAGGTGAATCAGGTTCGGGTAAATCTGTTACTTGTAAGACAATTATGGGTATTTTGGATTCTAATGGAATTATTGATTCTGGTGAAATTAATTTGTTTTATAAAGATGAAAATGGTGAAGAAAAAACTGCTGATCTCACAAAGATGTCACAGAAGCAAATTCGTTATGAATTCTGTGGTAGAAAGATTGCGATGGTATTCCAAGATCCAATGACATCTTTAGATCCTACAATGACAATTTCCAAACAGATCATGGAACCTATGATTGAACATCGTCATATGTCAAAATCTGAAGCAAAAGAACATGCATTAGATTTATTGAAAAAGGTAGGTATTGAGAATCCGGAAAAGAGAATGAAGCAATATCCTCATGAATTATCTGGTGGTATGAGACAAAGAGTTGTTATTGCGATTGCTTTGGCTTGTGATCCTGATATCTTAATTTGTGATGAACCTACAACTGCATTGGATGTTACAATTCAAGCGAAAATCATTGAATTGATTAAATCCATTCAAGATGAAAAAGGCATCTCTGTAATTTATATTACACATGACTTAGGTGTTGTTGCGAAAGTTGCTGATTATGTAGCTGTTATGTATGCTGGTAGAATTGTAGAAAAGGGAAGAGTTAATGAAATTTTCTATGATCCAAGACATCCTTATACATGGGGCTTATTAGCATCTATGCCAGATACAGATACTTCTAGTGATCGTTTATTTGCGATTGCTGGTTCACCACCAGATTTAACGAATCGCATCAAAGGTGATGCATTCGCTCCAAGAAATCCATATGCTTTAAATATTGATTTTGAATTAGAACCACCTATGTTTGATGTTGGTGGACAACATAGAGTTGCTTCTTGGTTATGTGATCCAAGAGCACCTAAAATTGAGTTGCCACTTGATTTAAAAGAAAAACTTGAAAAGATGAAGAAGGAGGCAGGATTAGAATGACAGAGACAAAAAAACCTCTACTTCATGTAGAAAATCTAAAACAGTATTTTAAAATTTCTAGAACGTTTACTACAAAAGCTGTAGATGGAATTTCTTTCGATATTTATGAAGGTGAAACGTATGGTCTAGTAGGTGAATCTGGTTCCGGTAAATCAACAACGGGTCGTAGTATTATTCGTCTTTATAATCCTACTGATGGAAAGATCATCTTTGATGGAAGAGATATTTCTAAAAAATTAAGTAAAGAAGACGAAAGTTATTTACGTACAAATATGCAAATGATCTTTCAAGATCCTATGGCATGTTTGAATCCACGTAAGAAGGTAAAGGAAATCATTGCGCAAGGCTTAGAAATTCATCATGTATGTTCTTCTAAAGAAGAAGTAGAAGAAAAAGTATACACAATCTTAGAAAAGGTTGGTCTTTCTAAAGAACAAGCTACTCGTTTCCCATCACAATTCTCTGGTGGACAAAGACAACGTGTTGGTATCGCAAGAGCTCTTGTCATGAATCCTAAACTAGTTATTGCGGATGAATGTATTTCCGCATTAGACGTATCTATTCAGGCACAAGTTGTTAACTTAATGAAAGATCTTCAAGATGAACTTGGAACAACCTATTTGTTTATTGCTCATGACTTATCTATGGTAAAGTATATTTCTGATCGTATTGGTATTATGCATTTAGGACATATTGTTGAAACTGGTACAACAGATGAGATTTTCTCAAATCCAATTCATCCATATACAAAATCCTTATTATCAGCAATTCCTCACCCAAATCCTATCGTTGAAAAGAAGCGTGTTGCGTTGACTTATGATAAAGATAAAGAGGGTGTAGATTACACAAAAGGAACAGAACATAAATTGTCAGATACGCATATTGTTCTTGCTACAGATGAAGAATTTGCGAAATGGACTGCATAAAAGATTCTCAAATTTGAGAGTCTTTTTTGTTGTTTATTTATGTAAAAGATATAAACTATACATATGTCAAAAGTTTTAGGTACAAAGTTATTTAATGATATTAGTGATGATTTATGTATTGAATTTATTAATGATGTGAAAGATATTGTATGTATAGATGATTATCAAAAGCTTAAGAATTTTACACATCATTACTATACTACAAGATACCAACATTGTTTAAATGTTGCTTGGTATTCTTTTTTGATAAGTCATAAATTACATTTAGATTCAAGAAGTTGTGCAAGGGGAGCTATGTTGCATGATTTCTATTTATATGAAAATATTCATACAAAAGAAGAAACAAAAAAACATATCCAAAATCATCCGAAAATTGCGTTACAAAATTCACAGAAATATTTTCGTTTAAATAAAGTAGAAACGGATTGTATTATTCATCATATGTGGCCAAGAGTACAAGGAAAACCAATAACAAAAGAAGGATATATTGTGACACTTGCGGACAAATATGCTGCTAGTTTAGAATTGTGTTCTCATCCTTTTTATGCATTTCCAAAATGGATGAGTAAAATGTTATCTTCTTTTCAAAATAACTTTATGAAATAGTAGTCACAAAAAAGTGCCTACTTTTTTTATTCTCTTTTGTAATTAAAATATGTTTATGCAAGGGAGGATACACAAAATGAATAAAACATATATTGCATTAGAACTAAATAATAAAGATTTCAACATTAATACGATTTATTTTACAGAGAATTATTTATTAAAAGGGGTTGTGAATCCAGCAACACAAAAGCAGTATACAAACGATGAAATCAATGCATTGACTGTTGCTGCATTAACTGCACCAAAGGATGGAATGATTGCGATATCTTCTTATGATCCTTCAGCAGTATTATGGTTTAACGAGAAGGATGCATTCAATATTGTTTCTCATACAGATCCATTAAAAGTACATGAAAATAAAATATATACACAAAACGGAGAGGTAGTTGCGACAGCAATCTCTTACTTAAAAGATGTTCCATTAACTACAGATAACTTGAATGCATTACACTCATCCTTAGAAATCAATGATGGAGTTCTACATACAGTTAAAACAGAAAAAATTGAAGAAGATGATACTAATTCCTATGTCACAGTTAAAGATTTATCTTTTCAAAACGGTATTATTGAATGTGATATGAAATCTACATTATTACCTGATTGTTGGGAAGCAGCTAGAGGCTTTATTGGAATTGCATTTAGAATCGATGATAGAGATATGGAATTTGAAGGTTTCTATATTAGACCAACAAATGGTAGAGGATGCGATAATGCGTTTAGAAAGGCTCATGGTTGTCAATATTTTGCATATCCTGGATATATTTGGTCATATTATAGAGAATTTAATATTCCGGATTATGAAGCACCGGTTGATACAATTTCTTTGGATGAGTGGGCACATATAAAAGCAATCCTTATTGATGATCATGCAGAATTCTATGTAAATAATGAACTTGTATTAGAAGTTAAACATATGCAACATAAACCATCTAAAGGTAAAATTGGTTTTAATACACATATTGGTAGTGATTGTTTCTTTAAGAATCTTAAAGTTGAAGTGTTAGATTGAAATAAATAAAAATCGTATAACATACATTATGCGAAGCTATGGGAATTCTTGCAAAAGTGTCAACTTCTCGTTGTAAAGTTGCAGACCTATCCTTTACTTTGCAAGCTATCCTTTACTTAACTTGCAATTTTAGAAAATTGAGTTGCAAAGCTATCCTTTACTTAGCTGATTAAAAAGTACTAACTACGAATATCCAAAACTTGATGAGGTTTTGATGAATTACAAAATTACATGAGGTTTAT